>NZ_CP067100.1:6431832-6741057 GCF_016616235.1 Bradyrhizobium diazoefficiens
AATCAAGCTGCGCCTGCGCCTTTTCCAGCTTCAAGACTGTCTTTGCCTCATTGCCGGTGACGAAGTCCACTACACGGTCGAGATAATCGTCGATTGATTGCCGCAAGATCATTAGCGGCTCCGTGTCGAACTGCTCTGGGTCGCTTCCCCGCGGATAAATACGCATCATCACGATACGCGCGAGCTGGTCTTCTCCCCACATCGTGCCAGTCATCGTGCGCGGGCTTTTCTCGTGCGAAAACTTATAATCGCGCACATCCGAAATCCGACGCTTCAGATCAGCTATGGCTGCGACCAATTCCGGGGCAACGGTGATGTCCTTTTGTGCCGAATATTGCGCTAAGCTTCGTGCGAGATCGTCATGCGAATCTAGCGGCAAGCCTCGCGCCGCACCGAAATAGTATTCGATGGCCCTGGCGACATCATCCAGGATAATCTTTGCGAAGAGATAGTAAGATTCGATTTGCAGATGCACCTCAGCACCCAGAGGGATGGCTGCCTCGTGCAGCGCAGCCAGCTCCGGACCGACCGGATGAGTGCCGGGCTTTATCAGTTGTCGAGCGGCGTCCGAGTTCGCAATGAAGGCTGCACTGGCCTCAATGTAGTTTTTCTCCAGGATCTCCAAAAACGCGAGCCTGCGCGTGATCTTACTCCAGGAAAACGCAAAGACATTGTTCTGCGTGACCTCAAACCGTTCACGGTGCGTAGTGATAAATTCAAGTAATTTCTTCATCGGACCAGTATACGCGACCGATACCGAGCACTCTACCCTGGGGCTTTCGCCCGCCGGCTTCGCCAATACTGCAAGGCCTATTTAAAAAGTACTCTCGATTGCCAAGCGCCGTCTCCGCGTACCGGTCGATCGCAACGATGACCTTGGACGTGCTGATAGCAGCACCCTTCCCGCCCTTTGACATTTAGAGGATTCGAGTCTCCCCGGCCCAGTCATAGACGTCCTGGAATAGGGTGCCCGTGGATCGCCTTGAAATGCGTGAAATCCAGATCGCCGGCCGCGAGTGCTTCGTCGGCCCAGCCGTCACCTACTTCCGCTTCGAACGCGTCGAGCTCGTCCGCGTCGGTAAGGTCGAGCTTGTTTTTCAGGACAGTGGTTCGGGGATAGCAGTAGTCATCGGCTATGCCTGAGACGTCGGGCGCACAGCATAGGTCTCGATCGCGCGGCCCGCGCTGAGGCGCTGCGAAGCGCCAACCTGACGGCGTAGGACTTCCCGCTTTTCAAGGAAAAATTCTGTAGGAGGCCCTTCGTCGTCGGCGACTTCGAGCCCTTCATCGAAGCCCTCATGCTTGGCAAAATAGGCCAATGCAGCTTCAGGGCTCAGTTCTCCGGGGATTGACCATTCATTCTTTTGTGCCGGGTCAAACAGCGGTGTTGCCCGCTGCAGGGTGTACCAGTGAACTCGGTCCGAACCGTCTTTGGCAGGCTGCCTGGTCAGTATCTCCAGGGCTTCTACAAGGCTCTTTCGGGAGGCCGTGAGACGCTCAATGTCGGTGTCGGTCTGGTCGATCCTGCCGGCACGCGTAGTTTCGCCGCTGGTCATTTTGCCCGAGCGCAACATGGCCAGCTGCTTGTCGATCAGCTTGATACTGTCGAGATAGCCTATTGCCGTTTCTAGAATGACGATGACGGGCCCGGGGATTTCGCGTTCGCCAGCTTCCCCATCGACGCACCGTGCGCCCATCTTCAACCCGCACGATTTTGGCCAGGGCGCCGGCGCTTAATCCAAGCCTAGCGCGCGCATCCTTCAAAGCTTCCGACGTTCTGACGAGGGTCATAAAGAACTCGTAGGGCCATTGGCCCTAAATATGGATAGGTTCATTGGCCTTAAGAAACAAGAGTTCCATTTTTTGCCTTTGAAACGGCAATAAAAGCGGCAAATAAATCGGCACAAACTTTACATAACCATTGATATTGCTATATATTTAGCGGCAATGAAAGCGGCAAAAATGGATGTATCAGCAATGGAACCCCTCCTGCCCGAAGATCGGCAGGAACTCGAAGATCTGGGGACCGACCTGGTCGCTAAGGCCAACACACTGGCTGGCCGCCTCCACCCGGTGATGCGGGCCTCGGTAGGCGACTTGGTGCGTTCGATGAACTGTTACTACTCCAACCTCATCGAAGGCCACAACACACTGCCCATCGACATTGATCGAGCACTGAACAACGACCTGGCCAAGGAGCCCGAGCGCCGCAATCTGCAATTGGAGGCGCGTGCTCACATTGAAGTCCAGCGGATGATTGATCGCGGCGAAGCCCCCTCGCCCGCGCTGTTCGTCGATTTCATTATCTGGACGCACAAAAACTTCTGCGGGCGCCTGCCCGAAGAGTTGCTGGTCGTCGACCATCCCACGACCAAAGAGAAGATCAAGATTGTCCCCGGCGAACTTCGTAAGGACCAAGTGAGAGTGGGACGTCACATCCCGCCCGATCCAGCCGATCTCCCCGCATTCCTGAAGCGTTTTGCCGAAGGATATTCGTCCCCTCACCTTTCGAAGCTGCGCAAGATTATCGGCGTTGCAGCATCACACCATCGCCTAGCTTGGATTCACCCGTTTTTGGACGGCAATGGCCGCGTGACACGCCTGTTCTCGCACGCGCTCTTGCGAGAATTGGATGTCGGCTCCGAGCTTTGGGCCGTTTCGCGGGGACTTGCGCGGCGGGTCGCCGATTACAAAGCAAATCTGCAGGCAGCGGACGAACCGCGGCGCGGCGACCTTGATGGCCGTGGTAATCTCACAATGTCGGGACTTGTCGGATTCTGTACGTTCTTCCTGACCACGTGCGTCGATCAAATCGACTTCATGGCCGGGCTCCTGGAGCCCGAAGAATTACTGAGGCGTATGGAAATCTGGACCGAAGAGGAAACGCGTGCAAAGCGGCTTCCAAAGGGCTCTTGGCCTTTGCTGCGCGAAGCGGTGATGGCCGGAGAGTACGCACGGGGTAAAGCGCCTGCTCTTACGGGCTACGAAGAACGCCAAGCGCGAACGGTCCTGAATGCCCTCATTGAGAAGGGCTACCTGGTTTCACCCACGACGCGCTCGCCGGTGAAGCTCGGATTCCCCACAGCCGTGGTCGATCGATGGTTTCCTAGACTGTACCAGCCGGTCGGGTGAATTCCCGGTGGGCGACGCCGGGCGCGACCATCGTAAAATCGTAAATACGATTCGAGCTCAAGTATCGCTCCTCACCATGCGTCCTCTGGAAACCAAAAGCTTTCGACGTACCGGTCGAGGGCCTGCCGGATGTGTCGCACGTGGGCGGGACGATAGCGATTCTGAGCTTTGGCACGTAGACGAGGGAAGCCAAGGTAGATCGGTCGCCGGGTACGCTCCAGACGATAGAACGCCGGCTGTTATCGTCGATTCCACCATCGACCGAGCCCCCATGATGACGTAGATGCAATCCTTGTTGTCGACTGCGACGCAGGCGACGTCGGTGGGCTGCCAGCCATCCGATAGCTTCGCGCAATTGTCGACGACGCGGTACCCGAGCCGAGAATGGCCTGCCAGTTGGTCCTTCTCGTTATTGCGCGCCTGCGGCGCGTGACCCCTCAGGCGAAGGTGCAGGCCTTGGACTCCAGCACCTTGCCTATGCCGGAGAGTTCGAGGATGTCACCGCCGGCCTTGAGTGCCTTCATGATGCCGGCCTCCTTCTCCTCGCGCGCAGCCGACTTGACGCAAACGTCGGCAATGTTCTCCTTGGGCACGATCACCACACCGTCGTCGTCGGCACTGACGATATCGCCGGGACGAAGCGTAATCCCGCCGATGACGATTGGCTGATTGATGGTGCCAAGCGTCTCTTTAACAGTGCCCTTCATGCAGAGGCCGTAGGAGAAGACGTTGAAGCCGGTGCCGCGCACCGCGAGACCATCGCGAACGCCGGCATCAGTGACCAGCCCGACGATGCCCTTGGCGACGCAGGCCGTCGCCAGTACTTCGCCGAAGCCGCCCTGCTCGGGATGATCGCCCGCGCTCACCACGAGCACGTCGCCCGGCTTGGCCAGCGAAATCGCCGTGATCAGCATCATGTTGTCAGCTGGATGGCAGCTCACCGTCAGCGCCGGTCCGCAGGCGCGCATCCCGGAATAGATCGGCTTGATGCGGGAAGTCAGCGCGCCCAATCGCCCCTGCGCCTCGTGAAGGGTGGACGGAGGAAACTTCTTGATGCGCTCGACAAGCTCGGCAGAGGGCCGATCGAATGTCCTGATCACGTGCACCATGATAACCTCCTTGCAGCCGCGATTTCCGTTACACCTCCATAACCAACCGCCTTGGCGCGGCAAATTCAGATTTTGGGATTGCCGCATCGTGTTTCGTTATGGCTCGTCCTTCGGCGTGTCCACAGACGACGTTGAGCCCCCCATCGCAATAGTCGCCGGGCCGAGATGGAGCTCGAGCGGCCCCCAGGTCTTGACGATGATCTCAAGCAATATTTTGTAGACGGCGAACGCGGCATCGGACAACGCTGCGCTATCTGAAATGCACAGCGACATCTGTTGTGAGGCCGACGGCGCATTGATCCGCCGAATGCAGAGTTCGTCGACGTTCGGCAATTCCTTTGCGATCGACATGGGCAGCACTGCCGCCCCTACTCCGGCTGCAATCGCCGAAGATAGAGTCGATTGGGAATGGATCTCGGCAACGATGCGCGGGCGGAGTCCCACCTCGGCGCAGACGCGCTCGACCGTTTGTCGCAGGAAGGACTCCCGATATGGAAGAAGCAGGTCGAATTGCGCGACCTCCGTCGCCGATACTTCCTCTGCAGGCATCTGCTCCGGAGACATGCTGCGGGGCACGACAAGATAAAAGTACTCGCGCATCAGCGGCTTGTAGTCGAGACCGGTCACCGGGCGTTCGCCGTAGAGGACAGCGATATCCATGCTCCCCTTCAGGATCATCTCGCTGAGCATGACCCCGGAGCTGTCGTAGATGTGCGGCACGATGCCGGGATAGCGTTCACGCACCTGCATCAGTAGCGGGGTCGCGAGCAACGCCGCCGAGCTGAGCGGGGCCAGACCGATCGTGACATTGCCGGTCAACTCCGGCTTGCTGTCCAGAATGGTGCGCCTGGCCTCCTCGATCTGCCGCTGGATCGACTTGGCATAGCGGTAGAGGATTCGTCCTGCTTCGGTGGGCTTGACCCCGCGGGCACTGCGATCGAGCAGCTTGCACTTGAAGTCCGCCTCCAGGCTCGCGATATGCTGACTCAGCGCCGGCTGCGCGACATTCAGCACCTTGGCCGCGCTCGTCATGCTGCCGAGATCCACGACCTTGATGAAGGCCTCCAAACGTTTCGTATCCAATACGGCGTCTCCGGATATCCAGACGGGGAGCAATGCAGCAGCAATAGGCTGAAGCTATGGGATCAGAAGGAATTGTTCTTACCACCGGGAACCTGAGGGGCCTATAGCTAGTGCTGAACTCGTCCTCCGCTCGCGTTACAGCCGACGCCACCAGCGGGTCGGACGGTAGCAGAGGAGCCCTCGCGGATGGGATTTTCGGATTATCGGACGGCCTTGGTGACGGGCGCGTCCTCTGGGATTGGGGCCGCGACGGTTCGGCGCCTGAGCGCGGAAGGGCTCCAGGTTCACGCCGTGGCACGCGACGCCGCTCGCTTGAGCGCCTTGGCCGCGGAGACCGGATGCCAGCCCTGCGCCGTCGACATCAGCGATCTCGACGCGCTTGCGGCACTGGCGAAGTCGGCCGAGTTCGATGTCCTCGTCAACAATGCCGGGCAGTCCCGGCGCGGCAACATCCTGGGTACCACGCCAGAGGATATCGACGCGCTCATCGACGTTAATCTGCGCGCGGTCCTGCACCTGACGCACCTCGTCGTGCCGGGCATGGCAAGTCGCGACCGCGGCCACGTCGTCAATATCTCCTCCATCGCTGGCCACTATGCATTCGCCGGCGGCAACACCGTGTATCACGCCACGAAAGCCGGCATTCACTCCCTGTCGCAGCAATTGCGCGTCGATCTCTACGGAACCAGGGTTCGCGTCACCGAGATATCGCCGGCACGGGTCGAGACCGAAGTCTTCGGACGGCTGCTGGGCGATCTGGCTGAAGCCAAGCGCCGCTTCTTCGACGATTATGATGCTCTCCAGCCCGAAGACATTGCCAATTCGATCGCCTTTGCGATTGGATCGCCGGCGCGCATGAACGTCGCCTTCATGGAGGTCCTGCCGACCCAGCAAGTCGTCGGCGGCCTCAATTTCGCGCAGAAGAGCAGGCCGCCGGCTGAGTAATGCGTGAGGCCCCGAGCGCGATAGGCCGTCAACGCGGAGCGTGACCGTGGACTTCGCCAAGATCGAACAACTCGTGGATCTGGTTGCCCGCTCGTCGATCGCGGAGCTGGATCTGACGCAAGACGGAACCCGCATCCGCATCCTCAAGCGCCCGTCTGCGGAAGCGCCGCCGGCCCCGGCTCGCCCTGCCGGCGGAAGCGATCCGCAAATTCCTTCCGCCAATCATAAGGACGGCCCAGCGCCCGGCGCCCCCGCCGATATCGTCGTCTCCGCGCCGATGCACGGCGTGTTCTACCGGTCTGCAGCGCCGGACGAGCCCCCGCTGGTCGAGGTCGGCGCGAGGGTCGAGGCCGGGCAAAAGATATGCACGATCGAAGCGATGAAGACCTTCATCGATATCGCCGCCGAGACGTCCGGCGTCGTGCTTGCGGTCCTTGCCGAAAATGGTGACGAGATCGCAGCGGGGCAAGCGCTGTTCCGGATCGGTCCTGCGGGTTCATCCTGATGTTCGACAAGGTCCTGATCGCCAACCGCGGTGAGATCGCGCTCCGTATCCAGCGCGCCTGTCGGACCATGGGTCTCAAGACGGTCGTCATTCACTCGGAAGCAGACAGCGACGCGCGCTATGTCGCACTCGCCGATCAGGCACTCTGCATCGGACCTGCGCCGGCGAACAGCACCTATCTCAACGTGGCGGCGATCCTGCTCGCGGCCGAAGTCAGCGGCGCCCAGGCGATCCACCCGGGATACGGGTTTCTCTCGGAAAGCGCGGAGTTCGCCGATCGGGTCGTGCGCGCCGGTCTCACCTTCATTGGCCCTCCCGCGGAGTGCATCCGGACCATGGGCGACAAGGTTGCCGCCAAGCGCGCGATGCGGCTGGCGGGTGTGCCTTGCGTACCCGGGCCGGACAGCGCGCTGCCGGATGATCCGGCGGAGGTGCGCGCGATCGCGCGGGACATCGGATATCCCGTCATCATCAAGGCCGCCGGCGGTGGCGGCGGCCGCGGCATGCGGATCGTGCGCAAGGAAGAGGCGCTGGACGAGGCGCTTGCGCTGACGCGCGCGGAAGCCGGCAAGGCCTTCGGAAACGCTGCGGTCTATATCGAGAAATTCCTCGAGAAGCCGCGCCATATCGAGATTCAGGTGCTGTGCGATCAGCACGACAACCATCTCTGGCTCGGTGACCGCGACTGCTCGCTCCAGCGCAGGAACCAGAAGGTCGTCGAGGAAGCTCCCGCGCCGGGCATCGATCGCACGCTGATCGAGCAGGTCGGCGCGAGCTGCGTCGAAGCCTGCCGGCGGATCGGCTATCGCGGCGCCGGCACGTTCGAGTTCCTCTACGAGAACGGGCAGTTCTTCTTCATCGAGATGAACACGCGCGTCCAGGTGGAGCATCCCGTCACCGAGATGACGACGGGTATCGACATCGTCAAGGAACAGATTCGCATTGCGCGCGGCGAGCACCTCGGGATCGCGCAAGGCGACATCGCGCCTGCCGGCCATGCCGTCGAATTTCGCATCAATGCCGAAGATCCCGCCACCTTCACGCCGTCGCCCGGCACGGTGACGCGCTGGGACGTGCCCGGCGGCATCGGCATTCGCGTCGACTCCCATATCGCGGCGGGCGCCACGGTACCGCGTCACTATGACTCCCTGATCGGCAAGCTGATCGCCCACGGCAGCACTCGCGACGAGGCCCTGGCCCGCGCGCGCGTCGCCTTGTCCGAACTGCGCGCCGAAGGCATCCGGACCAACGTGCCCTTGCACCAGGCGATCCTTTCGGACCCGACATTCTGCCGTGGCGGCTTCGATATCCACCATCTCGAACACTGGATGAATGCGAAGATGGCCGCACAATGACCGTGCCCGACCGGCCGCGGATCAGCCTGCTCGGTACATCGGCTCTCCTGTTCGAGGCCCCCGGGGCGTTCGACCTGCCGCAGCAGCGACGCATCTGGGCACTGGCCGCCACGGCATCGAAATGGCCTGGCATTCGCGAAGCCGTTCCAGGCATCACCAACCTGATGCTGACCTTCGCAACGCCTCCTCGCCAACTCGACGCCCTGATCGCCGCTCTCAACGACGGCTGGGATAGGGCGGAAGGCCTCGTCATCGGCGGTCGCGAGATCAGGCTACCGGTCACCTATGGCGGCGAGATCGGATCGCAGCTCCGGTCCGTCGCCGATCATTGCAGCCTGTCCGTCGATGACGTCGTGGCGATCCATGCCGCGCCGCTCTACACGGTCTTCGCGCTGGGTAGCCATCCCGGCTATTGCTATCTTGGCGGCATGGACCCGCGCATCACCATGCCGCGACGACAGACACCGTTGCAACGCTCCGCCGGCGGCTCGGTATCGATCGGCGGGTTGCAGACCGGCGTCTCCGCCTCTCCCGGCCCCAGCGGCTGGCACGCTATCGGACACACGAGCTGGACTTTCTTCGACCCATCCTGGCCGACGCCAGCCGCGCTCGCACCGGGCGATACGATCCGTTTCGAGATCGAACGGGTGATCCAGTGATCGAGATCCTGTCAGTCACAGGCCCCGCCAGCATCCAGGATCTCGGGCGCTTCGACCAGTACCGCTTCGGGGTCGGCACCTCGGGTGCGATGGACGATGTCGCGCTGCGCGCCGGCAACATCATGCTCGGCAATGACGAGAATGCCGCCGCCGTCGAAATCCCGATGATGCCGTTCAGGCTCCGCTTCGATCGGAACATCGCTTTTGCGCTCACCGGCGCCGCCGTCGAGGCCGAGATCGCAGGACGCGCCATTCCGCCGTGGTGGCGCTCGTACGCGCGCGCCGGAGATATTCTGAACATCAAGGCGATGTCTCACGGCGCACGAAGCTATCTGGCCGTCAGCGGCGGCATCGACGTGCCGATGGTGATGGGCTCGCGCAGCACGCAGTTTCGCGGCGAGTTCGGCGGCTTGCACGGACGGCCGCTGCAGGCGGGCGACATCCTGCCCTGCGCTGCGTCGACCGCAGTCTTTGGCGAGCTCGGGATCGAGCCCGCCGGCATCACGCTGGCGCGAACGAACGATGCTGCGGACGAGACCATCGTCAGGGTCATCGTTGCCGGTGAGTATGAGGCGTTCGACGCCACGGCGCAGGACTTGTTCTGGTCCAGCAGCTGGACGATCACGCCGCAAAGCAATCGCTATGGTTACCGCCTGCAAGGCCCCGCGGTGAAGCCGAAAGCGCCGGTCGAAAAGCGCTCGCACGGCATCGTTCCGGGTGTCATCCAGATTCCCCCCAACGGACAGCCCATCATCCAGATGAGAGATGCGCAGACATCCGGCGGCTATCCGAAGATCGCGACCGTGATCGGGGCCGACCTGTGGCGCGTCGGGCAGGCGCGGCTCGGCGGCAAGCTGCGGTTCGAGCAGAGCGCCTACACTGATGCGCTTGCAGCCGAAGGCGAGATGTCGGCATATCTCGACCGGCTGCGGGCCAATATGCGTCTTGTCGAGGAGGCCCGAACATGCCGATAGAGACAACCGATATCGCGCGGCTGGCGCAGATCCTCGAAAACTCCGGCGTCGACACGATCGAGATCGAGGAGTCGGGACTGACCCTGAAGCTCGTTGTGGACACAAGGCTCCGCACGGCAGCGTCTGCATCGCGTGCCGCCGCAACCGCCCCTGCCGCCGATCATTTCGTCATGGCGAAAGCCGATGTCGCGGGACATTTCCGTGCGGCCCATCCCTGGCAGGACAAGCCGTTCGTCGCGCCCGGCCAGCGCATCGAGGCTGGCGCGACGCTCGGCCTGGTGAAGATCGGGCTATTGTATGCACCCGTCGTTGCGCCCACCGCGGGCGTCGTCGATGCCGTGATCGCGGAAACCGGCGCCATGGTCGGATACGGCACTCCGATCGTGCGCATCCTTCCGCTCGCGCCAGGCAACCCGCTCAATTGAGCAGTACAGTTGCAGGCGTGACTTCGCCGCCGCCCTGTTCGATCACGCGGCGAACCGTGCGGGCGAGATCGACCGATCCAGGCGTGTCGCTGTGGATCAGGATCGAGCGGGCCTCGATCTTGATCGACTTGCCCTCGATGGTCTTCACGGTTCCACTGTCCAGGAACTGCTTGACCCGTTCAGCTACCGCTTCCTGCGAGGTGATGACGGAATTGGGAAGCTTGCGGGAGACCAGATGGGCGTTCTCGTCATACGCCCGATCAGCCAGGAACAACGTCAAGACGCGCAAGCCGACCCCGCGCGCGGCGCGCACGATCTCGGCGTCGGGCTGCGAGAACACGATGAAATCGCGGTTGATGGTCGCGATCGCGCGCGCGACGACATCAGCCATGTCGGGGTCCGCGTTGACCATATTGCCCATCGCGGCGTGGAAGCTGACATGGGTCACGCGGTGGCCGGCATTGGCCGCGATCGCCTGCAAGGCGCCGATCTGATAGACCATATGCTTCTCGAGTTCGGCGGCATCCATCTGGATCACGCGGCGGCCAAACCCGAGCAGGTCGGGCAGGCCCGGATGGGCACCGACCTCAACTCCCTTCTGCTTTGCCAAGCGGACCATGCGATCCATGGTCATGGGATCCCCGGCGTGGAAGCCGCACGCCACGTTGGCGGACGAGACGATGCCCATCAGCGCCTCGTCATCGCAGATGCGATAATTGCCGAAGCCTTCGCCCATGTCCGAATTGATGCCGACTTTCATGTTCGCACCCTGCTCTTGTTCTCGTTGACGTTCACTCAAAGCTGTCGATAAAGATCCGCGGCAGCCCGCAAGCTGGCGAGATAGTCATTGACGGGGGCCATGGCCGCGACCGCGTCCTGGTAGCTCACATCCCTGAAGGTGATGAATGATCCTGGCGCCGCCTGGCCCAGGCGCCAGAGATCGGCCTGAATCACGGCCGCCATCTTGGGATAGCCGCCTGCCGTGTTGGCGTCGCTCATCTGGATGATCGGCTCGCCGGCCGGCGGCACCTGCACGACGCCGGCCACGACGCCATGCGAGCGCATCTCGATCGGCGCGTCCAATGTCAACTTGTCTCCGGTGAGACGGTATCCGCCGCGGTCGCTCCGGGCACTGGCCTTCCACGCAGTGGACCAGAACCTCGCCTGCATCGCCTCTGAAAACAGATCATATTCACCGGCCCGCATGACACGTATCCGCAGCACGCCGTCATCTCGCGGGCCGGCGCCTGGGATCGCGACGTCCGGCGGCGCGGCGCCGAAGTCGAAACGGCGGGCAGCCTCTCGCGGTGGTTTGCCGACCGGAATGACGTCGCCCGTCTGCAAGCTTCGCCCCTCGAGCCCACCGAAGCCGGCGCGCAGATGCGTGCTGCGCGAACCCAGCACCCGCGGAACGTCGAGGCCGCCGCCGAACGTCGCGTAGACGCGCGCACCGCGGCGCGGCGTTCCGATCGCGAGAATGTCGCCAGCCCTCGCCCGCTTGCACCACCACGGGCGCATGGATAATCCGGCCAGCGTCGAGACGTGATCGGCGCCCGTGAGCGCAAATGTCGTGTCCTCCTGGAAACGCAGGCGGAACGGAAATGTCTGGATCTCGATGCCGGCCGCATCGTCCTCATTGCCGAGCAGTGCATTTCCGGCCGCGAGCGCGACGGGATCCATGGCGCCGGACGTGCTCACACCGATGCCGCGCGCACCATGCCGGCCGAGATCCTGGATCGTATTGAAGGCGGGGCTGGCGAGGATCTCGATCATAGCTCGATCCGATCGATCCTGAATCTGACACGGTCCCCCGGCAGCATGAGAGACGGTTGCTCGCGCTGCGGATCGAACATGGCGACAGAGGCCCAGCCGATCGCGTTCCATCCATTGGGGCTCGACAGCGCCGCGACGCCGGTCTGCATCCCGCCGATGGTCACCGAACCCGCGCGCATGTTGAGCGAGGGCACTGATTTGCGCGGCATGTGGATGCGCGGATCGAGACCATGGAGATAACCAAACCCCGGCGAGCTCGCGACGGCGCAGACCGTGTAATCGCCCTCGCTATGAATTCTGATGACCTCGCGCGCGGGCAGTCCGGTGTGCTTCGCGACCGCCGGCAAGTCGAAGCCGAGCTCGCCGCCATAGATCACAGGAATTTCGATGACCTTGCCGTCGGCCTTGCGGCCGGGCAAGCGATGCCACAGCTCGACGATCGAAGCGCCGAGCATGCCGATATCAGCAGGCGGCTGCTCGAATACCAGCATCACATTGGTGACGCCGATGACGGCTTCCTGGACATTCGGCCACGACGACGCAGCATCCGCGAGCGCCCAGATGCGTCCCTGTTGAATCAGGTCAAACTCACCCGGTGCCTCGACCAGCATCGCGAGCGTGCCGATCAGGCTGATCTTCGGGCTTTTCTCGATCGCGCCGACAAGGGGAGCGCTGGGCTGATTAATCGACAAAAGGGCCTCATTGGTCCAACGCCTGCGGCGCCGCCGTCTCCAGTTCTAACCAAACAGCCCAAGTCGATCCAAGACGATGTTCGTCTATGGGTATAAGGGATGTCGATTGCCCGCGCCCGCTGCGCCCGTATCGCGCGTCAGTGACGGGCAATGATATGATTGCTCGGCGACTCCCACCGCGCGACAACTTCCTCGCCCACAGCGTATCGAAGTCCCGCGTGTTGCGACTGATTCTGCTCGAACACGATGATCTGCCCGCCACTCGGCGTCCTGAGGTAATAGTGACTGACGAAACCGCGATAGATCGCCTGGTCGACACGCGCCATCACGCTGTTCGCAGGTTGCGCCGCCGAGGCCTGACCAGCCCTCTCGACGATGATCGCCTCGGGCCTGATCGAGACCATCGCGTCGCTCGCCGATGCTGGAAGCTGCTCGACCTGAAGGCTCAATTCGGGCGACACGCGAATGACCGCTCCACTGCCATTGCGCTGCTCGACCGGACCTTCAAACAGGTTTGAGGCGCCGATGAACTGCGCGACGAATTTTGAAGCCGGACGCTGGTAAATTTCGGTGGCCGAGCCGACCTGCTCGAGCTTGCCATCGCGCATCACCACGATCTTGTCAGCCATGGTCAGCGCTTCGTCCTGATCGTGGGTCACCATGATGGTGGTCAGGCCGAGCCTGCGCTGCAGGGCGCGCAGCTCGACCTGCATGCTCTCGCGAAGCCCCTTGTCGAGCGCCCCGAGCGGCTCGTCAAGCAGCAGCATTGCCGGCTCGATCACCAGGGCACGCCCCAGCGCGACGCGCTGTTGCTGACCGCCGGAGAGCTGGGCCGGATAGCGCTTTCCGAAGTTCGACAGCTGGACGAGACTGAGAGCTTCGCTCACCTTCCTCGCAGCATCCGCCTTGGACATCCCGCGCATCTCCAGGCCGAATACGATGTTCTCCTCGACAGTCAGATGAGGGAACAAGGCATAGTTCTGGAACAGCATCCCGACGTTGCGGCGATGCACCGGCACGCCGGTCATCCTCTTGTCGTTGACGAAGACGTCGCCGGATGTCGGGCGGATCAGGCCCGCAATCATGCGGAGACAGGTCGTCTTGCCGCATCCGCTCGGACCGAGCAGAGCGACCATGTGCCCGGGCTCGATCGCGAGCGACACGTTGTCGACCGCGACCATGCGGCCGTATTCCTTGCCGAGGCGCTCAAGCCTGACTTCAGAAGATTTCATGACGACTCCACTCAGCTCGTGAACACCTCGTTATATTTCTCCAGCCAGGGACCGCGGCGCGGGACGATGAAATTCCAGTCCGGCGTGAAGAGCCCGAGATCGGTTGCCTTCGTATCGGGATAAGCGAGGTATTTTGCCGTCTCAGGCTTGAAGTCGATGCCGCCGACCGAGGGCGCGCTCAGCGTCTGCTCCGATAGCATCTTGGCGACTGCCGGGTCTAGGATACGGTTGATGAAGGCAGCTCCGAGTTCCGGCTCCGGTGCATTCTTGACGATCGTCATGCTGTTGATGCCGGTAAACGCGCCTTCCTTCGGGAAGGTCATGTCGAGCGGCAGACCCTTCGCGGTGTGCGGATAGATCGCCTTGGAATATTCGATGCCGCCGATCATCGCCTGCCCCTGCGCGACCTGGAGCACCTGCGCCTCGCTGTCGTAGATCGTCAGCACGTTCGGCTTGAGCGTCGCCAGCTTGTCCCAGCCCTGATCGACCAAATATTGCGCCTCCTTGAACGGCTTGCCCGTGACGAGCGAGGCCGCAACGATGAGCATCAGCACGCTCTGGGTATTCTTCGGCGTGTTGAGGAGGATCTGCTTGCGATATTTGGCATCGAAGATCTCTTCATAGCTCTTGAGCGGCTTGGTCACCTGCGGATTGATGAACATCGCCGCGCTGGAGATCGAGAATCCGACGCCGTATCCGTCCTCGAAAATATATCGCGGATAAACCTTCGCCAGATTGGGGATCTTGTCGGCGTCGAGCTTGCCGATCAGGCCCTCCTGCTTGGCCTGGGGGATGCCGACGTCATCCATCATCATGACGCTGAACCGCGGTGTATCGCGCGTTGCACGAAGCGCGGCGATGTTGGAGAGCGTCGCGCCTTCGATCGTGAAGACCCGGCATTTGAACTCGGCTTCGAACTTGGGAATGACCTCCTTCTGGATCAGTTTACCCAGCGCGGAGTTGTAAACGCCAACATGCAGCTGCCTGGCGTCCTGCGACCAGGCCCGGCTGATGATGGTCGGGAAAGCGACCGCGGATGCACCGGCCTTGATGAGAGTCCTACGCGTCAGTCTCATGGTCCTATCTCCATCTACAAGAGCAAATCAGGCGGCCAGCGCGCGGCGAAGACCTACCAATTTTTCCAAAATCAAGACGCCGACCATTGCCATCAGAATGATGATGGTCGACATCGCCGGCACGGACGGATCGAAAACATTGACGAGCTGCCGCATCAAGACCAGCGGAACGGGCGAGTATTCGGAGTTCGCCAGCCACATCGTGACAGGGTAGTTGTCGAACGAAACCATGAAAGCAAACAGTCCGCCGGCGGCGACGCCAGAGGCGATCTGCGGCAGCGTCACCCGCCAGAAGGTTCGCAGCCGGCTGGCCCCGAGGGTGCGTGCGGCATCCTCCAGATTCTCGTCGACTAATTGCAGGCTGGTAACCACTGTCCGGATGACATAGGGCGAGGTCACGACGATATGGCCGATCAGAAGATTCAGCCGTGCGTCCGTCGAGCCGAGCTTGTTGAGGACCTGGAGCAGCGCGAGGCCCGTTATCAGGGCCGGAAATATCAGCGGCGAAAGCAGGAAACCCTTGATTGCCGCGAGGCCGACGAAATGTCCGCGCACCAGCGCGAAGGCCGCGGGCACACCGAACAGCAGCGAGCCCACCGTCGTGCCGAGCGCGAGCAAAATGCTGAGCCGCATCGCTTCGAGGAAGTCGCGGTCCTGGAGAACCTTGGCATACCATTTCAGCGTGAAGCCCTGCGGCGGAAAGGTCACGAAATAGGAATCGGAGACCGACGCAGCCATGACGAGGAGCAGCGGCGCCAGGATGAACAGCATCATGCCGGCCGTGATGGTGTAGAGGATGAAGGCACCGAAGCCGGAAAACCGCTCGTCCATCAATCAGGCCTCCTGAGACGCCGGCCTTCCAGAAGCCACATCGAGACGCCATTGACCGCGAGAACGAGGCCGACGAGTACAACGGCAATCGCAGCACCGAACGGCCAGTCGTAGACGACGAAGATCTGCTGCTCGATCAAATTGCCGAGCATTACCGCCGAGGCCCCGCCCAGGATCGCAGGAATGACGAAGGAGCCGGCGGTGAGCGAAAAGACCAGCGTGAAGCCCGCCACGAAGCCAGGCATGCTCAAGGGCAGCGTCACCCGAAGAAAGACCTTCCACCAAGGCGCCCCGAGCATGCGAGCCGCGTCCTCCAGGTTGGGATCGATCTTGCCAAGCGCGGAGGCCAACGGCAGAACCATCATCGGGAAGAACACGTGCAGCGATCCGATCACGACGGCCGTTTCGGTGTAGAGGACGGATATCGGTGCGTCGACGACATGCAGCGTCATCAGGATCCAATTCAACATCCCCTTCGGGCCGTTCTGGAGCACCAGCTGCCAGCCGTATCCACGAACCACCACGCTGACGATCAAGGGCGCGATCACGATCAAGGTGATGACCCGCGTGACCATCGGACGGCTCTTGACCATCACCAGGGCGACCGGATAGGCGAGCACCGTCGCAAGCGCCGAAGTGATGATGCTGATCCGCAGCGTCGTCCAAAGCACGCGCGCGTAGAGTTCGACATTAACGAGGCGTGCATAATGCGCCAGCGTGAACGGGCGGCCGATGATGCCGCGGCTGTCCTGCGTCTGGATGCTCGAGAACAGCAGGGCGAGCGCCGGATAGAAGAAGAAATAGGTCAGGAAAGCCAACATCGGGATGGCGAGAACCCCGACGGGCAACGCCAAGCGCCAGCGCGATCTCTCCCGGGCGACCGGTGGCGCCTCAACAGTCAAAACTGCCACCGCCTCGTCACTGGTGGTCATCGCTGGCCGTCCTCGACTGTGCGATACCAAGACTACCCCTCTTTAGAACAAAGCTTATGCGTTGGCATTCTACAGGACCAAGAACATCTTCGTTTAGGGGCATCAGGAACGATTATGACAACCGGTTCGGGATATTGCTCCGATCTTGACCTGCGAACGCCGCTGGTTACGGCGTTCGCCGAGCGTCCGGGCGCCCTCCCCCTTGCATTTCGAATACCCGGTCAGTGCAGGCTTTCGCAGAAGCTTGCGATACGCCGGCAGCCTTCCTTGAGCGATCCGATATCGGTCGCGTAGGAAATGCGGAAATACGGGCTCATGCCATAGGCGCCACCGTGCACCGCAGCAACATGCTGCTCCTCCAGCAAAGCCGAGATGAAGTCGGCATCGGTGTCCAGCCGCCGCCCACCCTTCGTGGTCTTGCCGATGCAGCCGGCGATGTTCGGAAACACGTAGAACGCCCCTTGGGGCTTGTGGCAGGTGATGCCGGGGATCTGATTCAGAAGCTTGACCACGAGATCGCGCCGATCACGATAGATGTCCGTGCGCTCCTTCAGGAAATCCTGCGGACCGTTCAGGACCGCAACCGCCGCCGCCTGGCTCACCGTGCAGATACCGCCGGTCGCCTGGCCATGGACGTTATTCATCGCCGCGATCAGGTCCTTAGGACCTCCGCAATAGCCGACCCGCCAGCCGGTCATGGCGTAGGCCTTCGACGCGCCGTTGACGGTCACGACGCGGTTCTTCAGCCGTGGCTCAACCTCAGCGATGGTACAGAACTCGAAACCATCATAGGTGAGATGCTCATAGATGTCGTCGGTGAGAATCCACACGTCCGGGTACTTCAACATGACGTCGGCGATCGTACGCATCTCCTCGCGCGTGCATGCCGCCCCGGTCGGATTGTTGGGAAAATTCAGGATCAACCACTTCGTCCTGGGCGTGATTGCCGCATCGAGGTCCGCCGGGCGGAGCTTGAACCGGTTGTTCTCAGGACAGGGCACGGCGACCGGCGTCGCCTCCGCGAGGAGAACGATGTCCGCATAGGTGATCCAGCCGGGGGCCGGAATGACCACCTCGTCGCCGGGATTGCAGGTCGCAAACAGCGCGTTGAAGATGATCTGCTTGCCGCCGTTGGCGATCAGGATCTCGTCAAGAGCATAGTCGAGATTGTTCTCGCGCTTGAACTTGCGCTGCACCGCGGTCCTCAGGGCGGCGGTCCCCGGCTGCGCCGGATATTTGGTATCGCCGGCAAGTGCCGCCCGATGAGCGGCCTCGATCGCATGCGGCGGCGTCGGAAAATCGGGCTCCCCGGACGATAGGCCGACGATCTTGACACCTGCGTCACGGAGCTCACGCGCCTTGTCCGTCATCGCCGCCGAGGCCGACACCTTCACGGTCTTGAGGCGGTTTGCAAGTTCAGGCATTGTCGGCTCCACTTGTCATTTCTCTCAATCGCGTGGTGTCGGATCGGCTGGCGAATCGCAGTTCGCCGACGACCTGGAACGTGGGGACGACCTCGATCATCGCGACGTTCATCCGCGCCGGCGCCCCCACCGCGAAGGCAATGGCTTCCGCGATGTCTTCGGACTGGAGCGTCTCGAACGCGCCGACGAAGCGGGCATCCGGATTGTCGGCGGCATTCTGGTTCTGGAAGATGCTCGTGGCCACGCGCCCGGGCGAGACTTCGGTGATGCGAATGCAGGTTCCGTAGAGATCGATGCGCAATTGCTGCGACAGCGAATGAATGCCCGACTTGGTCGCGTGATAGGCCGCCGATGAATTGAATGTCGTTGCATTTTCGCCGAAGGCATAATGGCCGGCGATCGACGAGATGTTGATCACGTGGCCGCGGTTGCGCTGTGCCATACTGGGTACGATGAGCCGCGTCAGATGCAGGACCGCGCGCAGATTGACGTCGACCAGCGTGTCGACATCGTCCGGTGCAGTATCCAGGATATTGCTGCGCCGCGACTGACCGGCACTATTGACGAGGACGTCGAACTCGGCCGAGCCCCCAAGCCGTGTCAGGGCGGCGAGATCGTTCACATCGAGCGCGCATGCTCGACAGCCCGTCTCAGCCGAGAGCCTCGCCAATCGCCGATGGTCTCGCCCCAGCGCATGAACCTCGAGCCCCTCGGCGCAGAGCCGCCGAACCGTCGCAGCCCCGATACCCGAGGATGCGCCCGTCACCAACGCCGTTCGATAGTCCGAAAATCCCATCTGCGGGGGCTCTTTTGCAGGCAGCCAAAACTACGTGCATGGGCCGATGTAGGCATACAGCAGATTTGTTCTGCCCTCATAAGGACATCCAATATCCCGGCCGGATGCGCTGGCCTGCCAGCCATAAGCACGCCCGATGCCGGCAGAGCGAATTTCTCTTACTCGCTACCGGTCGCGTTCCCTTACATTTCGTGATGCACTTGGCTCAGTTATAGGAGACGGACTCGGATGTTGGAGGTCGGCAATCGGATCGTCATGGTCTCGGGAGCTTCGCGCGGCATCGGACGCGCCGTCGTCGACCGGCTGCTGTCGTCGGGCTTCCGCGTATCGGCGGGGCTTCGCGATGCGAGCCGTCTTGCGGAAAGCGATCGCCTCATGACGCATCGCTATGACGCGGAAGATGCCGCAAGCCCGATCGCGTGGGTCAATGCCACGGTCGCACGATGGGGCGGCGTCGATGCCATTATCAATGCGGCGGGGATCAACCCGAAAGTTCGCGTCTGCGACGAGGGCGAGGACGACCTCGACGACATGTGGCGCGTTAACGTGAAGGGCCCTCTGCGCCTCGTCAGGGCCACTCTGCCTCATCTTGCCGTGTGTGGCCACGGCAGGGTCGTCAATCTGGGCTCCCTCGCCGGCAAGCGCGTGGGTAGCAATGTCGGCTACGCCATGACCAAATTCGCGGTGGTCGCACTCACCCACGGCATTCGCCGGGAAGGACGTGCGGCCGGCATTCGCGCAACGGTGATTTGCCCGGGCTACGTTGCCACCGACATGACGCTGAACGACGACGAGATCCCTCGCCACGAGATGAGCCAGCCAGGCGACATCGCCCGCCTGGTGGAAACCGCACTCATGCTGCCGAACAACGCGTCCGTGTCCGAGATGCTCGTGCACTGCCAGTTCGAACCGACGCTGTAGGCTCTGGTCGTGAGGGGCGATGTTTATGACGCCCGGCGAACTATGCCGACTTAGCTCGCCGAGTGCTATGCCGCTCGTCTCTTCCAAGAGAGGCTCGTTCGGCACGGCGCGTGGCATTGCTCAACCGCCGGTACAGCCGGCTTCCGCCCAAATACTCTTCAACTTCCATCTTCCTGTCGGCATGCTGCCCGTTGGAAGCGCGGCAAGCCCTATGTCTACAGCGAAGATCGATGCGTTGTTGACGGCAACGCTGGCTATGCCAGCCGACGGCGTGCGCCAATCGACCTACCATACCTTGTTCGGGCTGATCGCGGTGACAGGCATGCGCATCCGAGGCGATGGGCCTGGAGCGTGATGTCGACCTCAACGTCGGAGTGCTGACGTCTTCGAGGAAGCTGTTATCGCGGGACCCAACGCGGCGCGCAGCATGCGCGCGCCACGCGAGAACGCTTCCGAATGGATTGAAGTGCTTGCCACGATCGTCCCCGTCGAGCGCCAATCGCGGCAGGCGATCAGCGACGAGGATAGATAGAAAAGGCAGCGAATGGATCAGTTCAACAAGTATTCAGCCGTCGTAGCGAGCCAGGGTAGAGGAGAGAAAAACTACTTGGTGTGTAGAAGGCGATAACCTCACTCGATGTGACGTTATGAGCCCATCGCCAGGCCTTGCCCCGGTCCGGGCGCGGTCACTCTCCGGACACTGCATCGACAAATCCGACCACAGCGTGCCCCCCGACGATGGCAGCGGCCGGGCGAGCCATCATCTTGCCGAAACAGGCAATTCCCTGTGGCCTGATCACGAGCGCATTCTTGTCAGAATGCAAGCGCGCTTCATGTCTGAAACCCGCCTCCGACTGTCTTCGAACACCCCATTGCGCCAAAAAACACGCGAGCCTGCCCTTCTACAGTGCTGGCCCAAATCCTGCACCGGCTCTCCGCGCCAGAAAGTTGGGCGTCAGCAACAAGACGGGAGTTGCGCTTGGTCATCGATCTGTCAATCGACAATGCGGTTGTCGCACCCGAGCTCGACTGTCTGCACCCCGCTGGGAGAAGCGGAAGACGCTCTTGCTTTCCATCGGTCATGCCGCTGGAAACCTGTCTTCAGAAGATGGCCGGCGTATCTTCATTTGCGCGCGGCAATCCTTCGGTGGCGGGCGATGTCCGTGGGATTCGGAGGCAGACAACCGTGTCTAGGTCGATCAAGGCATTGGTCGGACGGTGTCGCACGCTACCCCCGAGGTCGGGAACGGCTTGTTCGCGATCGCTACAAGCATTGATCCACAATGCCGGCATTTTGCCACCGGACCGTACCCCGCGGACGTCTTTGACGGGGTCAGCCGAAAGCGGGATGAGGCCGTTCCCGCTCAATCTGCTCGGCATGATCCTGCTCGCTCAAGACCTCTTTCTCGAGCTGAAGGCGACCTCGCTGTCGATCGTCAACGTGAGTTGATCGGTGCCTTGCCGCGCACCCGTTTTCCAGCACCGCCAATGCCTCCCGCGTCGAGGTTGACGGTTGCTTGCTCACTTGAAGCGAGGCGTCAATACATGATCGATGAACTGGATCTGCGAACCTTCACGCCACATCCGCAACGCGACGCCGTGCTCGGCGAAGTGCACGCGCGCCCTTTCACGCGCCTTGCTTCGCCATTCAGCGTGATCCACTTGGCTTTTCTTGCGCAGGGCGAGGCGGCCGCAAGCGATCGCTGCCGCTTTATCGATTTCTGCGTAGACCGCAATCTTCCGCCGCCTGCGCAATCGGCGAAACATCATCAGATTGTCATCGGTCCCGCGACGCTACGCTGGGAGCAGCATGCGGAATTTACGACATTCACCTGGTTCTGGACTAACGCAAATCGTCCTGCCGCTCACCAAGTCGGCAAAGTTGATGATGCCGTCCGATCGCTGATCCGCGCGTTGCGGCAGTCCGGACAATTGCTGGTCGCCATCAGGTTAGAAGTGGAGCAGGAGGCCTCGCCGACCAAGCGGGCCGAACAGATTTTTGACAAGAATAGCCTGGCGATGGTTGCCACAAAGAGCGGTGCAGGCGTTGCCGCCTCAGACTTCCGCGTGGACGAAAAAGGCTTCACGAAGATCCTCGTCTGCGACCTCGGGTTGACGTCGCACGATCTCGGAGCGCTGGTGCAACGGCTCCTGGAAATAGAGACCTACCGTCCTTTGGCGCTGCTTGGCCTGTCGGCGGCCCTTGAGCTTGCACCGTCTGTTGATCGCATCGACCGCCGTCTCGTCGAGGCGCTCGAAAAAATGCAAAGCGGTGCGGGGCTGCAATTCAACAACCATCTGCTTGCCGAGCTGACGGCGTTGGCCGCCTCCTTCGAAAGAGGCGCGACCGCCAGCCTGTTTCGCTTCGGGGCCAGCAGGGCCTATAACGAGCTGGTCCAATCGCGATTGTCAATCATCGAGGGCAACGACGTCTCGGGCTATCCGACCTGGTCGTCGTTTCTGGCGCGCCGCATGGCGCCTGCGATGCGAACTTGCGCGACCGTGGAGGATCGTCAGGCGACCCTGTCGGTCAAGCTCGCGCGTGCCGCCGATCTGTTGCGAACCCGTGTCGACGTCGAAATTGAACGACAGAATCGTGACCTCTTGCACGCTATCAACGAGCGCGCGCGGCAGCAACTTCGGATGCAGTGCACGGTCGAAGGATTGTCGGTCGGGGCGATCGGATATTACGTGGTCAGCCTGTTTGGCTATCTGGCCAAGGGCGCGCACGACGTCGGACTGCATGTAGAGCCCTCGTTCCTAACCGCAGCCTTCGTGCCCATCGCGGTCGGCGTGATCTGGCTGGTGAGTTACAACATCCGGAAGCGACACCTCAAGCACGACGACGCGCCTTCGGTGGCTCGCGACTAGAGCTCCTTTAGGGAATCAGTGCGTCCGTCCTACGAAGGTCGCATAGTCGTGGTGCGGCGCTGCCGAAAAAGCCCCGACTGGTTAGCCGCAATTTGTGCTTTGATTGATCGGGACAGGGGGAAGTCTCGCGATGCCCGCCTTGCCACACCACTTGGCATACACGAGTCCGTACCGCGGCGGTTCGACTGAGTTCAGCTAGCCCGGAAACCACTATTCGGGAGAGACTGCGAGCGTCAAAGACGTGGTTGCGCAAGGGCGTGCTGGACCGCCGGCGCCCGGACATTCGCCAGAGCCCGCCGGCGAACCGGCCGCAATCGATGCGGCGAACTTCGCGACGCCAAGACGGGCTCGGGCCGTGCTCGCAGAGCCGATGAATCGTGTCAGCCGCGATCAGGAGGATATCGCGATGCTTCCAAGTCAGTTCAGGCCGTTGAAGACGAGATCGCTATCGTCGAGGCTGATCGCGAGGAGTTGAAGCCGCAGCCCGGCTCGCTGCCGGAAAACGAGTGGACGTGAAGACGCTGAGGCTAGGGGTGGTCTCCGGCTTGAATAGCGCTGACCAGCACTTCACAAATTTCTGGTAAGCAGAATTTAACTTGCAGCGTCGGGCAAAACAGTGGTTAATAGGGTGCTGGTAGCCGCCACCGGGAGCCAGCATCGTGACCGATGAATACGATACCTCTTCAGACCTATCAAAGATTGCCAAGCTCAATGGAGACTTCAGGAGGAACTACGGGAAGCTACTAGGAGCATTCCTGTATCTGCGCTCCATCAATGCCGGACGCCGACGTTCTTGGTTTTTGGGCGGCTTGATTTCACTCGTCTGCTCGGTGGCGATGACTTGGCTCGGGAAACACGGGCTTTCTTGGTTAGTCGCCGGGTGATTGCTCGAACAAGTGCATCGGGCGTCTTGAAGCACATTATTGCGCGGCGTTCGCGAGCGGCCTCCGAAAACCTGATAGTCCGTTTCACAGTGCCATCGGTTGGCATCAGAACGTAGTCAAGCACGGCCTGATTGTGCGGAGACAGCCTGATGGCGGCGATCCATCCAGCGGGTACGTGTGCGTCACATTGGATCGTCCAATGTGGAGAATGACTCTCTAACTTCCCAGGAGTCCAGCGCGCTGCTCTGACGGATATATAGGTTGATCCGTTCACACCCATTGAGTCTGTCCACCCGCCTGTGCTGGTCCGACCACCGGCCTTTCTAATTGCAGTACCAATTCGAGACGCAAGCATTGTCTTCTGCTCGGACCAAATCCTACGGGAGTCAAGAAATTCGTAGTTCCGCTTCGGAGTATACCCGAGCAGCCGATAGAGATTCCGCATGCTGCCAAAATGCGTTTGGCAGGTCGCCACACAGGGCAAGCCCGGCGTCCGGTCGATGATGTTAATGCTAAGACGTCCTTCCTTGAGCAGCGTCTTGCGTAACCGCAGGAGCATCTCTTCATCGGTAAGATCGACGCGACGCTCTCTGATGACCTTATTGGCTCTTACAAAGATATCGCGATCGACGATTGGTTCGATGCAACCTTCACTTCTGATCCACTGTTCGGGAGGATTGTACGTGCGAGTTTGGCGAAGCTTCCATGATCGCCGATTGAATACAAGATTCCCGATGTAACTTTCGTCTCTAAGAATGGCACCAACCATCACTCGCGTCCACGGCTTGCCTGGCCTCGTGGGCACCTTCGCTTTGTTCAGCTCCCAGGCAACAACTGTCTCACACTTTACTTCCAGGAAACGTTCAAATATCCACCTGACGACGGCAATCTCCTTCGTATCGCCCGGCCGGATTCGGATGTGATCGGTCGTGAGGTATTTGCGGTCGCCACTCTTCATCACCCCCTTTGATTGATCCTTCTCGTCGACAAGCTCTCGTACCAGCCCATATCCAGCCACGCCGCAAGGCTTGTAGCCGAGGCGAGCAAATCGGCACTGGCCTGCGTATACCTTCGCCGACAGCTCGCGGCTGTATTCGGCTGCCATCACTCGTTTGATGTTTTTGACGATGCTCGCCAGCATGCTGCCGTCATTATCGAATTGTTCGGCGCAATAGGCGATCTTGATGCCGGCGCGCTTACACATGAACTCGTAATGTGCGCTTTCGTCGACGTCCTGGAAGCGTCCCCATCGACTTACGTCGTACACCAGGAGATGACCAAAGTCGGTCTGTCCGCCTTCAACGTCCTCAAGCAATTGTAGGAGACCGGCTCTATTTTTAATCAATAGTCCGCTCTCACCCTCATCCTTATAGGTCCGTACGAGCGTGAAGTTATGGGCGTGAGCGTAGGTCGCGATCACAGCAGCCTGATTTTGTATCGAATACTGCTGCCGGTCCGTAGACATTCGGACGTATTGAGCGGCCCGAAGACCAAGGACAGCTTTCGGTAGATGACTCTTGTGAACGACGAGGGCATTGCTCATTCATCGCCTCCGCCAGACAGCCATTTCCGAGTGAGATAGACCCCCTGAATGCGCGGCTATTCAAGAGAGACTCCCAACGCACGCCGGCCGGGTCAAGAGTTTTCGGGAGAACGGTCTGGACGGGTATCGCCGATAGAGTCCAGAACTTCCCGTATCTCCCTATGAATTTGGCGCTCTCTTCGAGCGCGCGTGGCCTGGCGTAAGCGACGATCTCGCCCCTCGTGGTCCCGAGAGGAAGCCGCGAACCCAGCCGCGCCATCGTTTATGTATCGGCTTTTTTACGGCCGCTTCGTGCGAGCTTCTTCAAGTGTTGCACAGGTACGCGGAACACGTGGACAAGCGCGAGCCCTGCCGATCGCGAATCCCTGCTCCGTGCTAAGCGCCCGGAACGAGCAGGCGGGCGGAAGGATTCGTCCAGGCAGGAGTGGTCTCGATGCTGATGGCGAAGGAAAGACGGCCGGCGATCCGAACGCTGCGCGGTTGGGCGATCTCCGTGCTGCAGGAGGCCGGCGCCATCCGAGAATGCGAGGAGCACGGCTGGATGCAGGACCTGGCCGACCCGCATGCGCGCGAACGCGCCTTCGACATCGCCCGCCGGGATCCGCCGCCTGGCGTCTCGCTGGAGGCAGCGTCCGTGGCGATCGCAGAAATGCTGGACTCGATCGGCGATAGCTGTCCGGAGTGCCCGCCAGACTTCGCCTAGGCCGCCTCGTCGGCGCCGCCGGACGTCGGGGGCGCCCGCATGCGGGCGAGCTCCTGCCAGGCCATCGCCAAGTTGATCAAGCGTTGCCGCTCCAGCCCATCGGCCGCGATCGCGAGCTTCATGGCCGCTATCGCCTCGCTCTCGGGTTGGTAATCGTTGCCCATGCTCCCGATATCGTAGCTGGACAACGTAAACGGCAGGTGGCCGGCGCCCCGTAGGATTCCCGTTCCGACAAGTCATCTCTCAGGTTTGCGCTTCCGTCCCGCTTCCGGATTCGCCGCCGCCTCGCGAGCCAGACGTTCCGCCTTCAGCCGCTCGCGGTTGGCGTGGAAGGCCTGCTGGGCGCGCTCATGCTCGGACAGCGCCACCTTTACCTCCGCCTTCCGAAAGACCTTGTGAGCCTCCCGTTCCGCCGCGGTCGGCGGCCTCCGTTCGGATATGTGGTTGCTCATTTGCTCCCTCCGTCGGTCGCAAACGGTCCTTGGCGCCAAGTGGTGCGCGCATCAGGACCGCCAACCTAGGTGGTAGGTTTTCCTCCGGCTTGGGGCTTTGGGGAGTAGGGTGCCAGAGGCAGGGAATCGACGCCTGACGGGCCGGTTCGTTCCATCCGGCGCTCCGGTCGGCCAATTACATTCGTCGAGGCAGGATGCGGCTCGTGCTGCGAAATGAGGCTGCCGCTGCCGCCCGGTCCCGGAGCATCGTGCTCTAGCCTTCGTCCGGCTCGCGCACCACCGCCGGTTCTTCGGCACCTTCGTCCTCGTCGCCTTCCTCTTCGTCCTCGTCCTCGTCGTCTCTGTCTTCATCGGGATCTCGCGGTGGTGTCATGTCGCCTATGGCCATGAACGGACTGCGGTCGATCAACCTGGCTGACAATTGCTCTGGGAAAAGTGGGGTCATGCGTTGCTCCTCGGGTGTCCAATCTGCGGGACGGCGCCCGCCGCGCGTTGGTCTGCCACTCACGCGGACTTCCGCTGTCGACCAGCCGCGGGCTTCTTCGCCGCGGTCTCCTTCGCCAGCTTCTTCCCGGCGATCGGCATCAGCATCTCCTTCTGGCCGGCCGCCGCCTTGCGCGGCGTCTTGGCCGTCTTCTTCGGGGCCGCTTTGGTCTCGACCTTCGCCTCGGCCGCAGCGCTTCCCACGCTCTTTCGCAGCGCCTCCATCAGATCGACCACATTCTCGCCCTTGGGTCGCTCCTTCGGCCTGATCGTCTTGCCCGCGCGCTTCTGGTTGATGAGGTCGACGAGCGCGGTCTCATAGTGGTCCTCGAACTTCTCCGGATCGAACCGCCCCGCCTTCTGGTTCACGATGTGCTTCGCTAGGTCCAGCATGTCCTTGGTGACCTTCACGTCCTGGATCTCTTCAAAGTATTCCTGCTCGCTGCGCACCTCGTAAGGATAGCGCAGCAGCGTGCCGACGAGGCCCTTGTCCATCGGCTCGAGCGCGATGATGTGCTCGCGGTTGGTCAGCACCACACGGCCGATCGCGACCTTGTCCATCTCGCGGATGGTCTCGCGGATCACGGCGAAGGCGTCGTGGCCGACCTTGCCGTCCGGACGCACGTAGTAGGGCCGGATCAGGTAGCGCGGATCAATGTCGGTCCTGTCGACGAACTCGTCGATCTCGATGGTGCGCGTGGACTCCAGCGCGATTTCCTCGAGCTCCTCCTTGGTGACCTCGATGAACTGGTCCTTCTCGAGCTGGTAGCCCTTGACGATATCTTCGTTGGGCACCTCGTCGCCGGTGTCGGCGTCGACCTTGAGGTACTTGATGCGGTGACCGGTCTGCCGATTGAGCTGGTTGAACGAGATCTTCTCGCTGTCCGATGTCGCCGGATACAGCGCCACGGGACAGGTGACGAGGGACAGACGCAGGAAGCCTTTCCAGTTGGCGCGCGGGGCCATGAACGCAGAACTCCGGTCGCGGCGGCCTGGATTCAAGACGAACGGCGGGCGCCAGTTCCGACAGGTATGGGTCGCCTGGTCGAGATTCATGCCGGATCCTACGGGCCGCGCCGGAGGAATCCGCCGCCGACCCTTGACTCTGCGAGAACGAAAAGGGAACATGTCGCCATGCCCGCTGCACCCCAACCGTTCGCGCCCGCCAAGGGCGATCTCGAGTTCGCCGCCGACCAGGCGATCGAGGCCTGCGGAGGGGACGCCCGGGGGGCGGTGAAGGCGCTGCTCATCGCGGTCGACTTCCTCGAGTCCGAGGTCGACGAGCTCAAGGGCGCGGTGTCGAACGGTTATGTGCGCGGCCGCTACGTCGCGCCGCGCGATCGCAAGGAGTAGCGATGGACGTCACCTACTATGTGGCACTGCCGTTCGTCATGGCAGACGACGGGCTCGCGCCTGGCGAGGCGGTGGAGTGCCTGAGCGCCAACGCCGCCGTCATGCGCGCCGAAGCGCTGTCGCGGAAACCCGGCTGCGCCGGCGCGGTCGCCTTCTCGCGGACCGGAGACCCATCCAGCGGCGACTTCGGCGACGCCAAGGTCATCCGGAAGTTCGGCGAGGTGCCGGACGATCTGAGCACGCTCTGACGGGCGGCGGCTTCGGTTCACTCGTCGCTCGGACTGGCATCTCTCGGATCGAGCAGGTTCAGCGCCGTCTCGATCTGGGCGAGCAGCGCCTGGATTTCCTCCCGCTCGTTTGGCCCGGGATCGCTCTCCAGCCGCTCCGTGAGCGCCTGCTTCCGCGCAAGCAGGTTTGCAACCGTCGACATCTCGTTCCCCGCTTCTGGACACCTGAGCTGGGAAGTTGGTGCGCCCGCGACGACCTTGCCAGTTATGGCTTTGCGAATCCGGATCACCGGCTCAGGCTGATTTGTTCCCGCTATTTGGCCGGCGGCCGCAGCGGGCCCTCCACCCACTTCCGGGCATCGGGGTCGTGCAGCGGATCGTCGTCGCAGTCGCGGCAGACGTAGCGCTCCCCGCCTCTGGCCGTCTCGTCGCGCACAAGCTTCATTGGCCGCCCGCAGTGCGGGCACGGCTTCCGGATCGGATGCAGCAGCGACATCTGGCTTCCCCTGCCGCGCTTAGACTATTGCCGATCGCTGCGCAGACACAAGCGAGCTCTTGACGCGAACCGCGCCACGCAATCAAATCCAGCTTCGGTGATGTTGTGGGGTGGCGTCATGGAAGAGTTCTACAGCGGCTTCGCGCAGCGGGCGCGCGATCTGGCGGAGAAGGCGGACCCGTTCACACGAAGACGACTGCTCGATTTGGCCAAAAGGTACGACGCCAAAAGCAAACCGGGCGGCAGCGCCCGGCCCCTGCCGCCGCCGCGCACCACGCCGCCGGCGACACTCTTCGCCGGCCCGGGCGAGGCATGAGGAAAGTCGGCTCCGCCGAGGTCAAATGCGACGCCTGCGATGGCGCCGGGCACCAGCCGGCGCGCGAGACCGAACCCGGTCGCAGGATCTTTCCTGGCCCCTGCACGAAGTGCGGCGGCAAGGGGCGAATACCGAAGCAGGAGTGAGCCTACCCGAATTCAGCAGCCGAGCGTCCTCATGGCGGCCGCGGTCGCAACGATCCACGGGCCTCTCAGCGGCATTGACGCGGTCAGCGTCAATCCGAACCGGTTTTTGTTCGTGAACCAACGATCGTTCCTGCCGTTGTGCCGCATCCGGGTCCGCCTTCGACTGCGTGCGCCGAGGCACGACCATGAGGACCGATTCGCGCCAGCATTTCGTTTCAGGCACCGAGGATCGAACCTACCTCGAGTCGCTGATCCGTGAGGATTTCGAGCGATGCCATCCCGGCGAGACGCTGGAAGATCTCAAGCGGCGCGCATCCTTTTCGAGGGAGGACAGAGGCCTGCTGCGGGACTGGATGGCGGTAGCAGCGGCTCGCGCCGCGGCTGCATCCAGGGCCAACGCATAGCCAGCGTTGCAGGCTCGAACAGGGATTCAACCCGGCTAAGCCGCCGTATCGAGCAGCTGCGACACGGCGGCAGCCAATTGCGCTGGCGCAAAGGGCTTCTCGATTAGGACGCTACCGTCAACGCCCTGCGATTTCCAATCCGGGGCACTGGCGCTCGTCATGTAAATCACGGGAAAGCCGGGCGTGATTTCCCTGATCCGCCGCGCCAGCTCCCAACCCGTGATGCCATCACCCAGATTGACGTCCGTCAGCAGGGCCCGACACCCCTTGCGGCCATCGGAGAAGGTGGACAGGGCCGCCTCCCCCGAAGAGACCGAGCAGGCCTCGATACCGCCGTCGAGCAAGGCGTCCTCGATGAAGCTGCAGATCAGCGCTTCATCCTCCACGACCAGAACACGAACGGCATTACCCACTTTCAAGCCTCAGGCCACCGGCACACCGTAGTAGGCGTTCACGGAGCGCGTGGTCGCGGGGTCGCTCCAATTCCAACTGCTCTCGTCGGCGTATTTGGGGGCGCCGCGGAGCTGGTCCTGGGTGATGCCGGTGACGTAGCCGCCGAGGTTGGTGTCGTATTTCAGCGCCTGCCAGGGCAGCGGATAGTGATCGTCGCCGATGCCGAGCAGGCCGCCGAAGCTGAGCACCGCATACGATACCTTGCCGCTGACCTTGTCGATCATGACGCGCTCGATGTAGCCGACCTTTTCGCCGCCGGCCCCGTACACGTTCGTGCCTTCGACCTTGTCGCTTCCGATGAGACTGAACGTCTCGCGATTTTCTATGGCCATGTTGACCTCCTGGATGTTGTCTTCTGGATCAACCGGACGACGGATGGCTTCGTTCCCGGCTGGGTGGCGTTGTTCTGGACGAGCGGAGATCGAGATGGAGCTGATCAAATCTGGAACGTGATTTTCTGAGAAGGCTCCTCGGCGAATCCTGGGTCAGCCCGCCGATGTTCGACCATGAGATCGTGGCGCGGCTGGTGGAGCTTGGTTTCCTGAAAACCGAACCGCTTCCCTCCGGAGATGTCGAATACCGGATCGCCGGGGCTGGGCGAGCGGCGGCTACTGCGTAACCCGCCAGGTCTGAGATCAGCAGGTCCTGTGGTCTGGTGGCCGGCGCCTGCTTTGCCACGGTCGACCAGATCGCCGACCGAACCCGCCAGATCTGCTCCCAAGGGACAAAGCTACGAAGGAATGGCGGGCCCTCAAGTTCGGAGGGAACGATAGTCCTGATAGCCCATTGACCGTCGAGAGACCGTCGCCGGCCGTTGAACTACGGCGCCTGTCGCGGATAGCCAAAGGTCTCACGATCCGCTATTCAGAACTAGCGCTCGCGAGATAGCCAAAGGCGGCGGCCTATCTCGGAATCAGAGTTCATCCTCAGCGCCATCCCGATGACCGGAGCTCTCGCTGTCCGGAACAGGCGCCCCCTACTCAAGCGCCGGGTCGAACGAAGGGAGCAGCGAGATCGCCGCCCTGTCCGTTGAATTCAGGATGGTGAAGCCGATCTGATCGAGCCAGGGTGTCGGCTTCCGCCGATAATTGCCAACTTGAAATCGGCCTTTGCGCTTCTTATCTGGCGCCAGATTCGAATAAAAATATATATGGGCGGAGGTTGTAATGCCGAGGCTGGTCACGTGGACCTGCTTGAATTGCGGAAATCGCTTTAATTACGAGGAACTGACGCCCGACGAGGTTCGGAAAGCGCAGCGGCGGAGGCAGCCTCTTTCGCAAATCCACTGCCCCAGGTGCAATCGGACGGATCTCAGGCGCGAGAGCTGATGCTTCGCGCTTCCCGCGGCTGGAGAGAGTGAATTGGCTACCGTATTTTTCTCGTACTCGCACAAGGACGAAGACCTGCGGGACCGGTTGGAAACGCATCTCGCCATGTTGAAAAAGCAGGGGCTGATCGATGCGTGGCATGATCGGCGCATCAAGGCCGGCGACGAGGTCGACCACAGCATCGACGCCAACCTGAACGCAGCCGACGTCATCCTCCTGCTGGTGTCAGCGGACTTCCTCGCGTCCTCATACTGCTACGATGTCGAGATGCAACGCGCCATGCAGCGTCACGAAGCACGCGAGGCCCGCGTGATTCCCGTCATCTTGAGACATTGCGATTGGCACTCGGCTCCGTTCGGGAAGCTTTTGGCTGCACCGAAGGACGGAAAGCCGATCAAGGCCTGGTCCGATGTCGACGAGGCATTCCTCGATGTCGTCAAGCAAATTCGAGCCACCTTGCCGGCCAAAGCGACCGCCAATACCAACGCGCCGAAAGCCTCTCCAGCTCCGACCTCGGCAGCCGTCTCGGGTGCCAAGCCGCGGTCCAGCAATCTGCGGCTAAAGAAGACGTTCACCGAAGCCGATCGGGACCGCTTCCTGCACGAAAGCTTCGATTTCCTGGCGGAATTCTTCGAGACATCTTTGACAGAGTTGGCAGAGAGGAACGACGGCATCGAAGTCAACTACCGCCGCATCGACTCCGATCGGTTCACCGCCGTCGTGTACAAGAACGGAAAGGCGATCGGTCGGTGCAAGATCAGCTTCGGCGGGGCGTTCGGACGCGGCATCTCCTTTTCACACAATGATCAGGCCAGCGACGGGAGCATGAACGAGAGCCTTTCGGTCGAGGCGGACGACGGCGGTCTCTTTCTGAAGGCTCTGGGGCTGGCGTCCTACGGTTCGGTGGAAGACCACAAGCTCTCGCAGGAAGCGGCTGCCGAGTATTACTGGTCGCTCTTCATTGAGCCGCTCCAGCGGTGAGCGCTGGCCGCTCGTCGGCGCCCTCCCTGCGCGGATCGATGCCGTCTGCAGCCACGTGAAGCTTTCCCTGCCCTCCGGAAACGCGCCAAGACCAAGCTCCACGCTCAATGCGCGCAACTGTGTATCCGTTCGCGAATCCCGGCGACGGGCTTGACGGCAAGCCCCGCTGGCCGATTGAGTTCCATTCAAGCCATCCCAGGGCGATTCGGAGGTGAGGCATGAAGGTTTGGCACGGTATCTGGCGGATCGCGCATTCGATCATTCTCCTGGCCGTAGTCGCCGTGATGATCGCCATCGGCGTCTTCATCGGCCGTCCGGGGGAGAAGGGCGGCAACCAATCGAACCTCGCCGGCGCAGATCAGCAGCAGAAGCGCCTGGCTGTCTTTCTCGACGGTACGTGGAACAGCGTCGACACCAACACGAACGTGTGGCGCATGCGCTCTCTGTGCGCGCCGACGGGCAAGGACGGCAAGCCTCAATTGATCTACTATTCCGTCGGCGTGAACGGTTTTCTGGGCGGAGCCTTCGGGCAAGGACTCGATGATAACATCCGCCTGGCCTACGAGTGGCTGATCGAAAACTACCGGGACGGAGACGAGATCTTCATCTTCGGCTTCAGCCGCGGCGCGTACACGGCCAGAGCGCTGGCGGGCCTGATCGCCATCGACGGACTACTGCAGCAGGGCTCGCCGATTGGCGTAAACGAGCTTTTCGATCGCTACAAAAGGGGCGACGAGGAGACGATTTGGCAACTGAAGGAGAAGGAGGCGGCCGGCGATATCGCCAAGATAACTCCCCAGGAGAAGTGGCTGCTCAAATACGCGCGGCCCGTAAACGTCAAGGTGGTCGGCGTGTGGGATACCGTCGGCTCGATAGGCATCGCGGCGGGCGACTTCACCGGGATCAGCAGTTCGCAGTTCGACTATCTGCAGACGGGACTGCGTCTTCCTATCCAGAACGGCTATCACGCGCTCGCCATCGATGAGCATCGCGCCAAGTTCGCTCCTACGATCTGGGACGTCCATCGCAGCACTGCCAAGCCGCGACCGCTTTCGAGCGTCGAACAGCGTTGGTTCGTGGGCGCGCACGCCAACGTCGGCGGCGGCTACGAAACCGATCTGCTCGCGCAGCCTCCGCTGCGCTGGCTGATGAAGAAAGCGGAGTCGCAGGGGCTGGCGTTCCGGTCGGAAGTCGATCTGGATGGCGACAACGTCACCGCGAACATCAAGAACTCATACGGGGATTTCATGTACGGCGCCTACCGAATCATTTCTCCACGGCCATTTTACCGGACCATTGGCGCGGCGCCGGACGTGCGCGACGACGGAACTCACACCAACGTCAACGAGACCATCGACGCCAATGTCTTCAAACGATGGCGGGCCGATCCGTCCTACCGGCCGCAGAACCTCGTGGAATGGGCCAAGCGCAAAAACGTGGATCCAGGCCAGTTGCAGACTTCGGTCCGCGCCGACGATCCCAGTGTAGCGGTGCCCGATCCATAGCCGTCCGGATCCGTTGGGGCCGCTCACAGCCGGGCTCGCTGCGTCTGAACCGCCCACATTGGCCCGGCCGTCGCATGCGTTTCCGACCAACGGACGCGCTGCGGCTTCCTTCCGAGCGACCGCAGATGTCGTCTGGCAGTGCTTCACGGAACGAATCGGCCTCGGCGCGTTGAGTCCGCATGTGTGCCGTGGCGTTGCGTCAGTCTCGTTCGGGAGTATCGGGCGTCCCCGGCGCCTGCAAAGCCGCTATTCCAGGTTACATCGAGCCCTGCGACCCCACGCTGCGCGAGAGTCCACCGCGCGGGGCCGGCTGGGTCTACGAGATCAAGGCCGACGGCTACCGCGCGCAACTGCATCGCGATGGTGGGGATATCAAGGTCTATTCGCGCACCGGGCTCGACTGGACCGAGCAGTTCTCGTCGATTGCCGCAAGCGCGCGCCGGCTGAAAGCGAACAGCTTGATCGTCGACGGCGAAGCGGTGGTGTACGGCAGCGGCGGCCTGCCGGATTTTCAGCAGCTCAGGCGCGAGCTCGGCCCTAAGCGCAGCGCGCGCGTGCGCTACCACGCCTTCGATCTCCTGTACCTCGACGGGTACGATCTGCGCGATGCCGCGCATGAACACCGCAAGCGTTTGCTGCAGCAGCTTCTGAAAGGCGCACCGGAGACTTTCATCTACGTCGAAGCGCTCGAGGCCAACGGCAACGCGATCTTCGAGAAGGGCTGCAAACTGGGCCTTGAAGGGCTCATTGCCAAGCGGCTCGGCCGGCCGTACCGCTCGGGGCGGCAGGAGTCCTGGATCAAGCTCAAGTGCAAGAAGAGCGAGACGTTTCCGATCATCGCCTTCGTTGAAAAATTGGGAGCCCATCCGCGCAAGGTCGCCTCGCTCTATGTGGGGCGCCGGGAGAACGGCAAGCTCCTCTACGCGGGCAAGGTTCGGACCGGCTACACCGAGACGACCGCGCGCGAAGTACGCGAGCGGCTGGATCCGCTGATCCGGCCGGCCTCACCGCTCGATTTTCGCGTGAACAAGCCGAAGGCGACCTGGGTCGAGCCGAGCGTGCTGGCCGAGGTGGAGTATGGCGCGCTGACGGATGACGGGCTGCTGCGCGAAGCCGTGTTCAAGGGGCTCCGCGAAGACCTTGCTGTGCGCAAGGTCAAGGGACCACGGCTGGTGCCCGGCGCCGGAGGACAGCGGAAGCTCGGCGTGCCTGCGGAAAACATCCTCCAGCTTCTTGCCGATGCGGTGGTGCCTTCGAAGGAAGAGCTGGCGGACTATTGGAAGCGGGTCTGGAGGAAGGCGCTGCCGCATCTCGGCCAGCGGCCTCTCAAGCTGGTGCGCCATGTGCACGGCACCACGTTCTACCACAAGGGCCCGCTTCCCAAGGACATTCCCGAATCCGTGCACCAGCTCCGCATCCAAAAGCGCGAGGGCGGCCAGGGCACGCGCCTGTGGGTCGACAGCCTCGACGGCTTGCTGGGCCTCGTCGAACTCGGAGCGGTCGAGCTGCACCCCTGGAATTCGACCGTCGAGCACTTCGAGCACGCCGACCGCATCGTCATCGACCTCGATCCCGGCGACGGCGTGGAATGGGAGGCGGTCGCCCACACCGCGCTCGAGCTCCGCGCGCTCATGAAGCGGCAAGGCCTCGAGACCTGGCCCAAACTGACCGGCGGCAAGGGCGTCCATCTGATGGCGCCGCTCGACCAGCCGATGCTGCACGACCAGGCGCATCGCATCGCCCGCAGCTTCTGCTCCGAGTTCGCCGCACGCGACGCCGATCGGTACATCCTCTCCGCGCAAGCGCGGCGCAGGGGGCGGATCTTTCTTGACTACTTGCGCAACGGACGCGGGACGACCGCCATCGGCACCTATTCGCCGCGGGCGCGTGAACACTTTCCGATCGCCGCGCCGGTGACGTGGGCGCGCATCGAACGAGGGACCAGGCCGGACGCATTCACGATCGAGAACCCATTCCGGGTGAAGGGAGGTGACCATGGCGGACGCATTTGACCGCTGGATCGCGTGGGCCAACAACCCGCCCGGCCAAAGACCTGGGCTTCCGTCCGATGTCCATGCCAGCGTGATGTCTCTGGATGAAGAGGATCGGACCGACCGACAAAAGGTCAATGCCGCCGTCGAGCATCGAGCCGAGTTGCGGCGAACGGGACGGACCGCGTGGCTCTATCTCAACGACTTCGACCGCGGAACACAGCGGACTATCGGCGATCCCGAATGGGTCAAGGTGTTCGCGTCCGCCGAAGCCGCCGACAGATGGTTCGACCAGCACGATCCGGAGGGCGTTGCGTGGGAGTACGAGATCGAAGGCGGGCCGCGGCAAGCGTCCGTCTGGATCTTCCTCGCCGATGAGGTCTCCAGAGCCGTCGGAGATCTCGCCTGGGCCAAACTATTCGCCTCCAGGCAAGCTGCCGAAAACTGGCTTGAGCAGAACGCTCCCGGCGGTAAGATTTGGGAATACCCGCTCGAGGAGTGAGACGTGAGCACGTTCGTCGACAGTTCGGTCTGGTTCGCCGCCGCCTCTGCCCGCGACCCCGAGAACGAGCTCGCCAAATCCATTCTGCTCGACCTGGACGGCTGGACCCTGACGGACCACGTGCTTGGGGAGACCTGGCAACTGCTCAAGGCACGGTTCGGCAGCGAGGTTGCGAACACGTTTTGGGACCGTCTGCGTGAGTCCGGCGCCGTCGTCGAGCCGGTCACGGCCGGCGATCTGGAAGCGGCTTCGCAAATTGAGGCCAGTTATCCCGACGAAGAGTTTTCCTTCATCGACCGCACCAGCTTCGCCGTGATGGAGCGGCATGGAATTACTCGGGCCGCAACCTTCAACGCATCGTTCGAGAAGTACCGGTACGGCCCCCGCAAACAGCGCTTCCAAATCATTCGCTCAGGTCATAGCGCCGCGTTCACCGCCTTGAAGCAAGCCATGCTCCAGCGCGCGCCCGTTCAATTGACCTACGCCGGAGAGGGGCTGGTGGTCTGCCCGTACATCCTCGGCCACGCAGTCGGGGAAGAGCGGGCATTCGTCCTCGCCGTGGATCGGACCGGCGAGCGGAAGGAATCAGAACGGGGACATTGGATGTGCCTGCGTCTTGCCAAGATCCAGAACATCGAGACTCTCGACTGCTCGTGGGTTGACCGGCCATATCCTGGGCCGATTCAGCGATGTGTCGATCAGGTGCATCTGGACGTGCGCCAGCTGTAGGGCAAGCACGCGAGCGCGCCTGGCTTGGTGAGGAAAGCTGCGATGCGGTTGGATTGAGCGCCAGCAGGCCTGCGGGGCGACTCGTCCGCTCAGGCGGTGTCCAGGCCGCGATGCTCGCCGACCCGCGAGCTGGCGGAGCGGCGGAGCCTACCGGCTTTCTCGCTGCCGCATCTGGTGCATCTGAAGGTCACCTCGCGCGCGCCGAGGCGAAGCAGTTGAAGGCCCCGGCGGGAGCCGAAAAACTGGAGCGGGGGCTGATTTGCGTCGTCCTCGCCATCGGAACAGCCACGCTCAGGTCCTGCTCTTCTTGCTGGCCTCGGGCCAGCTTCCGATCGGCGGTCTCGATCATGGCGATCGGACGTGCTCGTTATTGAATCGCAGGTTCAAATCGCATTCTGTAACGGCTCGCCGTGCGGACCGCCCTTTCGCGGCATCTCTCGAGAAACGCGGAGTTACTCGCTCGTCGCGGGGTGACGCTAGAGCGCTACCGCCTTTTCCGCACACCAGCCGAACCTCAATACTCGCTCTAGTCCTCCGCTTGCCGAAGCCCGATAACGATCGGGTGCTGGCAATCAATCTGTCTTAGAGACCACTAGTGTCGGCGATCAATATGGAGCCGGTAGATGATTCTGTGGTGAACAGAGCGCCATTTGGACCCAATGCGACATTCGTGCAGGTTTGGCCAGCGCAGGATTTGACGCGCGCGATACATTCACCGTTGGGCGCCAGCACGAAGACATGACCGAGCGAGGCGTGCGCAACGAATAGTCGCCCGTTCGCGTCCATGGTCAGCCCGTCTGGACCGCTTATCCCGAAGAACACGCTGAACCTGCCGACCTTGGCGACTCCTCCATCGCGCACGAGCGGCACCCGCCAGACGCTGTTGTCACGCGTCATTGCCACGAACAGCGCGGTTTCGTGGAGGTCGAGCACGAGACCATTCGGGCTTGGCCCATTCGAGATCAGGCAATCCAGCTGTCCATTGGCACGTAGGCGAAATACGCGGCCGGTTGGATCGTGTAACCCGGTCTGGCCTTGGTCGGTAAAGTAGATGTCGCCGGTCGACGAGACATGCAGGTCGTTGCAGCCCTTGAAGGACTCGGAAATGCGATGACCAAGCAGGGTCCGGACCGTGCCGCGCCGCGCATCCAGCTCCATCAGGCCATTCATGTAGTCGGCGACCAGAATGCGGCCGTCCGGCGCGATCTTCAGTCCGTTTGGCCAACCGTCATACTCGATGATCAGGGACCAGGCGCCATCCGTTGCAATTCTGAAGATGCGACCGAAGGGAATGTCGACCACATAGAGATTTCCGGATGCGTCGAACGACGGCCCTTCGATGAAGCAATCGACCGGCTTGCCGCCGCGGTTGGCGTCCGCCCAATCGGAGCGAACGCCGGGCCTGCGAAACTCGGCCGGCATGGTCGCCCAGACGCGCGTTTCAATGACCTGTGGTGGCCCGTCGAGATACATCATGGCGCGCCCGCCAACCTTCGCTTCGGCTGCCCCTCATATTTGTAGGCGAACTGCTTGGGCATGGGTCCCTTGTTGCGGTCCTTACGTCCGGTCTGCTCCCAGGCATGTGCCAGGATGCCGACCGCGCGCGACAGGCAGAAGATGCCACGCGCGAGCGGCGCGGCAAATCCCAACTCGCCATAGATCACCGCGGTTGCGCCATCGATGTTCATCGGGATGAGCTTGCCCTTGCGCCGCTGCATGACGCGCTCGATCGCGCGCGCGGCGCTGGCGTAGTGGCCACTGACCACGCCTTCGCCCACGGCAGCATCGACGAGGACCAGCAGCGGTGCGGCACGTGGATCAACGGGATGGAAGCGATGACCGAAGCCAGGCAAATATTTGCTGCGTATGGCGATGAACTGGTCGATGGCATCATTGGCGGCTCGGTCGGTTTCCGCGGTCTCGCTGCGTCGCAGGACGTCCTCGTATAGCTCGATCGCCTGCTCTCCGGCTCCGCCATGCACGTCGTCGAGCGTGTTAATAGCAGACGCCATCGCACCATTGAGCGGCAGCCCGCAACTGACCGCCATCTGGGCGATTGCAATCGATGGCGCGTGCGGACCGTGATCGACGGAGGCGACGAGCGCAGCTTGCAACAGTTTCTCCTGCGCAGGTAGAGGCAATTCGCCCCGCAGCATCAGCCAGATCATGGCGGGGAACGAAATCTGCCCGATCAAGTCCTCGATCGGGTATCCGCGATAAGCGATCCGCCCTGGGGCGATATCGCATATGGAGGTTCGCCACCAATGGGCAGCCTGTTCTCGCAGCTCTGTTTCGCTCATTCTGCTTTTCCAATCCAAATTGGCTGGTTGCCGATCTGGCCACCACTTGCATGCAACTGCTTCACGCAGCGCCATCGGTTGCGGCGCGAACCTGCGGAAAGTGTGCCTCGCCCTGGCGTGGCGTCCCGACCACGCCACTGGAGATCAACTGCTCAGCCTCCTGAGCGGTGTAGCCAAGCCGCGCCAACCATCGTTCAGTGTCGGCACCGAGGGTCGGCGGACGCGATGGGACGGGAAACTCTTCGTCCAGCAGAAAACCTGGGCGCGTGACCCGCAAGGACGGCTCACCTGCCCTTTCAGCAGGTAACCTCTCCACGAAGTTACGATCCAACACATGCGGCTGCTGCAGAATTTGGGGAACGGTCAGCACACAGCCGGCAGGAACACCCGCGGCGTTCAGCAGCGCCTCCCATTCCTCTGCCGGCCTGGAGTTCAAGGCCGCGTTGAGCTCCTCGGTCAGCGACGCGCGGTTCAACTTGCGCGCCTCGCGCTTTGCAAAACGCGGGTCCGATTTCAGATCTTGCCGCCCGATCAGGTCGCAAAGGGTCTGGTACTGCTTTTGCTCGTTGGCGGCGATATTCAGGGGACCCGTAGCGGTCCGAAAAGTGCCTGACGGCGCAGCGGTGAAATTCTCATTGCCCATCGGCTGCGGCTCGACGCCGGCGTTCAGGTGATTGGATACTACCCATCCCATCGCCGCGATGGTCGCCTCGAGCAGCGAGACGTCGATGAAACGGCCGCGCTTCGTATGCCGCTGCTCGACGAGCGCGGCGGCGATGGCAAAGGCGGCCGTCAATCCGGCGATCGTGTCGGAGATCGGGAAGCCGGTCCGCAGCGGCGCCGTGGCCGCATCGCCCGTCACACTCATCGCACCTGAAAGGCCCTGGACGATCTGATCGTAGGCCGGCCGCCCGGACCACGGGCCGCTCTGCCCAAAGCCCGAGATCGCGCAATAGACGAGGCGTGGATTACGCTTGCTCAAGATGTCGAAGTCGAGACCAAGCCGCTCCATCACCTTGGGTCGGAAGTTTTCGAGAACGACATCGGCCTCGGAGACGAGCCGTAGAAACACCTCCTTGCCCGGTTGCGACTTCAGGTCGAGCGCGATGGATTGCTTGCCGGCATTGACGGCCACGAAAGAGAGGCCTTGCAGACGCTCTGCCCTTTCCGGATCGGCGCCGAGCCGGCGGGCAAGATCACCGCCGTTCGGGTTTTCAATCTTGATGACCTCCGCGCCGAGGCGCGCAAGATGGTAGCCGCAGAACGGACCTGCCAAGACATTAGACAGGTCGAGGACGCGGATGCCGGAGAGCGGCAGAGACATCTGACAAAGCCTTCCTTGAGATGCGCGGCCGGGACCCGGAGCTATTTCAGCAACTTGGCTGCATGTTCGGAAAACCGATTGGTGAAGGTCTTGCCGAGATCGATGTTGGCCGCCGCAATCTTCGGGTCGAAATCACTCAGCACCGCGAGCGGAACCTTGGCCGCTTCGGCGTCCATGAGGCCGGTCTGGGAAAACAGCGCCTTCGAGGCCTTCAGAATTTCCATGTTCACCTCGCGGTTGTCCGTCTTGTACCCGGCCGGAACTGCATCGACGAGTTGCTCGGTCGACGCCGAGTTGATCCAGCGGTGGGTCTTCAGCAAGGCATTGACCAGGCGCTGCACGGTCTCCGGATTCTTGTCGATGAACGATTGCTGCAGGTAAAGGCACGCCGTCGGATAGACGCCTCCAAAGGCGACCTGGGAGCCTTCGACCGTGCGCGCATCGAACAGGGGCTTGGCCGCATTCTTCCGCGCCAGCAGCGTGGCGATGGGATCGAAATAGACCAGAGCGTCGATGTTCTTGGCCTCAAGCGCGACCATGCCAGGCGCGCCGCTCCCGACCGCGATGATATTGACGTCGCGTGGTCCGAGGCCTGACTTCTTGATGTAATAGCGTGCCATCGTATCGGTCGACGAGCCGGGCGCGGTGATACCGAGCTTCAGTCCCTTGAGGCCAGCGCCGGTCTTCACTTTGTCGGCGAGGTCACTGCGTACGCCCAAGAGAACTCCCGGGATGTCGTTGAGCAGGAACACGCAGGAGATCGCCTTGCCCTGCGCCTGCATCTGGATGGTGTGATCGTAGAAGCCTACCGTGCCATCGACCGAACCGCCGATCAGCGCCTGAAGTGCCTTGGAGCCGCCGGCCTGAAAATTCTCGACAGTGACGTCGAGGCCTTCTTCCTTGAAGTTGCCGAGCTTCACCCCGAGTTCGAGCGGCATGTAGTTGAGGATCTGGGAGCCGACAGCAATCTTCAGTGTCGCCTTCTCCGGTTCGGCGGCACAAGCCGACGAGAGGCCGAGGCCGATAGCCGCCACGCTCAGGATGACTCGCATCAGCGCGCGCATGTGGATCTCCATGGTTGACGATACATCAGTTCAGGTTTCGTGAGCGGGCGCTGGCCGCCATACCAGGAGGCGTTTCTCCGCACGATCGACGACGGCGTCGAGAGCAATGACGAATGCGGACAAGACGGTGATTCCGGCGAACACGCCGGTAGCGTCGAGCACGCCTTCGGCCTGCGCGATCAGATGGCCAAGACCTGCGGACGAGCCGAGGTACTCGGCCACGACAGCCCCCATGACCGCCATGCCGACGGACACTCGCAGGCTCGACAGGATCCAAGTCGTAGCGGACGGCAGATAGACGTGGCGCAACAACGAGGATTTCGAGGCCCGCAAAAGCCGCGCATTTGCGAGCACGACCGGATTGACCTCGCGCACGCCCTGGAAGGTATTGAAGAAGGCGACGAACAGCACCAGGGTTACGCCGAGCGCGACCTTGGACGTCAGTCCCAGGCCAAACCAGATGACGAAGATCGGTCCCAGCAGAATGCGGGGGATCGCATTGAACATCTTGATAAAGGGCTGAACGACGTCGGCCGCGAACGGGCTCAGGCCGAGCCAAATCCCGAGCGCTGTGCCGATCGCTATCCCGATGACGAAGGATAGGATCGTCTCGACCAACGTAATGCCGACATCGGTCCAGAAATCGCCGGTGGACATCCATTCTTTTATGCGCTCGATCAGAGCGGACGGCGCCGGAAAGAAGAACGCATCGATAATCCCAGACCGTACGCCGAATTCCCAGATCAGAAGCAGCACAAGGATGATGGCAACCTGCGTGGCGACGACCCTAGTTCTGCGCGGCATAGCTCTTCTCCACCTCAGTGCCGAGCAGGGACCAGATCTCGCGATAGAGGGCGACGAACTCGTCCGTGGTCTGGAGCGCAGAGACATCGCGCGGACGCGGCAGGGTGATCTTGACGTCACCGACCATCCGGCTCCCAGGGCCCGACGACATGACGACCACGCGGTCAGCCAGCGTGATTGCCTCATCGAGATCGTGGGTGATGAAGATCAGGGAGCGTCGCTCCGCCTGCCACAGGTCGAGCAGGATGCGGTGCATCAGCCGGCGGGTGTGGACGTCAAGCGCCGAGAACGGCTCGTCCATCAGGACGATTCTCGGCTCCATGATCAGCGTCTGCGCCATCGCGACCCGCTTGCGCTGGCCGCCAGAGAGTTGATGCGGATAGCGCTCTTCGAACCCTTTGAGGCCCACCTTCGCGAGCCAGGGTCGCGCTTCCGCGCGCGCAGCTTGGACAGACTTGCCCTGGAATACCAGACCGAGGCCGACATTGTCCTGCGCGGTCTTCCATGGCAGCAGCCCTTCCTGCTGCAGCATGTAGCCGGACTGGTCATTCAGCCCGGCGAGCGGCATGCCGAAGATGCGGACCTCCCCCGAAGCGGGCTTCAAAAGCCCCGTGACGGTATTCAGGATGGTGGACTTGCCGCACCCGGTTGGCCCCACGACCGCGACGAATTCGGTGTCGCCGACTTGGAGGTTCATACTCTCGACGGCCGTGAAGGCGCCGAAGCGGATCATCACGTCACGCAAATCAACGGCGAGCGCCGGCTGCCCTTCCATAGTTTCGCTCCGTAGAACTTATTCTGTTGTGTGAAATCAGTACCTGCATGAGGCGGACTGGTCAACCATATTCTGTGAATCAGAACTACTCCGCTCGATAAAGGTGGATTTCACCTGGCATCGACGATAAGAGTTCTATTACATAGAACTGGAGCAGATATGGGCAAGACTGGCGTTGACGCCGTTGGCAGGGCTCTCGCGATCCTGAAAGCCTTCGGCGCGGAACGCACCGCGATGACGCTCACCGAAATTGCTGACGCAACCGACCTCTATAAGAGCACGGTGCTGCGGCTGGCCGCTTCGCTGGAAGCCGACGGTTTCCTGGTTCGGGGCCCGGACCGGTTGTTTCGGCCGGGACCGGAGCTGTGGCGGCTCGGCGCGCTCTATCAACGCGGCCTGGACCTCGGTGAAGTGATCCGGCCGGCGCTCCGCCGACTGGTCGAAGCAACCGGGGAAACCGCGTCCTTCTATGTCGCGGATGGCGATGAACGCATCTGTCTTTACCGCGTCAATTCTCCACGTTCGGTTCGACACCACCTTGAAGAGGGTCAGCGGTTGCCTATCGATCGCGGCGCCGGTGGCCGGGTTCTCACCGCCTACCGCGAGTCATCTGATCCGGCGGGGAAGAAGATCCGCGATCGCGGCTTTTACGTTTCGATCGGCGAGCGGGATCCGGAGGTTGCTGCTGCAGCGGTGCCCCTGGTCGACGTGCATGGCAAACTGAGGGGAGCCCTCTCACTGTCAGCGATCAGAACGCGGTTCGATGCTGACGCGCGCAAGACCGCAGTCAATGCTCTGAAGTCTGAAGCGAAGGCCTTGGTGGGCTTGCTGCCTGCGAGCGAAGAATGACGACCGAAGCGCCCGCCTGCGCCATCTGCCCCGAGCGAGGTGGATTCTAATCCCGGAAACCGAATGCGAGTGAGGCTCGCTCTTCGAAAGCAGGTGTCAAGCGCGTTCTATTTGGAAAAGACTGATCCGCGGCAGGCACGTTCTAAAACCAAATTTTGGGGAACGACGACGGTCGGGAGCTTCGTCGTTATCATCGTGCAGCATCGTGGAGGCCTCATGCGGCCCATGTAAGCCCTAGCATGCTGTTGAAAAAGGTGCTCGCCGCCGACCTGCCACCGTGATTCATTGTCTCCGACGAGATTCGGAGACGAGCGTGCGTGGCGGCGACTATCGAACCGGCGAGCTGTTCAGCTACGTTGAGCTCGGGGCGCGGGTACGGCGCGATCATCCGCTGCGAGCGATCCGGACCATTGTGAACGAGGTGCTGTCGACGCTGGAACGCGAGTTTTCCGCGCTCCATTCGCCGATTGGACGGCCGTCGGTCCGGCCGGAGAGGCTGGTGCGGGCGATGCTGTTGCAGGTGTTTTATTCGATCTGCTCGGAGCGGCTTCTGATGGAGCGGCTGGAATACGATTTGCTGTTCCGCTGGTTCGTCGGGATCGGCGTCGACGACGCCGTCTGGGGCCATTCGGTGTTCTCGAAGAAGCGCGACCGGCTGCTGGAAGGCGACATCGGGGCCAAGTTCCTGGTGGCCGTGTTGGCGCAGCCCAAGGTGAAGAAGCTTCTATCGAGCGATCACTTCTCGCTCGACGGCACGCTGATCGAGGCCTGGGGCCTCGACGAAGAGCATCAAGCCGAAGGACGGTTCTGGCGAGCCGCCGGCTCAGCGCGGCGGTCGCAATGCGGAAGCGAACCTCCATGGCCAGAAACGCTCGAACGACACCCATGCCTCGACCTCTGATCCGGATGCCAGGCTCTACCGCAGGGATAAAGGCAAGGAGACGAAGCTGTGCTTCATCGGGCCGACCGGCCGACAGCGATCACGCTTGGTGCCGACAAAGCCTATGACGCAGAACGCTTCATCAACGAGCTGCGCTCGATGAACCTGACACCGCACGTTCCACAGAAGATCAGGGGCCGCAGCTCTGCGATCAATGGGCGAACAACCCGGCACGGCCGCTATGCCGTCAACCAACGAATCCGCAAGCGCATCGAGGAGGCATTCGGCTGGATGAACACGATCGCCGGGCAAGAGAAGACGAGCTTCCGTGGCCGTGATCGCATGGGATGGGCTTTTACCTTCGCTGCCGCCGCCTGCAATCTGGTGCGGCTGCCGAAGCTGATAGCGGAGGCCGGCTGATGGCCAAGGTTCCCGGCTTCGCCAAGGCCTTTGCGGGCCGCTGGCGCATCGTCGAAATGGACAAGTGGGACAGCGACTTCCTCGATCTTGTCGAAGAGGCGCATCTCACCTTCAAGGGCAAGTCCGATGGTGAAATCGCCTTCGGCGCGCTAAAAGGCTTTATCGACGTCCGCTACAGCACCCGGGACGGATCGGCCTGCGCGGAGTTCTCGTGGGAAGGACACGATGAGAGTGATCCTGCCTGCGGTCGCGGATGGGCTATGATCGGCACCGCGGGCAGGCTCGTCGGCCAGTTCTACATGCACAATGGCGACGATTCAGGCTTCGTTTGCGAACGCGGCTGAGTTCTTCAACAGCCTGCTAGATCATAGCGGTACGCATCATTTGCCAGCAACGTGATGATGCGAAGTTTGCCGTTGGAAACTGCACGTACTCGCTAGGTAAATTCCATCTTCCGCCTGTAGGTCAGACGGTCAGTTTTGCTTTAAGCAGGTGCGAGAATTGCGTTATCTTCAACGCGGTTGTGACACTCTCTCCGCGCTGCAGATCGAAGAAACGACGGGAGCCATTTCCCGAGTGCCGGGTGTGAATCCACGGAAAAAGAGAGTTTAGTACCCAATCATCGGCGCTACATCATTCATTGCCCATGGCCTGCACCAGATCGTCCACCGAGCGGGTCAAGACGCCTTGCACATTGGATTCCTGCACTGCGGCGGTGAGCGCCTTCTCGGCCATGCGGCGCGGCTCCAGGAAGCCGGGGAAGTAGGACCCTTTGCGCAGGTTGGGAATGCGAAGTTCGACGGCGCCGATGCGGGTCTCCCAGATCCGGTCGCGGCAGCCGTTGCGTTGGGCCAGGCGCTGGGCGCTGCTCTCGCCGTGGGCAGCCTCGCTCTGGCCGTGGATTTCCAGTTCGATCAGACGCTGGCCCGCAAAGCCGATCATCTCACGCAACAGATCGGCATTGGGGGACTTCTCCACGAACGTGCGCAGGTTCGGCATATCGTCGCTCATCGATGGTTCCTCGGTTGCGTTGGCATGTCGCAAGTCGATCCTGCCGGCGAACCGCCGGTGACCACCGCAAAGCCACCCGCGCGCTACGGCGCACGCGTACCGGGCGGCATTGATTTACTGAGCTACACCATCACTGGCGACACGACCCTCCTTTGTCACCACCATAGGCATCTATTACTCGCTCCTATTGCTGGAAAACGTGGATGTCGTTCTGCTTGCCTGATGGCCCCAAAGTGGCCGTGTATAGCACACCATGGATTGTGAAGTTGGTTTGGGGGCGGCCCGCGCTCGGCAGCACATTGTACCAGTGCATCCCGCGCATGAGGTTTTCCGGCGCGCGTTGATTGCGGTGCTGCCAGGTTGAAGGGACGAACCCTCCTAAGTCTTGCACGGGCGGCGGCATGTACTGTCTCGCGCCGAAAATCGATTCCCCAACGCTTTGTTCCCATGATGGGCTTGGCTGATCGACGCTTTGTACGGGCGAATGGTCGGGTATCGGCACATCCCGCCAGAAGCTCGCAGTATTCCAGCTATCGGAGGGAGGCTGGCCGGCTTGGTCCACTCCATGCCAAAACTCTGCCGAATCGACGCTTCGTATCGAGGGCCCCGGTCGATCGGCTGCAGCTGCCGCTCGCGGTTCGCTGGGAGCGGCGCTCAGACGTCGTCGGAGTTGCTCTCGATCGATGACAAGGCTGTCGAGGGGGACCGCGGCTGGCCACAACCCTTCTGCTAATCGTGAGACCAGCGCCCGTGTGCCATCCAAGACGTATACGCCGCAATCCCGACCGTTCCGCTGCTGGGCCATGAGGGCGGACTCAAAGTGAGCGCCGAGCCTAGCTGCGAGCTGATTTGCAAGCGATTCGTTGTGCCTGCCCGCGGAATCATAGTGATAGGCAAGGGGCCCTGAGCGGTCCCGACGATCAACGAATAGCAGTGACCAATGGTTACCGCGGCGATTGAGATCCGCCGGGCTGGCGTCGTTCACAGGCAAGAACAGGAAATCGGCTGTATCGTAACCAGTCGTCCGATCATTAACGATGCGATGGAACGCGCGTAGCGCATCGCTCGCTTCGAAGTGGAGCAACTGAGTGGCTATGAGGGGATCCACGAACCGCGTGCGGATGGCAAGATCCGGATTGCTCTGCAGCAATTCCTGCGCCAGGAGCCCGTAGTCCCGGTGAATATGCTCGTCTCCCAGCCACTGCGTCGCACCAAGTGAGGCTCCGCTGCGGTCTTGGATAGGTTGATCAACATGCTGCGGCGGCCGGGTTGGCTCGGACCCGGCAGGTTGATCCGACCGCGAGGGGGTGTCGGGATCGGCCGGTCCCGCCCCACTTGCTTGTTCCCTGGCTTCCCCAAAAGCGGCGTTCGCCTGAACGACTTGTAGGTACTGCCCAAGCCGCTTGAGTGCCACGGAGCGTTTTCCCACGGCTTCGCTGAAGTCCTGGTAGTCTTTTTTCAACGACCATTTCTGCTCGTCATCGCCGTTAAGTCGGCTTGCTATGCTCTCCCTACCCCTTGTCTGAAGCCAATCACTGAACCTTCGTTGATGGCGGGCTGTATTTGTGGCAACTCTCCTTTGGGTAGCCGAGCCTGCTCCGAGCTTGCTCAGCTCTTCGTTGACCAGACCATCGATGATGAGGGCGTCGTCGGGATAAGGATGAAGCTCCTTCACTTCGGACTCGGCGCCTAGGTACTGCCGAAGCCGATCTAGATTCATGTCTGCTTTTCCCACAGTCTTGGTAAAGTCCCTGTAATCGTTCTTCAACGAGCGTTGCTGCTGATCACTGCCGTTGAGCCGGCTGGCTATGCTCCCTCTACCCTCCCTTCGCAGCCAGTCACTGAACCGGCGTCGCGCGCTGGCATTCCACGTGACACGACGACGGTTCTGGTAAGTCGAGTCGGGTCCGAGCATGCTCAACTCTTCGTTGGCCAGACCATCGATAATGCGGGCGTCGTCGGGATAAGGATGGTGGATTCCTAGCCCCATCAGGCGGGGGCCGGGGCCGACGGCTTGGAGTTCTCGCCCGTCAGGCGCGATCCTCCGGAGATGAGACAGAGCCGACTTGAGACGGTCGTCATCGTCCCCACCGCTTGCCCTGTAGTCCTCTATGTCAGCGGCTAGTGACTCTGGATCGTTAAAGAGCCGAGAAGCCAGCGGATTCCTGTCCTCTGCTCGGAGCCAACGAGCAAACCTTCTAACATACGCTAAATTGGGCCTGATCGTACCCTCGGGAACCCTTCCGTCCCCTCGGCCAATGCTACCGTCGGGTAAAATTTCGTAGTCTCGGACTGCCTCGCCGAACTGCGAAATGCATTGCTCGTCTTCGGGATATAGCTCGCCAGCGGGACGACTACGTTTTACGAAATCCATGCGAAGCTCTTTATGGACCTCGTCGGGCGCCGCGGTGCCGGACGACTTGCTGCGACGGTTTCCCCCGAAGGCATTTCCGACCCCAGACTTGACACGCGACCACAAACCGCGGCTTTTGCGGTCCTTCGTCTGGGCCGCGGGCTCCGGTTCGGACGGTGCTGTATAGCGCGTGCTTTTGAACGGCCTGTCGCGCAAATCAAGGTAGGATTCACCCGCCGCCGAACCGCCAGGGTAAGCGCGAGGCACGTCTACGCTACGGCGCATGCTGCCGAAGGCATCGTCGCGGAGGTTGAATCGAGGCGGCGTTCGCATCGATTCAGTACGCGTGACAATTTCATGCGGCTCGGTGGGTCGAATATCGGGCGAACTCCGGTCAGATGAACTCTCCTCGGGCGAACTGAGCTGCAGATTTGTCAGCTGTTGCTCAAAGCCAGTTTGATTCGCTGGCATGTCGTCCGATTCTTCCCTCGCACGCTGCAGCTCATGCTGCTCAGCGTACCAGCGGGTCCAATAGTTCGGATCGTTATAGTTCGGCTCCACATCGCTCTCCTTAGATGAGCAAGATTTGATAGCTGCCCCTGAGCTAACTCGACGCCACTGGCCACAAGGGCTCTAACCGTAAGCCGAGGGCGAACAGAACACGAGTGCGGTCGTGGCGCGCACCACGAGCTCGAGCATTTCTCACATGCGCCGTCTGGCGACAGCAGATCTCAGCGCGGACTCTCGGACTTAAGCGACCGCGCACTTTTCAGTGACCTAGCACGACATCGCCACCATCGGCACGCAACTCGTTAGCATGCCTAACCAGCCGACCGTGATGCTAAGGCTTGATCAAATCAGAGAACTGAACGAGCGCGGCAATATAGCTCGAAACCGTTCTCTTCGACGGGCCGCTAGCGAGAGCTTCTTCACGGACGGCGCGAACGAGGTCAGCCTCTGCATCGGAGGGATTCTGGTTTGCCATGCTGGGAGGCTTCGCGCCATCGGATTGCGGATCCTCGTTTAGTTTCTGCTCACACTCCGCTTGCCACGCTTGCTGCTCGTGCAGCATGGAATTGTACATCGGGACATTTCGGTCCAGATCGTGAAACGGGTCCATATCAGCGCTCCGCGGGTTCGCCTAGATGTTCTTATGCTAGGAGGCATAGCTTTCAAGAAGCTGACGAGTCAGTTTCACAATGAGCTGTGATTTGGCAATCGTGGGAATGCCTTGCAGCCCTATCGGCGCATGGCGATGTCGTTGAGACGCGCCGCCATGATGTTCGACCTTGATACGCCGCTGTTGATACCTTTTCTCGGCAGAGCAGAGCAGATCCAACATATGCCTCTGTATTTGGCCGTCAGTCCGCCCGCATAGCGCGGCAGGAAAGTGAACTGCATCCCATTATCAGCGAGACCCTTGAGCATCTTTGTAGGACGGTTCCAGAGCTTCCAGGAAGGCCGAAGGTCCTGCCCGTCCTCTTGGACGTTGCACGAAGACGAACTTACCGGTGCGATCTACCGCGAATTAGCGGTGGCCTTGCCTTCGGCGGTCTGAAGCTCGGCGATGCCGATATTGAAAATGCCGATCGGCCTTGAACTTCTTCATCGGCTTTTTTGGGGCCTCGGTCCCCTGCAATCGCCCAATGCCGCGGTCTTGCAAGCCGCGATGCAAGGATGACTGTGTCGGATGCGGGCTGGTCGACTGCAGCACATGGGGGCAGCGGTCGAGCGGCATCCAATTGCACGGCATGAGTTGATGGATTTGGGAGTCTACCACCTGTTTGGCGATGCGCCCGGGCGTCCCCAAGTCGCTGACGAAGGAATTCCTGCTGGTCGATCTCGTCAACAACGTGGATCAGCTTGCCGAGGAAAGAACGAGGTTCTCAAGCGCGTGGCCGAGCGCGCCGCCGAGACTGATCAGAAGCGCTTAGTCGTGCGGTGCGAGCGTACGGCAGCGAGCGCGCCAAGAAGTTCTTCGAGCGCGCTGCGAACAAGCGAATTGCATGCCGCGTGACTTCCTCCACAATCACCCGCAGTTTGCGGATCTGATCCGGATTGTGGCGTAAGAGAAGGGCATTGATCCGGCCTTGGTCGAACAAGACTACTGGATCATGCACTGCCTCTATTGGGCTTGATGAGCTCGGCTTTATCTTCCAACTCAAAGGCGGCACGTCCCTCTCCAAGGGGCACCAGGTCATCAACCGGTTCTGGGAAGATATCGATATTCTGATCGAACCGTTTCCCGGCCAGGACGTACAAGCCGGCAAGAACCATAGTAGCGCCGAGGGCAAGTACTAAAATCCCGGAGAGGCTGCGCGATGGTCGCCCACTGCGGTTGGCATCAACGGCTCCAACTCCGCGATGATCGGGCCGTCCAGCCCATGGAGACTGAGCCGCTTCACAATATTTTCGACCAAAGACCCCTGGCCCGAGCGGTCAGATGTTGCTGCATGCTCCAGGATTGGAAATCATCGTGGGCAATCGGGAAAGGCGAGTCATGCTGCTTCTTAATGGAGCCTCCCGATCGTTGTCGCGCTAAGACGCGGCAGACTAGATCCGCGAACGCATCGCAGGATGGGCGTCCGACCGGGCGTCCACCAACTCTTGACTCGCGTGACGGGTCAATCCGAAGGAAGCCTGGATCACGCTTGACGATCACGCGTCAGTGCACCTGTCCTTCGTGCCGCTGAAAGGCGTAGATGGGGTTCATACCGCAATAAGCGTAAGTGCCGGATGCAGTGGCCATGCACTGGTCATAGGTCGAGAACTGGCAATTGCCCGGATATCCCCAGGTACGTCCCTGCAGACAATAAATGTCCTGCCGAGCCGGGGGAATGTGCCCCCGCGGAGCGGCGATCGAAGGGTATCCCAAGTCGACGAGAATGGTAAGTGCAAGCACACCAATGGTCGGAAGATTGGGCATGAGACCTCTAGCCTCCTTTTAGTCTTGGTGAAGATATAAGATTCTCACTTGGTGTTTTGATCCTAGTCAATGGCAAAGACCCGATCGCAGTGCGTCCGGCGATCGCCTCCAAAGAAGCTCGACCGTAGTGGCACCCCGAGCTCGGAGCAGAACTCGTGCTGCTCGTAGAAAAAAGGCACTTTTCCAGCGCGATGGGGTAGATGTCCAGTGGAAACCTGCAACCGAACAATCGATCAGGCTTGAGAACTTCGCGGTCCCGAATAGTTCGGTCGACCGCGAAGCATACGGTGAGCTTACCGGCGACCGAAATGGGCGGAAAGTTCGCCCCTCGTCAGGTTTGAGAGCCCGCGTCGCGTGACCTGTATGGCTTAACGGCTCTATGGGCCTCCTGAACTTCCAACGAGTTCTCTAGCGTTTCGTGATCGGCTTGATCCGTCGCATCAAGGAATCGGCATATTCCTCGCGCTCGCGCATGAAGCGCTCTTGATGCGCTTTGAAACTCTCGACCCTCTTCTTGATCTCATCGCGTTCGCTGCCGCCATAGTCAGGCCCGCTGGAGGTACCCTGCTCGACGGCTTCGTTCGGCTGAGGCCGCGAGATATCCACCTTCAGCGATCTGGCGAATGCCGCGGTTTCAGCGACCAGCGCATCGAGCTCGCTCTTCCAATCATGCATTGACGCCCCCATGCAATACGGCTTGCTAGATGAAGCAGTTCGTCACAAGCTAGGCTGCGACCGTGACGCAGACGCCAATTGCCAGATAGGCCACCCCAACCAGCATCTGCTTCTCGTTAAAAGGCCCAACCGGCAATAATGATCGACGATGCCCTTCCGCGCTCAAAATGCTCATCGCCAAAAGCGCAGTCAAAAGCCTGAGGCAACAATTCTAGAGCCGAAACATCTCGCTTCCTAGTTATACCGTTCAGCACGCTTAATGCAGGCCGATGCTGTTTCCGTCGGGGAAGGGCTCGCAGAGATTTCTCCCTGTCATATAACCCTGCAATCGGCGCCAACTGCTCCGAGCGGCCTGTATCAAGGGTCACAACGGTCTTGTGGCGGCCGATGAGCTATGTCACGCGCCGCAAGATGCCGGGATGAACGTCCGGTGATGATACATGAAACCCGGTTTCCGAGCCGGTGGCATCTTGAAACGACGACGTGTGTGATTGTATAGGCGCATCGAGGACAATTACATCATCTGTGCGGTCGGGCATTCCGCAGCGCACGCGACGGCAAAATAGATTGGTGGTTTGAGCGGGGCGTCGAAAGGGTGCGTTTTTCAGGCGCGGTTCGCATGACTGGGAGGATTGGACTCGAACAGAGACCTGCACCCAAAGGCCAGCGCGAGCTGGCGGTGGTCTCACAAGCCTTTGGCGACTGCGTCCGAGAAGGAGCGGTCGACGAGATCCTCGGCATCAAGCTTTCGCTTGATGAGGCCCCAGCGGAAGTAGAGGTCGATCGTGCTTTGTTCATCCCTGGTCACACTGTCGTCGATAGGCGCAATGCGCACCTTTGCGCGCGCGAGCCAATGCAGCGGGACCCTGGCCGGGATATTCATCAACCTGCCCCACGTATCGGCATAGCTGCGGGTATTGTTGAGCGACCAGGCCCTTGCAGCCGCGAGCCGGCGGATGAAGTCGGTCAATTCGAGTCGAATATCACGAATGGAAATCGCAGTTGCGACTTGGAAGCCAAGACCTGGTGTCAATCCTTCCGCGGTGATCACGCGGCGCGATTTGAATAGGCTTCCTCCTGGCTGACATAGGGTCGCTCGGCCGTGAATTCACCGTGGCTACGCCGGTCCACAGCATGACTACACGTTGCTCAACCTCTGCACGATAGGGACGCCGAGGAATGACGCTGGGTCGGCAGACGATCGGGCGTATCGATGGTAATGCAACCGCTGACCGCGCGCGACACGCAGGTGCACAGCTTCTCGTTCGTCGCCTGCTCCTCGCTGCTGAAGAACACGTCGCGATGATCGACCGGGGCCGACGCCTCCAGAATCGGCAGGACGCACAGCCCACATTCCCCGCGTCGGCAACCGAAGATCATGTCGACGCCTGCATCTTCAAGCGCATCCAGCATGGAGCGGTTGGCGGGGACCTCGACTTCGAGACCCAGCCGGGGAATCCTAATCTTGAACGGCACGTCCGCAAAGTTGCCAGCATTGCCAAACGTCTCGTAGCGGAGGTGCGCCAGGGGCCTGCCTGCTTCGCACCACAGGCGCCTGGTCGCCTCCAACATGCCGAACGGGCCACACACATAGAGCTCGCCGCGCCGATCGAGTTGGGCGATCTCGCCGGCGATGTCGATGCGCTGTCCCTCTTCACCGACGAAGAGCTGGAGCCGTTCGCCGATGTAACGGGCTAGCTCGTCTGCGAGAGCCAAGTCGCCGCGGCTGCGCGCGGCATAGAGCAGGCGAAAATTCGCGCCCGCTTGCTTCAGCGCCAGTGCCATTGTGTAGATCGGCGTGATGCCGATGCCGCCGGCGAGCAGCAGATATTCCGGCCGGCCGTAGCTCAATTCGAAGCTGTTGCTCGGCGCGAAGATCGTAAGCCGTTCGCCCACCTTGAGGCGCCACATGCCGATAGACCCGCCCCGGCTGGACGCGAGCCGCTTGACGGCGATGCGATAGAGTCCGTCCGGACAAGGTCCTATCAGTGAATAGCTGCGAAGCTGCGGCCGGCCATCAATGGACACAACGACGTCGATGTGACTGCCGGGCGTTGCGGTGACGAATGCGCGGTCCGGCTCGATCTCGAAGAGACGGACGTCAGGCGTAAGCTCGCGCGTGGCGCGAAGGCGCGCGGCTGCCCATTCGATCGGCTTGGTCATGACCTTTCGCTCATTCGGCCGCAACATTTGCGATCAGGCGGGCCTGTTCGTCGGCCAGCATCCGCTCGATCAGCCGCCGCGCCCAGAGCGAGCCCGCATCGATGTTGAGATCGTAGAAGGGCAAACGCGGGTTCTTGTCGATCGCGGCCTGCTGCGCCTCCAATATCCTGTGATCCTGATCGTAGACGCCCGCTCCGCCATTGACGTGGGCCAGCTGGAGCTCTTTCGTCAATTGCGCATCATCCCTGCGATAATTTCGGACGAAGTTCCAGAAATAGTGGCATGTCATCTCGGTCTCGGGGGTGATCGCCGCCAAGAACGCGCCGTTGGCGCCGTGCGAGCGGTCGCCTTGCGGCGCGCCCGTACCTGTCAGCGCCACGCCGACGTCGCCGACCACGACCGACGGTGCCTGGAACTTCACGATTTGCCAGCGATCGACACGGCCCGGCCGTCCGAGTTGGCGCGCCCAGAACGGGGGCGGCTCGATGTCGATCATCCAGCGCGTCATCGTCGCCGTGTCGTCGGTGTGGGTCACATCGAAGGGCGCGGCCGTGATCGCCTCGTCACCGATGCTGCCGGCGTGAACATACGTCTCGTGAGTGAGGTCCATGAGATTGTCGATCACAAGGCGATAGTCGCATTTCAACTGATAGAACGTGCCCCCCTCGCCGACCCATTGCGTGCCGTCGTTCCGGTGAAACTCCGGAATTGTGGCAGGGTCCGCCAGCGCGGGGTCACCGGGCCACAGCCAGACCAGGCGATGCCGCTCGACGACCGGATAGGCGCGCACGCAGGCTGATGGATTGATCGTCTTCTGCGCGGGCATGTAGGTGCAGCGGCCGGCCGAATTGAAGACCAGCCCGTGATAGCCACACATGACCTCATCGCCCTTGAGATGTCCGAGCGACAGCGGCAGCAGCCGGTGCCAGCAGGCATCCTCCAGCGCGGCGACCACCCCGTCGGTGAGCCGGTAGAGCACGACGTTCTTGCCGCAGATGATGCGGGCGGAAAGCTCGCGGCCGATTTCGTGGCACCATGCAGCAGCGTACCAGGCGTTGAGCGGAAAAGGCTTTGATGCGTTCATGGTAGCGTCTCTCCCTGGTCGGGTCGATGGTCGCGGGCTTGTCTAAGCCCATTCCAATAGCCTGCGCCTTGCCGCTCTGGCATGAGATGTTCCTCGGCGATCACTCATCACCCTCAAATTGACAAGCGCTGACAATAGCCACGCCGCTCGAATTGGTTTCTCAAAAAGTTGCAGGCGCCGCCAAGGCTACAACCTGATGCTACGTCAGGTTCAAGTTATTTCGTGCTCATCTTAAACGCACGGCGATGTAGAGCAGAGCGCCAGAGGCCGCGCCCTTTTCGAACTGCTCGATCTCAATTAGAATCGCAGCAGGGCGGCGCATCGTGCGACTAAGGCCACATGATGTGCTTTCGCCTCATTTCTCAATTTGATCAGAAGCCAATTTCGGATCATATTTGGGCAGCCCGATATTCGGTTATCAACCTGTCGCGTAGGGGAAGCCATCGATCCGTATGCACGCGCCCATGGTTGTACGGCGCAGCCAAGACAGGAAATTTGCGGCGAACCGGCAGGGGTTCCATTTCGCAGAGTCCGAGAAGCAGGTGTCTCTAATTGCGATGTCTGTCAGCGGACCAAGTTGCTTTCTCCACTTCCTTTGGAAGTTGCCGTTCTAACGGATCAATTCCGCCGCGAGGCAGTGAGCACAGATGCGCAGCAAAGGGGTACAAGGGACACGTCCTCAGGCTTTCATCCTGAGGCGCGTGTTCTAAACTCGTTGTTGTTGACGACATCGCCGCGATTGTTTGCCAAGCCACGCCTCCCTTGAGATAGTCCAGCGTGTGGCCCTGCGGGCCAAACGTGCTCGTTCTTGAGCACGAGAGCTGTCTTCGATGCGTGCGGCCGCCACGTCTTGATTATGACGGCGAGCGCGCTGCGGGTCAGCCGCACCCTTGCACCGTCAAGCCAATGAATTGGACCGGCCGAGGGCGTGGTGACCGGCATGCCGACGGCCGGGGCTCTCTTTATCGCCGCCATCGCTTCCGACCGGAAGTGATCAGCGATGCGTTGGGGGTATTCCGGTTTAGCTTAGCTGCGCATGGTCGAGCAGGCGGCGCCTGGCCTTCCTGACCCATGAAACCGAGCGCCAGTGGGGATGGCAATTCGGCAAGGCGCTCTCCGATCGGATCCGCCAGCGCGCTCCCGCTCGCGGCGACAAATGGCACCTGGACCAAGCCCTTATCTCGATCGTGGGCAAACGATGGCTCTTGGCGCGCTGTCGACCAGGGGCTTTGTTCTCGCCGTCCTGATCCAGCGCCGAAGAGACTCGCGCGCGGAGCAGCGGCTTATGAAGAAGCTCTTGAAATCCGCCGGCACGCCGCCGCGCGTCATGATCACGGACAGCTCCATTATCACGGACAGCTCCATTCATATGGTGCTACGATGTCCGCGGCAGCTAGGTATGTTAGTACTTCATGATCGCTTCGATCTCTGCGCGAAAGGCACGGCGCGAGGAGTCGCGTGAATAGAACATGTGTCCGCCCGGATAGACCACGAGTTTGACTCGCGGTGCCGAGGCAAAGGGCGGCAACTGATCGAGCGCCATCTTCGAGCCGAAATAGGGCGTCGCAATATCGAAAAGGCCATGTCCAACCAGCACATTCATTGTCGCGTCCGTCGCAAGGATCTGGGGCAGGTCCGAGAGCGATTCTGGAGAGCTGCCGTGGCCGAAATCCCAGGCCCCAATGACCGCGCTGTTGGTCAGTTCATACGAGCCGTCCGGCCGCCAGTTGAGCTTGCGGGTCAGGACGTCGACTGCGGCACTCGTCAGCGGCGCCCGCAGCCCATCTGCCGAGGGGTCGCCGAAGCGGTGGACATCGGAATCCGGATAGGGATCAAGGCCGCGCACGGATGCGTCATAACGGCCGGTCACGTTGCCGCTCTCGCGATCGAACTCGCGGCAGAATTCGCTGACGTCAAGGCGCCCGGCAAGCCGTCGGCTGACGGCCCGGTCTATGCCGATCAAGGCGGCAACCTTGTCGGCGAGACGGCTTGTGGCCTCCTTGTCGGCCTTGCCCTTGACGAGGTCGGCTAGGAATTCGCCACGTGCGTAATCTTCCACGTCGGCGATGTCGGCTCGACTGACCGCTCCCTTGCCCTCGCCCTTGGCTTCACGGGCCACCGCGACATAGCTTGGCAGCGTCGCAACATATTTCAGAAGGCTCCTGCCTGTGAACTCGCTGTAGTCGAACAGCGGCGAGATCAGGATCAGACCCTTCACGCCGACGCCCTGCCGCATCTGCAGATTGCGCACGACCTTCGGTCCGCGAATGCCGCCATAGCTTTCGCCCGCGACATATTTCGGCGAGGAGAGCCGCTCGTGCCTCTCGAGCCAGCGGCGGATCACCAGCGCGATTGAACAGGCATCGCCATCGACTGAATAGAATCGCTTGCTCACATCATCGTCCGTCGCTACGAAACGGCTATAGCCGGTGCCGACGGGATCAATGAAGACGAGGTCGGTAAAATCCAGCCAGGTCTCGGCGTTGGGCCTGATCTCCGGCGACACCGACGGCGTGACGAACTCCGCATCGATCGGCAACCGCCATGGCCCGGCGCTGCCATATTGCAGCCAAGCCGAGGCCGCGCCCGGGCCGCCATTGAAGAGGAATGTGACTGGACGCTTGGCACGATCTGTGCCGCCGAGCTGATAGGAGGTGTAGGCGATGTCCGCCTGCGGCTCGCCCTTGTCGCCGAACACGCGGATCGAGCCCGCAGTCGCGAGGAAACCGAGCGTTCGCCCGGGCAGCTCGAGCGTCTGTGGGGTGGTAGAATCTGGCGGCAGGCGATGCTCGATGGACGATAGGGGACTTGGCGTGCCAGCGCTGCGCGCGTCCGTGCCACTGGCCTTCGCCGTGGTGTCGTGGCACGAGCCGGGATCGTCGCCCCCGGCGCTTCCCCTCACGGGCAGCCAACCAGGGCCAGTGCAACAGAAATGCGGCGCAGCGGGGTCAAAGCCCAACTGGATTGAGCTTCTCCTATCGCGGCCGTACTTCGCGTTGTCGCGCAAAAGCAGTGGGCCGGCCTAGTGGCCAGTTTGGGTTCGCGTTCAGGGACAGGCCGAACTAACAAGCGTTTATTCACGTGGGTCTGGCCTTGTTGCACGACGCGTGTCTCGCAAAATGGCTCTACTCACTTCGCTGAGAGCGGGGAACCTACTAATTCTAGCAGGCCTCGAGGGTGCTCGCCGCAGATCGGCGGCGTATTCATTGGCTTCGACAAGATTCGGAGACGCGTGCGCGCCGGCAACAAGAGAACGATCGATCTGCTCGCTCCGTTGATTCTGAGGTGCAGGTGCGGCGAGATCATCTGGCGCGAGCGATCCACACGATTGAGAAAGGCCCTTCCACGGCAGAACTCGATTGGGCGCGCACTATTCGGCGATGCGGCCGTCGATCCGCCGGGGCCCTGCCAGGTGCAGCGCACAGCCAGCGAGGCGAACAAACTCCAATGCCATGCTGCAGCTTCATAAATCAGCCCTGCCTTCGATCGGACTTGGAGCAGTGACTTGGGCCTGACACTGCTTAAAGCCTGCCGGACAAGTTGCGCGATGATGACAGACGGCTTGTTCGGAGCTCATCCGGTTTCCAGGGGCGTTGTTGCAGGCCCGGAGTTCAACCAAGCCGCGTTCCGTTTGGAGCTGTGACCTTTCAATCGAGCCTATAAGAGGCTTGAAAGAACGTGCCCCAGCGCTCTGCGCTGAACTTCGAAAGCACAGTCTCCGTGGTTCCAGGACCACTACAGCCTGTGCATGTCACTTCGCTGTCTTTTATGGTCCACATAGCCCAATAGCGCGCGCCGACGCCGACGCTGAAGTTCTTGGTAATGAAGTAGGACAACACGCCTTCGACCTGTACACCCCCGCCTCCGCTCCCGCGTTGATCAAGGAAAGTGGTCGGCGGGCGCGCAAGATGATGGTCACGTCCGTTGAAATCGGTCCAAGGCAGGTAAGCGACGTCGCTACTCAAACGCCAACGCTCGGTGAGCCTGGTTTCGGCGCTTAGGCCGACACGAGGTGCATTCCACTGGGAATTCTGGCCTCCAACGACCGTGTCGTCACCATCTGAATCCGGCCGCGAGCATGGACCCATCGGGTTAGCAATCTGTACACATCCGATGTAGTCGGAGCTCTGTTCGTAGTAGGTCCAGCCGACAAAGCCGCCGACCTTGTAGTCGACCCCGCGCAGGAGATCGTAACCTACGTCGGCGGTGTAATAGCTGAACCTCCCGTTTGCCTGGCCTGCTTTCGTGTTAATGTAGGAGAGGCTGGGATGGTTTCCTTGGGTGCCCCAATCTTCATCGTTGGTGCTTCCTTTGTCGAAGCGACCGATGCCAACGTTGCTCTTCAAAAACACTCCCCACGGGCTGTCAAGACGGCCGAACAATTCCCCGGAAAGTCCGTCGAGACCGTGGTGGGTGATCCTCGATACAAGAATGTCAGGATCTCCAGCAGGGATTTGATTAGGCAAATTCCATTGGAATCGTCCGCGGCTGAGCCAGAGCCGCGAGCCGCCTTCGAACGACCAACCGGCTGTGTCAGTCGTCGGCGGCACGCTGCCCGTTGCTTTCGTGAACAACGGCGCATCGGACCGTTGCGCACCCCAAGGGTCGGCGTCAAAATGGTAATTTAGACCGATCGTTCCGATGTGATAGCTGCTAGACAAGCTCGTTGTATTCGCCGGAAGGATTGCGAACGGCGGAAACTGTACCGTCGGAGGCGTTACGATACTCGGCCCACCGAAATGCAGATAGTCATATTCGACCTTGAGCGACCATGCAGACGTCAGCGCTTGCTCGACACCCAGCCCGATGATGCCACCGACCCGACCATAGTCGAAACTGGTGTTCTCTTGACTCCCGCGGCCACTGAACTCGTTGTTGTTGACGACATCGCCACGATTGTTCTGCCAAGCCACGCCTCCCTTGAGATAGGCCAGCGTGCGGCCATGCGGGCCAAAGGTGTAACCGACCCGGCCGGTCCCGGTCGCAAAGACGTTGGGACCTGCCTTGCAGTTTGCGCTCACAACAAAGCCGGAGGCGGCGAGGCAGGTATTTGTGCCCTCGGAGACAACACCGCTGGCATCGAGCTCGATGCCAAGAACCCAGCTGTTCTTCTGCCAATTAAAGCCTATCTGACCACCTGCGAGGAACACTGGGGTGTCAACGACGCCGCCATAGATTGAGGGACCGTAGGGATTGCTGAACGAGGTTCGTCCGTACCCACCGCCGACGTGCCCGCCAATATAGCCTCCGGACCAGCTCCACACCGCCGCTGGCAATTTCACGTCTGGCCAAAGATCTACCGCATTGGCTGCACCGCTTGCGACGAGCGCAATTGTTGCGACTCCCGAAAGAAGAACTCCAGATCGCATTCCAAACACTTCCCTGCATTTTGCGCCGTCCACAACCAAGCGCCTTAACTTGTCACCACAGCAAACCGACGGGGCCAGACCACACGCTTGCGACGCGTCGTAGTCCGCCCGGAAAATCACCGCTTGCGATTGGCAATGGTGGCGTACGCAAAGCAAACCGCGAGCCAATTGAATTCGGCGGTTCTGCAGGCACTTCGCAATGCTAGCAGCGTCAACTTGCTGACATTTGTCTCAAGACTCACAATCTACGTTGGATCGCTTGATCGTGATGCGCACGTGTGGATCGGCGCCGAAGCATGTCCCTCTATGTCGCATGGATCAGTGACTTATGGCGGCGATCGGGGTCATGACCCCGCACCGATACACAGACAAGGCTTAGGTCAGGGTTGCTCAAGCCTTTGCGTGAGGCTTCGCGAAGGGTCGTCCGGCCTCGCGATCAACCGGATGGGATCCGGTGCGCACGTCGCATCATGACGAAAAACCTGTATTGCCGCCAGCATGCGTCAGGAACGGCGCTGCCGTTTGTCAGATTTCCGACATCGCCGTTTTCAACCCGACGTGGCTCTGATTTCACCGCATCGAAGCCGTTTCGCGGATGATTTCGCTCGAGGCGCACGGATGACGCGCTTCAAGGCGACGTGATGACGACCTTCTAATCGAATCTTCGCGCAGGAAGCATGTGGAGCGCCGCGAGCAGCAGCGAACCGTCGTCGGCGAACAGGTCCCAGATCATGATCCCGGCGAGTCCATGGGCGCATGCGTACATCGTCTTGCGTGCGATGGAGAGCGGATCGTCGTAGCTGATCCATATCCGCCGTTCGGCGTCATAGAGCCACGGCACCTGCGCCTCATCACTCCAATAGCGGCGAAAGCCCCGCTCTTCCGGTCGCCTGGCAACGAGATCGCGATAATCGATGCCGTCGCTCCCTCCCCACTGCTCGCTCGCCCTCGTCCCCGCTTGCAAAAGTCCCGCATTCTCCTGCGGAACGTCTGCCAGAGCTCGGCCATAGAAGGCTACGCCGAGTGTGACCTTGCCCGGCGGCACCCCGGCCCGGATCAAGGCATTCACACTTGCATCGACATTGAGATGGGGATTTGGATCGCCGGCACAGGCGAACAGCGGGGCATTGAAGCCGGCAAAAGCCGAGCCCGCATGATAGTCGTAAGCCATCAGATGGATCCGGTCGACCAGCGGGGCCAGAGCGGCCGCATCCAGATTGACAATCTTATTGGGGGCGGCAGATACGGCAATGGTGAGCTCGAGCTCCCGGCGCTCCAATGCGGAAAACTCAATGAGTCTTCGGCGAAGCTCCGCAATCAGGAGCGTGAAATTCGTACGGTCGTCGAGGCGGGCGAGATTTCCTGGACGTCCTCCTGAGACGGGAAACTCCCAATCGACATCCACACCATCGAACAGACCAGGATACGGGCGAAAGAACGCCTCGATAACGGATTGTGCGAACCGCGCGCGCGACATCGGTGTGGCAGCGGCGGCCGAGAAATATTTTGACCCGCTCCAACCGCCCAACGAAATCAGGATGCGAAGCTCTGGACTGCTCCGCTTCAATTCGGCGAGTTGGACGAAATTTCCGCCGAACGGGGGCGAGGGCGCGGTTCCGTCGCAGGCTCCTGCGTCGAGGCAACGATCCGCAAGTCCAGCCAGTCCTTCTGCCGAAACGGTGCCGAACGCGTACATCAAGTGGGTCAGCGCGCGCGCCGGGATCGTCTTGATGTTTGGACCGCCCGTCCGGGCTTTCCACGGGGCGACATAGCCGGCGACCACTGGCCTCCTGGACGGCGTGGTCCGCCCTTGCTGCATCAGTGCGTATCCGCACACGAGCGTAGAAAACCCGGCTGCAGCGAAGGTTCGACGATTAATTGCCACGGCCTACGACCTTATGCTCTCTGTCTGATTGTACCCTGCGCCGTTCGATAACGCGATCGCCTCAGCGAGCCTTCGATATGCAATGGCGCTGCTCCTATCACCCAACCGTTACGACGTCATTGGAGCATTCTTGATCGAGAGCTGTAGTTGCTGCGCGAAGGATTCGGCTCTCGAATGGCGAGGGTAGACGGCGAAATTGAACGCTCTGGAGGAAGGCGATACGTCTAAGACGAGGCGTAGAAGCTGTAGCAGCTCTTCTGTGGCTGGCTTCTGGCCGTTTCTTGCCTGGCATCGGGCGCGTTATCCCATCCGAATTGTCGAAAGGCGCACAACCAGAATCGGTGTATTGGAACGTATGGGCAGCAGCTACGGCTGCTTTAGTCGCTGAATTGCGCTTCGCTTCTGCGACAAGATGGGAGGCTATGAAGCGAAACGGTGGCGCGCATCCTACCCGCGCCGGCTCCGGACAGTGTGAACTTGCTTTCAGGTCTGAGCGGAACCCCTCCTTTTTGTAGGATTCATGTTGCAACCAGCGGGAGATGATGAGCATTCTTACACTTGCAATTAGGACCACCTACAGAAAGTCAGGGAGCTCGAAATGAACGACAATGTGTCTTCAGCGCAAAGCGATCTGCAGGGACTTAGGCTGATCCGCGCTTTTCTCCGGATCCGCGATCCACGCACCCGGTCCGAACTCGTCGAACAAGCCGAAAGGCTCGTCGCGGAAGTGGAGCCTGCGGGATCTGGTTCGAGCTTGCCCGGTTCACCTGGTTTCGCCGAGCGTCCGCCGGATCCTCTTAGTTGATCTCTCGCCCTCTTCGTGTCGCCCAACGCCACCGTTGTAGTACCACTCCCGTCTGCCCGCGTTGCAGGAAGCCCCTGACCTGCCCGCAATCGTCATAGCAGCGAGCCACGGCGGTCGTCGTCAGGATCACCGCCTTTGCTTTCGCAGGGACGCGGCCGACCTGGGCGTTCGGCTCGCAGGTTAGAAGCGCGAAGATGTCGGCGGGGATCTCGCCTTACTTGGCCTTGCGCACGCTGGTCCAGTTGGTCCAGAGACCTCGCGAATGCGAGAACAGGGCAAGTCTCCTCGGGAGCGAACCGGACCGCGGCACCTTCTTGCCATCAATAGTGTCCGGAAGAACGACGTGAACGGCACGAGACAGCGGCTCTCCAGATCAAGCCAGCGCCCTCGATGCGTGCTCTCACTTGCGGACGTTGATAGTGCCGCTGGATCCTCAGCAGGTCTTTGAAGTCGACTGGCCTGCCCTTTGCATCGAGCTTCTTGGTGGCGTCATCAGAACCCGGCGCGAGCTCGGCGTGCTCCAGCGCGCCATCACGAGTCCGAGTCCGCGCGGGATAGTGAGGAAAAATCCGAGGCAGCAAGGCAGGTCGCCGGTCCGGTTGTTCGCCGGCATGCCGCCGAAGAGCCGAATACCCCGGGGCATCTATTTTTCTGCCAGAAACCCTTGCTTCCGGAAAGGACCAGCCCCATTTGAGCCCGGCCCGCGCTAGCACTCGCTGGCATCGACTGCTAACAACTCTGAAATTCAAACCCGAGCAACTACTTAGGAGGACTGCATGAACTTCCGTCCGCTTCACGACCGCGTCGTGGTCAAGCGCATCGACGCAGAAGAGAAGACCGCTGGCGGCATCATCATTCCCGATACGGCCAAGGAAAAGCCCTCGCAGGGCGAAGTGATCGCCGTCGGCCCCGGCGGCCGCGACGAGGCCGGCAAGCTGGTTCCGATCGACCTCCAGGTCGGCGATCGCGTGCTGTTCGGCAAGTGGTCGGGCACCGAGGTCAAGATCGACGGCCAGGAGCTGTTGATCATGAAGGAGAGCGACATCATGGGCGTTCTCACCGACGCGTCGGCCAAGAAGAAGGCCGCCTAATCCAACCGCTCGCACCGCTCACCCCTGAGGAGCGCCTGCGGGCGCCTCGCCAAGGGTGAGATGAGACCAGTCAACTCAGGGAAACCAATATGTCAGCCAAAGAAGTCAAATTCGGCGTCGATGCCCGCGACCGCATGCTGCGCGGCGTCGACATCCTCAACAACGCGGTGAAGGTCACGCTCGGTCCGAAGGGCCGCAACGTCGTGCTCGACAAGTCGTTCGGCGCTCCCCGCATCACCAAGGACGGCGTCACCGTCGCCAAGGATATCGAGCTCGACGACAAGTTCGAGAATATGGGTGCGCAGATGGTGCGCGAAGTCGCCTCCAAATCCGCTGACGCGGCCGGCGACGGCACCACCACCGCGACCGTGCTCGCGGCTGCCATCGTCCGTGAGGGCGCCAAGGCGGTTGCCGCCGGCATGAACCCGATGGACCTCAAGCGCGGTATCGACCTTGCGGTCGATGCGGTGGTTGCGGACCTGCAGAAGAACACCAAGAAGGTCACCTCGAACGACGAGATCTCTCAGGTCGGCACCATCTCGGCCAACGGTGACGCGGAGATCGGCAAGTTCCTCGCCGACGCCATGAAGAAGGTCGGCAACGAGGGCGTCATCACCGTCGAGGAAGCCAAGTCGCTCGAGACCGAGCTCGACGTCGTCGAGGGCATGCAGTTCGACCGCGGCTACATCTCGCCCTACTTCGTCACCAACGCCGACAAGATGCGCGTTGAGATGGACGACGCCTACATCCTCATCAACGAGAAGAAGCTCTCCTCGCTGAACGAGCTGCTGCCGCTGCTGGAGGCCGTGGTGCAGACCGGCAAGCCGCTGGTCATCGTCGCCGAGGACGTCGAAGGCGAGGCCCTCGCGACCCTGGTCGTGAACCGCCTCCGCGGTGGTCTGAAGGTCGCGGCCGTCAAGGCGCCGGGCTTCGGCGATCGCCGCAAGGCCATGCTGCAGGACATCGCGATCCTGACCGGCGGCCAGGCGATCTCGGAAGACCTCGGCATCAAGCTCGAGAACGTCACGCTCAACATGCTCGGTCGCGCCAAGAAGGTGATGATCGACAAGGAGAACACCACGATCGTCAACGGCGCCGGCAAGAAGACCGACATCGAGGCGCGCGTGGCCCAGATCAAGGCGCAGATCGAGGAGACCACCTCGGACTACGATCGTGAGAAGCTCCAGGAGCGTCTCGCCAAGCTCGCTGGCGGCGTCGCGGTGATCCGCGTCGGCGGCGCGACCGAGGTCGAGGTGAAGGAGCGCAAGGATCGCGTTGATGACGCGATGCATGCGACCCGCGCCGCGGTCGAGGAAGGCATCGTCCCGGGCGGCGGCGTCGCCCTGCTCCGTGCCTCCGAGCAGCTCAAGGGCCTGCGCACCAAGAACGACGACCAGAAGACCGGCGTCGAGATCGTGCGCAAGGCGCTCTCCGCGCCCGCCCGCCAGATCGCGATCAACGCCGGTGAAGACGGCTCGGTGATCGTCGGCAAGATCCTCGAAAAGGATCAATACGCCTATGGCTTCGACTCGCAGACCGGCGAATACGGGAACCTTGTCACCAAGGGCATCATCGACCCGACCAAGGTGGTCCGTACCGCGATCCAGAATGCAGCCTCGGTCGCTGCGCTGCTGATCACGACGGAAGCCATGGTCGCCGAGCTGCCCAAGAAGGGCGGCGCCGGTCCGGCGATGCCTCCGGGCGGCGGCATGGGTGGCATGGGCGGGATGGACTTCTGATCCAGCCGTTAAGGCCAACCGCGGAAATGCGAAACCCCGGCAGCGATGCCGGGGTTTTTTTTGGTGTGTGCCGAGCATGTTCGACAGCTCTGCGGAGATTAACCTGTTTAGCGGACTCGAACATCTGCTGAGTCGATGGGGCAGCCGCTGCCTGCGAGGAATAGTTTCATCGCGTGCTAGCATATGAAGGACGCCAGTGGCTCTGCGAAAACGAGATCGATTGAGATGATACGGTGTGGCGAGTTGGAACATATGATCGGCATCCTACGTCAGCGATCGAGCGAGATGGGCAATAGCCCTCTCTGAGGCCGGCGGAACTGTAATACGTCGGCGAAAAGCAAGGATGTGCCTTGCGTGGAGCTCGCGATTACCGAGAACTGACGGTCAGAGCCGGGCTTCGGTGAAATGAACGAGTTGCGCCCCGATGCGATAGAGCGCCTCCCGCGTGGCGCGGAAGCGCGGCTCCTCTACCGGTGCGATCGGAAGCGGAAGATCTTTGTCCGCAACCTGCCCTAGCACATAGGAGGCGAGCACGCCTCCGAACACAGTGGCCGGCGCAATTCCGCGGCCGTTGTATCCATTGAACCCAATGACGTTGCGGTCTAACTTGTGAAAGCGAGGTAGGTTGTCCGAGGTCAGACCGATCGTCCCGAACCAACCGGCCTCGAATTCGATGTCGGAGAGCTGAGGAAACAGCTTGCCGAGCGAACGGATGGCCCACGCCCTGTGCACTGCTGTACTGCTCCACTCAAGAGCACCGACGCTGCCATAAACGAGCCGACCTGCACGGTCGAAGCGAAATGAACTGAGCACCTGCTTCGTGTCCCAGGCGCCGTGGCGTTCGGGCAGGATCGATGCCCTCAAATGATCCGGGAGAGGTTGGGTCGCAAAGTTGAAGTAAGGCAGTTGGATCTGCTCCTGCCGGACCAGCGACCACGGTCCTCGCGCGTAGGCATCGGTGGCAACAATCACCCAATCTGCACGCACAGATCCGGCTGCCGTATTGACCTTCCAGCGCGAGCCGTCATCGCTGGCGGCGAGAGCAGCGCTGTGAGTGAATATTTTCGCGCCCGCAGCAAGCGCGGCGCGAGCCAAACCACGGACATAGGCCAGCGGCTGAATTGTGCCAGCGCGTTTATCCAGCAGCGCACCAGTGTAGTCGCCGCCGCCAATCCTCCGGCGCGTCTCCTCGGCGCCGAGAATCTCGACCGGCGCACCACGTCGCTGCCATTGTTCAGCACGAGCCTCGATTTCTTCCAATCCCCTGCGTCCGACTGCACAATGCAACGTGCCCCTGGGCTCTTGCTCGCAGTTAATATCATGTTGCGCAATAAGATCGAACACCCGTCGCGGCCCATCGCCGAGCAGATCGATCAGGCGCTCCCCAAGGGTTTGTCCCAGCGTCGCCGCGAGAGCGTCCGGCATGACCCACATACCGGCATTCACGAGACCGACATTGCGTCCAGAGCCGCCGAAGCCGATTTCAGATGCCTCGAGGACAGCGACGCGCGCTCCTCCTTCTGCAAGATGGAGAGCGGACGAAAGCCCGGTATATCCGCCACCGATGACGAGGACATCGACGTCGATCTCGCCAGCCAGACGAGCGGTCTGAGGTGCATGCGGAGCCGTCAGTTCCCAGAGCCCGTGCGATCTCGGATCCCCTTGCATCAGGCAAACTCCCTCGGCTGCAATTGTCCGTCGCGCGTCAGCAACGCGCCGACAAGCCGTCCCGAGCTCCGCGGCCGTAGCGTAGGAACTCCGGAAGTAGCGCGCAAGCCTGCGAACAATTCGCGGGGAGGTCAAATTTGAATGCCGATCGACAAGCCTTGGCATAAAGCTCGCAAAGCGGATTGGCATGAGAACGCAAAAGTCCTCATGGCACGAAACACCGCGATGGCTTCTTCACTGCATCCGGCTCGAGCACGTTCTTAACCGGATCAGGCGAAGAAAGCCTGATCCTGGTTGTCAGCTCCCGATCCGGGCAGCCGGGCTAGCGATGTCCTGCCGGAACGCGCTGTGACGCCCCCATTCATGGGGGTAGCAGCTCCGCCACTCCGCTGCGGAGCCTGACGCGTCCGCGCCGAGCATCACCATTCGGCGCTGCGCGATTTCGATAAACGATAGCAAGAGCAGGTCGGGGCGCACCTAACGCTTGGCTGAATCATTCGCACTCGCCGAGAGCGAGGGCAAAAGCTTCCGCCCTATACCGACCAGCAACTCATTTTCGTGGACGAGCCGGAGGGGGCGCTGACAGCCTCGACGCAGCAATCAACTTTATTGCTTGCTGCTGGGCCATTCGCGCCGAGATCGAACTGAACACGAAAAAAACCTCCGGCCGCCTGTGCGCGACCGGAGGTTTGCCGATAAGAATCGCCTGCGTTAGTGGCGCTTGCCGGCGGTCGGCGTGCCGCCGACTGAAGAATCGTCAGCTGCCCCCTTGTTCGGAGCGATTCCGGTAGTGCCGGCTGCACCCTTTGTGCTCTTGACCGGCTTCATACCTGCCTTTCGGTCCGCAGCGCCGAGCTGAGTGGTCGAATCCTCATCATCATCGCTCATACCCCCCTGTATGCTCTTGCCTTGCATGCCGCCGCGACTCTTGGAGTCGGTCGAAAGGTCTTGCGCAAGCACTTGGCCTCCAAGCAAAGCCGAAAGGACACATGCGACTACAGAGGTCTTCACCAACTTCATCATCTCTCCTGGACTTGTTCGCGATTGAACGATTCCATCACTCTACGCCATTCGCTTTCACCGGATCGTTCAACGCGTCAATACTGCGAACGGCGCCGTCGCAAGCAACGTGATTCTTGTGGTCATCGTTTAGAGATTTTGAGGCGATTTCGCGGAGTTGCCTTCCCATCGGCGGTGCGTCGAGCATCTACGCAAGCAATTCAACTGCCGGACCGAGATTCTCAATTTCAGGCCATGATCCGCACCGGAGGAAGCTTCCTGGGATCCGCTGATGACTCATGATCTTTAGAGGCGGATGCGAGCGCGCAGCAGCTTGCATGGTCTCACCTCAGGCTCGCCCAACGCCCACAGTCGGGCTCGCATGCTATCTCTGGCCAGTCAGTTGGCGAGGAGTTCATGGTAAAGAACGACGCCGCCGGCTTGGATGATCAATCGTTTGTTCGGTCTTGAGCAACTCGATCGCTTGTTCGATCAGCTTCGTATCGATCCGGCCCGTGGGCTTGCCCTTCTCCATGGCCATACCGTTGATCGTTGCCGGACGTGCTCTTCCATCGATTGAGGGCTTGCGAAATCTTGGCGATAGCATTGGCAGCCGCCAGCCTTGGTCTTGCTCGGATTTGGCTGGGAAAAGTGCTCGATCATTCCGGAATATGGCGGGAGATTTACGCACTACGTATATTCTGAGTTTATACGCGCTAGCGTCTATTTTCTTAATATACGCACTTGCGTATATTGACTGCGTATACGCAACTGCGTATACTGGTGCCGAGGTTCACATGCCGCAGCACATCGCCCGCAACGAAAAACAACTGGGAGCCATTCTACGAAGGGCTCGCAAGCAGGCCGGACTGACGCAATCCGAGCTCGGAAAAAACATCCACCTGCGTCAGGGAACCGTGTCCCGGCTTGAAGCGGGCGCACCCGCCGTTCAACTCCACACCCTGATGGAAGCGCTGGCTGCCCTTGACTTGGAATTGGTGGTTCGCTCGCGAAGTAAAGCGAGTGCGGCCGATATCGAGCGCGCATTCTAATGCCCCGTCCGAAAGCCAACGCTCCGTTAAACGTGTTCGTCAATGGCCGCCTGGTCGGGGTACTCAAGCGCGAGTCCAGCGGCGCCATCGACTTTCGCTACGATGCGCAATGGCTCTCATGGCAGTCGACCTTCCCGATCTCGCTCTCCCTCCCCCTTCGCGAGGACCGCTATATCGGCGCTCCGGTCATCAACGTGTTCGACAATCTGCTGCCGGACGGCGAACCGATACGCAGGCGCGTCGCCGAACGTGTCGGCGCGACCGGTACGGACGCCTACAGCATGCTCTCGGCTCTCGGACATGACTGCGTCGGGGCACTCCAATTTCTACCGGAAGGCATCGATCCGGGACCGCCGGGCAAGATCGAAGGCAAGCTCATCAGTGACGATGAAGTCGCGCATATCATTCAAAATCTGGCGGCGGCTCCGCTCGGTCTCGATGAGGACGAAGATTTCCGAATTTCCATCGCCGGTGCGCAGGAAAAGACCGCTTTGCTGCGCCAGGACGGCAAATGGTACAAGCCGGTGGGGACCACCGCCACCACCCATATCCTGAAGCCGCAAATAGGGCGCTTGCCGAACGGCATTGATCTCTCAAACAGCGTCGAGAACGAATTCTTCTGCCTCAAACTCATTTCAGCTCTTGGTATCCCGGCAGCGAACGTCGAGATGACTGATTTTGGAGGCCGCCGGACGCTCGTTGTCGAGCGTTTTGATCGCCGCTGGACAAGCGACAAGCGATTGCTCCGCCTGCCCCAGGAGGATTGCTGCCAAGCGTTGTCGGTACCGCCGACCAGAAAATATCAGTCGGATGGCGGGCCCGGACTAGAGGACATTCTGGAGCTGCTGAAAGGAAGCGATGCACCAAGTCAAGATCTCACGATGTTTCTCCGTGCGAGCATCGTGTTCTGGCTAATTGGAGCAACTGACGGTCACGCCAAGAATTTCAGCATCTTTCTCGGCCCCGGAGGCCGCTTTCGTCTGACACCACTTTATGACGTGCTAAGTGCACAACCCAGTCTAAACGCGAAGCAAATTCAACCCAAGGCACTTAAGCTTGGGATGTCGGTCGGCAAGAGCCGACACTACACCGTGAATGAAATCCTACCTCGGCACTTCATACAGACGGCCGAGATCTCCCGCGTCGGGGTTGCCGTCGTACGCTCCATCTTCAAGGATCTCGCAGAAACGTTCGAGACAGCGTTTGACGATGTGCTCAAAGCCCTTCCTAAGGACTTTCCGGAGCAACTAACAAGCTCGATACGGACTGCCGCCCTTCATCGCACCAGGCTCATCGCCGAGGCCTGACATCCCTATGGCGATCGTGGCGCTGTTCAAAATCCGTCAAGATCCTCTCGACGTGAGCGGCCAGACAACCGGTTCGTCGACATCTCGTCTTCCGCGACAAAGAAGTCATTGCCCTGTAATCGTAGCGCGACTCAGTCTGTGCGATAGCGCGACGGCATGTCGCCGCAACAGTTGTTCGGTTGGCGACGTCAGTTGCGAGAAGCAGCAGGCGCATTTCCGAAGAAGAAGTACAGGTTGTGGCGGCGGTGGATGCCCTGGTGCTGGCGGCTGTTCTTGGCCATGAGCGTGGAGCGGTGCGCCGAAAACTCTGTTCAGACAACCGGGTCCAGCGCTGTTGTTCACTTCGCGGGAGCATATAGTGCCAATATGTCGGCTGCGATCTTCCTAGATATCCGATCATTTCCATCCTCGCCATAATGCCCGCCGTCCATGTAAACTGGGCTGGCAACGTCGGCAAAGATAGTACGTAAGTCATGAAACACGTTTTGCTCCAAACTCTCATCTTCTCTCTTGACCAACTTGCTTCTCATCAGAGAGTAAAGATCGTTTTTTCCTGGAAGCCGTTTCTCTGATTTTAAAAGCTGATCCTCTTCATATTTTGTCCTGTGTGCTTTATCAGACAGCTGAGGCTCAAGGTAGAATAATGTTTTAAAGGATAAGCTCCTTGAAATAGCCTCTATAAACCGAACATTCCCTAGATAGACATCCAGAGCTCCGTCAGACAACACGTCTAATTTTTTCGAGCACCCCGCGAGCTGTGTTTTGCCGGTGAGCAGTCTTATCAGCGCGAAGTTTTCTAACCTTATACTTATGCGCGCTTTTGCCTCCTTTTTAGGAGATATCTTTTCGAGGTTTGAGTTGCCAAGCGGAACGCCCGGTTCTCCTTCATAACAAGCGGAGAAAGCCTCAACCGATCCGCCGTAAAAGACCACCAAATCAGGCACATTCCGCTTTCTCAATTCGAGAATGAAGCGAATCAAGCTTTGGGTAGTTACATCCCCAATGACTGCATAATTTGTGACTTCAGCGCTGATTCCATTTTCGGCTAACATTTTGGCGACAAGGGAGGGAATGGTGAAGTCGTCCCTAGATCCAAGCCCCCACAAAGTCGACCCGCCAAAAAAGAATATTTTTAACCTGGTACGCTTATCATCCTTGATTGCCTCGGAGTTCCACGTTCTTCTGGTGCCTTCGTGTACGTTAATGAATTTGCCCGCATAGTCCGTTTGTTGTGATTGCGTATATGAAGCCCACACCCGCGCCTTGGCATCGGTGAGTTCTTTGAAGTATTCTTCCGCCAGGTCGGGATTTGCATACACCCCAGAATTGGCTGCAGCTTTGGCGGCGCTTTGACGTTCTCTCTTGTCAGCTCTCTCGTAGTAGGATGTCAGCGATACTTCCAGAGTCGTCAGCAAAAGAAGAGCGACACCAAGGATTGCCCATATCTCGTTCAATAGGGCCCTCAAGCGAACGACCCTCGTCCTCACAGCGGCCGTTCTCAGCAGCGCATCTGCTTCCAAACGGTTTTCCGTGGAAGAGGATTCCTTCAATTTGACCCTCGAAAGTCTTCGGGAATTTGGGCCACTAGGGCTCTCATAATTGAGTCCGCGTAGAGTCCGGCCGCTTTGCCGTTTGGGTGGGAGTCTGTCTTCGTGACCCAGAGGGACTGTGGGGCTTGATTTTCCACAGCCGGAAGAAGGTCCAGAAATGGTATACTGAGCGCTTTCACCTTGGAGGCAACGAGATTCGTTATATCTTGAAATGGATATGGGGACAGCTCGTGCAGTTCCGGGTAGTTAACTACAATGAGTTTGATGTTTCGCGCCTTGCAATAGCTCGCAAGTTCTTTCAACGCACCCTGCGCAACCAACCAGCCGGATTCATTCTCTTGATAGAGACCGCGGTAATAGTGCTGCCAATCAGCCTTGCCGAAGTATGTTCGCATAACGGCATCGAAACGACCCGCGATGAATACCGCTGAATAGAAGTGCTCTAGAAAGAAATTCTCCGTCCTTCGCGGTGTTGGCTCTGCGTCATTAATAAAATAGTTCAGTACGACGATGTCAGGCTTGTATACGTGCGCCTTCTTCATGAAGTACGTTGCTTCCATAGCTGTGTTAGCATTTCCAATCCCAGTATTTATGACCTCGAATTTTTTTTCCTTCGCGTTCAGCAGCCTTTCCAATCGATATGATGTGACGTCTTCAGGTCTTGCGCCCCATCCAAACGTCAAGGAGTCGCCAAGCATCATGATCCGAACAGTGCCACTCTCTTTTTCCACGGAATGTTCGCGATCGCGCCAACCTGCTGAGTTGATTGTTACTGGGACCCCCATGTAAACCCCACCCTTTCCAGGGGTGTGTTCGTGCCCTGCACCGGGTATGTCACTAACCACTTTCAGCTCTTTGGCGTAACGCCACATTTCGATGTCAAAATTAGTGCCGTCTGCCTGCGTTAAACGCACATAGAATTCCAGTAGGGCGGCAGCCGTAATCAGGCTAGTAGCTATTGAAACCATTCCGAAGATTGCGCTTTTTGTTTTGACATCCATGTGGATGGCTTTCTTCGAAATGCGCGCCAAAATCGTTCGTACAGGAGATAGAAATCACGACGGCTGCCAAGCGCACAGCTTGAACGCCTCGCGTTCTAATCGAGTTCATAGCAACGACGATAGTTCTTCATCAGCGTTTTGCTCTGGTCTTCCTTCCGTAAGAGCGAATTGCCGACGGCCAGCATTTCGATTTCCGTTCCCATGAAACAGCGGAACGCATCCTCTGGAGTGCAAACGATCGGTTCTCCTCGCACGTTGAATGAGGTGTTCACGAGAACAGGGCATCCGGTTAGTTCCTTGAACTTCGATATCAATCTGTGAAACCGCGGATTGGTCGTGTTGTGCACAGTCTGCACGCGCGCGGAGTAGTCCACGTGTGTGACGGCCGGAATTTCCGAGCGCACGACGTTCAATCTATCGATGCCGAAGAGCTGCTTTTGCTTTTCTGACATCGGCAACTGCTTCGTGTTCAGCACGTCGGCCACAAGGAGCATGTAGGGGCTGTCGGAATGAAGCTGAAACCATTGCGACACGTCCTCTCGCAAAACACTCGGCGCAAATGGGCGGAAAGACTCGCGATACTTCACCTTGAGATTTAGCTGCTTCTGGACAGTCGGTGAGCGGGGATCAGCAATGATGGAACGTCCGCCGAGCGCTCGCGGGCCGAACTCCATCCGCCCCTGCATCCATCCAACCGCCTTACCGTCGATCAGAGCATGTGCGACACTGTCGATCAGTGCTTCATCGATTTCCGCCGTGAATACCGCGCCGGCTTTTCCTAGACGCTCTTCGATTTCGCGCTGACTGAACTCCGGTCCGAGGTACGCGCCGTTCATGCTGTCGCCCGCAGGGACGCTCCTGGGCTTTTCAAGCATGAGATGGTAGGCAGCCAGTGCTGCGCCCACCGCGCCGCCGGCGTCGCCAGACGCCGGCTGAATCCAGATGTTGTCGAAGAGTTTTTCCCGCATGAGCTTTCCGTTCGCCACACAATTAAGCGCCACTCCTCCTGCGAGGCAGAGGTTTCTCTGGCCGGTTGTGGTCCGGATTTCTTTTGCGAGCCTTAGGACGACCTCCTCGGTAACGGCCTGAATGGAGGCCGCTAGATCCATCTCCCTCTGCGTCAACCCACTTTCCGGGCGTCTGGCCGGACCACCAAATAGCGTCTCGAAGCGACCATTGGTCATTGTTAGTCCGGTACAATAGTCAAAGAAGCTCATGTCCAGGTGGAATGACCCATCCTCCTTGATGTTGATCAGGTGCTCCTTTATCAGATGCACATACTTTGGCTCGCCGTAGGGCGCCAGTCCCATTACCTTGTACTCACCGGAGTTCACCTTGAAACCGATGTAGTAAGTGAACGCTGAGTACAACAAGCCAAGCGAATGCGGAAAGTGAATCTCCTTGTAGACCGACAGTTCCTTTCCATTACCGATCGCAAGCGAGGTTGTCGTCCACTCTCCGACACCATCCATCGTTAACACCGCGGCTTCGTGGAATGGCGACGGGAAGAACGCCGACGCTGCGTGACTGAGATGGTGCTCTGAAAAGCGGAGTCGCCTCGACCAATCAACATCACTCCCGAGGTGCTCGTTCAGAGCCTCGGCAATCAACGTTCTTTGAAACAGCTTGTCCTTCAGCCAAACCGGCATCGACGTTGCGAAACTGTTAAATCCCTTCGGCGCGAAAGCTAGATAGGTTTCAAATATCCGCTCGAATTTACTAAAGGGCTTGTCGTAGAAGACTACATAGTCGACGTCCGCTGGACATAGCCCTGCAGCGCGAAGACAGTAACGAGCCGCACAGGCAGGAAAGCCTGGATCGTGTTTTTTCCGCGTAAAGCGCTCTTCCTGCGCGGCAGCTACCAGTTGGCCGTCTGAGACGAGACAAGCGGCGGAGTCGTGGTAGTAAGCTGAGATACCCAGAATATTCACTGGTCAGAACAGCGTGTAAACGAACGGCGCCATGACAGAGCCTTGCGCCAGAACTAGCAGAGCGGCTATGAGCACCATGAGAAGAATTGGGGGGGCGAGCCACATCTTTTTGCGAACACGCATGAAAGCCCAGAGTTCCTTGATGAAGAGAAACATATGCGCCTCAGAACTGGTGTGTGAAGGACTGACCTGTCGGACCTGGCGGGCTACGACTGATCCAGTAACTTGCGACTGGTCGTCGCTTCAAATGAAGCTCATCGCGCCCGAGCAAGCGAGCGATGAAGGCGATCGGTACCAGAAGCCCGAAATAAATGATGCCCAGAACCAGCGGGCTGATGATCCGTCCAAGGAACTCGCCGAAGTAGAACCAGAGTAGGTTGGGCTGCGTGAGAATTCGCGGGACGATCAATGCTATGCCGCCGAATGCGACACTAACCGCAAGGAGCGACACGTAAGCGGCAGCGACTTGTCCCTTGACGGCCACGCATGCGCCCAATGCAAGAAATACGGCGCAAAACGTGAGGCCGAAGCGTCGATTGGACGGCAGTTTGGCCGGCACTCTCATGCTATATCTCCTGCTATGTATCATGACTCACAAGAATGGCCGCGCGGACATACTCCGATACTGCGGCGATCTGAGCCAGGAGTCCGGACGAGATCATTCCAAGGGCGACTGCTTTCGCGACGGTTCCGTTCATCTCCGCGTAGAGCCAGCCTGTGTTGGATGGCTGCAGTATCGCTGTAACGTGGACAGGTAGATGCCGCGCGAGATCATCGACCGGCTGCGAAAATGACGCCCGCCTGGGAATATGGATAGTGTTGACGAGAGACGCGACAGAGCGCCAGGGAATGCTTAAATCCGAAACCAATCGTCAGCAGAGCATTCTTCACCGAAGCCCTCGTTAGCGCGTCCGCACAATGCAGTGTTCTGAATATCGCTGCGAACGCCTTTGAGAGGTCGCGCTGCCCAACGTCCCTGCAGCGGATGAACCTAGCTCCGCCGCCTGGCTCGTTCACGCGCATACGAGTGAAGCGAACATGCCAGGCGCGCCTCTTCGCGGTCTTCTCCGGGTCTGCCTTCAGCGCGTGCTCGATAAGCAGCTTATTGCGGATAGGTTGCTCCGCGCAGCCCCTGATTTCCGCGACACTGCCAGTAGTGACGGTACTCATGCTCCCCTCGGAGTTCCCTGTCGGCGTTGATGGCGCTCGGCCAAGGTTTGGCAATGATCGTGCCAAGGCTGCGTCAGAGAAACAAATGCATGCAATTGAAAGCAGATAGTGCGCGCGAGCGGCCTATCCGAACATTGTTGCGATCCCGACTTAGCCGCAGACCGCTGTTACAAACCCGACAACATCGGCCATCAACAACGCCTGCGTTTGCTGGTAATGATGACAGTCAGCAGCGCGCGCTTAGCAGGACAGCACCGGCTTCGAGATTGCAGAATCCATTTGTCACGGCCTTCAGTTCGTTAATGAAAAGCTCGCCGGCAAATATCGATACTTTACGCCGCCGAATCGCTTAATCATTCGAGATGCGTGATCCTCGAACGGAAGTTCTCACTGGCCGCCTTGGCCGCTGAGGGTTCGCATTGCCCTTGTTCAGCTCAAAGAACAATAATTGCAAGCTTGCGAGGCCGCTGGAGCAAGAGACGAACTATTTCGCAAGAGAGCGGTGACGTATTCAATCCGGAATCGCCAAGCATGCGGCGCGCGCTTTGTGTCCGTCATCAGACGCATTGCGTTTCAAATCCGCCATCCCTGACAGGAGAAGACGACATCGCCGACGAAAAAACCGCAGGCGATGCGCATCGCGCCTGCTGGCCTCGATCCTGCACACATTAAGCGGCGTGGAGGCGGCGCCAACAACATCGGCCATTCGGGCTTGGTTGCAAGATGGCGCGCGCGTTGTGTTTCGTGAGGTGAGATGCGATCTGGAGTTCTTTCTTGGAATGCAGCAACAGTTGCGCTCGTTGCAAGCGGTGCGGTCAATTCGGCATATCTTAAGCCGGCAGTAAAACCCCCACCGGTGCTGTGGAGCTGGACCGGAGGATATTTCGGCGCGCACGTCGGCGGGGGCTATGGCCGGACATCATTCACGGATCCGTACGGTCCGTCACTCTATGGGGACCTCGTCGATACGCCAGTGTTCCTGCTGGGAGGTCAGATCGGTTACAATTGGCAGAAGGACCGCTGGGTCTTTGGCGTTGAAGTGGATGCCAGTGGCGCTGCGTCGGACGGTACCAACACTTGTCTTGCCGTTTCCGGGTCTGTTGTGAGCGCAACCTGCAATGCGAGTCCAAACGTCTTTGTCACCGGCACCGGGCGCCTCGGTTACGGATTCGGCTCGCAGGGACATACGCTGGCTTATCTCAAGGGAGGTGTGGCCTGGCAACACAATCAGGGCGATGTCGTCAACAACCAGGAATTTAGCTGGGCGCCACAGAATGCAACTCATTTCGAGTATGGTCGGGTCGGCGGCACAATCGGCGCCGGCGTCGAGCAGGCGATTACGCCTGCATGGTCCGTTGGACTTGAGTACGATTATCTGTGGTTTGGTGGACCAGGTGTGGCAACCCCTCCGACCGCAAGGCTTCCGTTGGCAACCGTCCCAGCCAACATCACCCACCCGACCAGCAGCTATCATATCGGCAAAATTAGCCTAAACTACCATTTTGATGCCGACCCACGGATGCCGGCATGGTTCGACCGGCCGCTATACGGGGCGACGCCGCCCGTCAGCGCGCCGCCGGTTGCCTTCACTCGGGGTTGGTCGCAGGAAAGCGGCACACGCTTCTGGCTGAGTCGCGGAAAGTTTCAATGGGGCTTCGGGAGCGAGCTCGCATCAAGGCTCACCTATCACAAGCTGGATGGGATCTCCGGTGAGTTGTTCGAACGTGTGGACAGCCCATGGGGGATATTCCTGAAGGGCAATATCGGCGTCGGCCGCTTCAACAGCGGAAATGTGAACGATGAAGATTGGGGCGCGGGCTTCGCCTACTCCAACACGACATCGGGCCAGGCGAACGGAAGATTCATGTACTACACGGCCGATGCGGGTTACGATTTCTTGCGCGGTACCGCCTTCAAAGTCGGCGGGTTCATGGGCTGGACCTACTACGGCCAGAACTCTGACACGACAGGATGCACGCAGATCGCTTCCTCACCGCCATGCCGTCAAGCAGTTGGCGGAAAGATGGTCATCGGCAGCCAAGACACTGATTGGAATGCGCTGCGCATCGGTCTGAGTGCTGAAACCACGTTGCTCGACCGCTGGCGCGTCAGCGCCGATGTTGCTTACCTGCCCTGGACAAACTTCCAGGGCCGTGACAATCATCTGTTGCGAGACTTGACGTTCTTCAGCGATCAACGCGGGAGCGGTGGCGGTGGTGTGCAGGTAGAAGGTACTCTCTCATATTTCCTCACCAACAATTTCAGCGTCGGTATCGGCGCCCGATATTGGGCCATGTGGACTCAAAAACATAGCAAGATACTCCCCAATGAAGCCCAACGGGAGGACAGCTCTCCTGTTGCCTTGGGGGTCTTTCCTGCGAACTATCGCATGGAGCGATGGGGCACGTTCCTGCAGGCCTCCTACAACTTTGATTGAAACTGCCCGCTCTCCGTTCCAAGCTTCGAAATCGCGGATCCTGGGCTCAAGTCGAGCCGAGACCCGAGAATGACGTTGCGTGCTTTCGGGCAGTTCAAGGCCGAAAGCACGCATTGGTTTGCTTAAGCTAACGGCTAGGCCGCATGGGGCCGCTTCGTTGATTGGCGCCCGCCGTATTTGGGGTCACCAACTCTCTGCAAGATGGCACGTCTGACGCAGTCCTGTCATTTTCCGGTTCGATTCGTCTGCCATAGGCGGCTAATTCCATATGCACACGAGAGACGGGAGACGCGGCTCCGGACTCCTAGAATGCCCGCGCCGATCGCGTGAGCATACTTATGTCGATCGACCGGGTGACTCTCGTTCCCTGCCAAATGCCCAACGAGCATGCACTCACCAGATTAGCGGAACCACGTCTGAGGACCCCAAAACCAACAGAGTTGAACCCTCTTAGGGCGTTGGCCGGGCCTCTGTTCGAGCGGCCTTCTAGGGCCGAACAGTTTCAACATGTTTTTGAGAGCGGATCCCGAGGGGACTTGAATCGCACGTAGCGTAAGCTTGTATCGTCATACAGGTAGGCGACGGACCGCGTCCGACCGTCGGCAGCTTCCTGATGCGTGATGACAATAATGAACCTCTCAGACCGTCCAGCCTGCTTCGCAAGACTCTGTGCTGGTGCCAGAGCATTCCGCAAGCGGCCAAGCCACCACCATGCGCTGGCTGCCGATCGGGCGGCTGCTTTGGCGAATAGGACATCCGAGATCATTTTGACAAACCATCGACTTGGCGCTTGGAAACCTTTTCTGATGATCGTCGGCTCTTCCGCGGCGCGACAGCAAGGGCGGAATTTGGCTGCGATTGCTGTCACTCGTTATGAACCCCTGAAGATGAGCTCGTCAGCTGCTCGGCAGCTCGTCAGAACAGCACTTCGTCTATATCACTGATCAGTACGGAATGGCCCAAGATGCAAACGCTTTTCATTGTTCTCGGCATATGGCTGTTAGTCAATGTTTTGTTCGTCGTGATCATGATCCCGCCGCGCCAACCGCGCAGGTCGAACGGTCGGAAGGGATTCAGCTGCCGGTCGCCCGTCTTCATCAGACGCGGTCACCACCTTGATGAGGACGACAGCGTTTTGCTCCGTCATGCCATCATCGTACTTGGTGTTGGGTGCATTCTTCTCTCTGACGCCGCCCCTGCTTGACGCCTACGACGAGCTCAAGGCATTTATTCGCAAGCGCCACTCGAGGGTGGGAAAGGGCGATGACTTTCCGGCAGCGGATCAACCGCCCGGATCGCCTAACTCGCGTATTCCTGACGGAGGCCACGGCAACTTTTCAGAACCGACTTCCACGAAAAATGATGAGCAGACCTGACGGGCGCGAACTTACCAGATCGTTGCCAGCGAGGCTGCTTTCAATTTCGGGCCAAGTCAGGCGATGTACGAATTGTGGTCCCTTGTCTGGTGCCGCCAGGCCCGGCAGGAGCCCATGAGCTTGCTCCTCAAAAAGACAAGAGCCGGCAGAGAGACCAAGGCGCCGGCAAACTTGAGTTGCGCGTTTTAACGCGCTGACGCCTTGCTTCGTCTCGAGATCAGCAAGAAACGCACCGACAACGACGCATCAAGATTGTCGACCGCCAGGGTTGACGGCAGCTTGCACTGTTGACCTTGTGGGGCGCAAGCGTGTCTCGGTGAGAGCTGGCCGTGTTGAGCCTACCATTGCACTGGTCCATGTGCCGGGCACGAAGCAGACGCGCGATGAGCACGGCGGGGCCGGTACTCGGCTCTATACTTTGGCTCCCTAGCACCGCTCAAGAGGCCGGGCCCGCTTGCATCAGCTTCGGGCAAGCCAAGCGGTACCACTATAGCTGCATGGCTCTGCACACCACCTTCGTCATTCCCAGGAGCGCAACACCTTTTCGGGTTGTAGGCTCAATGCCGAGGCCTCGCTGATGTTCGACGTCAATTCAATTCGCGATCGCAGCTGAGGTGGGATGTCGGAGCGATCGTCTGAGCTCAGCAAACTGCTGGAACATCACAAGCGTCGCGACCATTCCGGCGCCCAGCTCAGCGGTTGCCTGACTGGCCAACAGTCCGTTAAAGCCCGATATTAGTGGTAACAACAGTACGGCCGGTATGAAGAAATAGCAGTGCCTCGCCAAGGGCACAACCACACTAAGGCGTGCTCTCCCGAAGGACTGAAGCATCGACGTCACGAAACTCTCAATACCAAAAAGCCAAAAAAAGAGATGGAAGACGACACAGGTCAAGACGGCAATTTCCGTGACGTTCTCGCTATCGCTGAACAGCTTGACCAAAGGTCGGGCAAAGCTCACAACGGCCGCAGAATATGCAGCCGAAAGTGCGACACTCATGGAAAGCATGAGCTTTGCGGCCTTCAATACGCGAGGCAGATCGCGTGCGCCCCAACCGAAACCCAGAACAGCTTGAGAGCCCATACAAAAGCCGGTGATAGGCAGTGCGCCGATGGTCAGCAATCGCACACCTATCCCTATCGCCGCGATGCAATCGTCCCCGAATGGCGCAGCAGCTCCGTACAAGAGCATAGACGCAATGGCAGATAAGATGCCCGTCATGGTCGCAGGCGCTCCAATAGACGCGATCTTCCTGATGCGACTTGTTCGCAACGAGATGTAAGACAGCTTGACGAGGACTATCCCGCGCAGCTTCGAAAAATGCGCGATATAGAGGCTAATGGCAGCGATCTGAGATACCAGTGTTGCGAGGGCTGCGCCTCGCACACCGAGGCCCAGCAAGAAGATGAAGGCCGGATCGAGCACGGCGTTCAGGATGAAGGCGGTCATCATCGTCCACATGCTGAAGCGTGTGTTGCCCTCGGCCCTCACGATGAAGCCGTTGACGATGTTTAGAAGCATCAGGGTGTACCCGAACAAAAGCGTCGCCGCATAGTCGAGCACCACGGGCATGATAGTTGGAGTTGCCCCGAGCGTTACGAAGATCCGTCGCAAGTTTAGCAGGAGAACAACCGTAAGCATGATACCGATCGGAGCGGCCAGAGCCAGTGCAGTACTCGCCCCTCTACTCGCCTCCAGGTACTCACCAGCACCAAGATGGCGAGATATGAACGAGGCTGTTCCAACACCGATACCCTGACCGACTGCCGTCAGCAGGACGACGACAGGCAAGGTCATGCTGACAGCTGCGATCGCTTGCGCGCCAAGTGCGCCAACAAAGATCGCATTGACGGCCTGCTGTAGCGCGTTGATCGATAGGCCAACAATAGACGGAATCGCAAGCCGCAGGATAAGGCCCGACAGGTTGGGATCCGATAGATCGATGTTCTTCTTGTTTGCCATCACATCTCGAACGCTTTCGACGACCACTTACGCATCCTGCTCATTCATGGATGACAGTGTCGCGGGCTCCTCCGAATTCGTCGATCGTCAGCAACAGCTCCTGCTGCAACACGGTGCAAAAGTTTTGAGTCACCTCATAACCGATCTGGGTTGGGTCATACCTTGTTTCAATTTGTAGAGCGCCAGCTTGATATCCAACATCGAACCAGAAGAGGTGACTCGCGGCCGCTTCATCCATGTCTTCGCCGATCCAGATTGGAGACGGCTCATGGGTCAGGAGGCGGCGCGGAAAATGGCGCTGCAAACCCGCTCGATAATTCAGTCCAATTTTGGGTAAGGGCAGACGATCGATCCGGCTCCGCACGGCTGGATCTCGGTTTAGGAATTTCAAGCCCCGGAACCCTATTCCCCTGCGCGGCAGGACATTGCGCTGGCGATTTATTGAATGAGCCCGATCGGGACGGGACTCCGTTCCGGCGAGACTCAAGGAAAGCGGAACGAGTTCGCTGATGTGGCCAATGATCTGCGATGGATCAATATCTTCAAACAGCCGACCTCGGGTCGAGGTAAGGCTATCAATCCAGAGCGAATAGTTGCCGAAAACACGTCCACAGGCGCCGGATATGGCCGCAAGAAATACGTCGATGTCCTTACAATGCGCCGATCTGGCTGCAATATTGAAGAGATCAGCTGTCGCTTCTTTGCCAATCTCCAGATGATGCTTCGCCTGATCTTCCCAAAGGAATCGGCAATTCGCGTCATCCTTGCGGCCTTCAAGGCGTGCATAATGCAGCTCTCTAGCGGTCACGTCCGAAAAGCTCGCGCCGCCCGATGAGGTGTGGCTGACGTCCAAATTGAACTGATGGTAGTCGATCCCCTCCCAGTATTCGAGTTCGGCTGGCGCTTCGCGGTTCGCGTAGTGCTCAAGGCGCTTTAGCCATGAAGAGAGCATCTGCATGTTCTCGGGACTACTCACGGCCTGGCCTGAGCTAATCGCGTTGTAGGCCGAATCCAATGCTTCCAGGAACAATCGATAGCCTATCCCGTCCGCAACGAAATGATGCATCAGGACCAGCAGATAGTAATCGCCGCTTTCCGATGTGCGGAAGGCTGTGACGTTAAGAAGAGGAGTCTGGCCGTCAAAACGAAAAATATGTTGACGTCTTGCTGAGATGCTCTCGATTGCCTTACGCTGCCGCAGGCTGGTCATTCCGACGAGATTGACCTCCTCCACGAGGCGTTCGGCCACCGAAGCTGCGATCGTCAGACGTAGGCCATCGTCGGTTCGGGCGATACGGAGCCTGAGGCCTTCGTGCCTATCCATAACATGGGCAAGGGCGCGCTCCAGCAGCGGGATATCCAGGATCCCGCCGGGCAGAAAGAACAGATCGCCTATGTTGTAGTGCTCATCGAAGCCGACAAGAGGCTTCCAAGATGCGATCGCGGGGATAACTGGCAACGAGCCATCCGCGGAAGTGACGGTATGGTGTGTAACCGTCGCTCCATCTGCCGCCAATTCCCTAATGGTCGGGGTTCGATAGAGTTGGTCAACAGTAAGATTCAGCCCGGCTGCGCGCGCCAGCGTGACGCAGCGCACGCTTAGAAGAGAGTCTCCACCGATATCAAAGAAGCTGTGGCCAATTCCAACCCACTTCGCGCCCAGTAGATCCTGCCAGATCCCGGCAAGAAGACGCTCCTTCCTCGTACGGGGCTCAGCAGACAGACCAAGCCCGACGTCGCGGTAAGGAATGGACAACAGGTGAGCACGATCTATCTTTCCGTTCGCCGTAAGGGGGATACTGTCAACCAAACGAAAGGCGGCGGGAATCATGTAGGACGGCAATGTGTGGCGCAGGTGGGCGACAAGATCCTCAGAGCATAGCCTGTCCCGCACGGGAACCAGGCTCGCGATCAAGTGACGATGGTCATCCATACCTTGCGCGACGACCGCGGCCTTTGCGATTGCCGGATGAGATTCAAGGGCCTTTTCGACTTCCTCCAGCTCAATGCGATAGCCCCGTACTTTGATCTGGTTGTCGGATCGGCCGCAAATCTCGAGAAGGCCGCTGGTTGAGATCCGTGCGATATCACCACTTCGATAAAGAACGCTGTATTGTCCGTCACCATAAGGATTCGGCACGAAACAACGGTCTGTCCGTTCCTGATCCCGCCAGTAGCCGGCGCTCACGCAGTGTCCCGCGATGCAGAGTTCGCCGGCGGCTCCGACAGGGACTCTCTTCAATCTATCATCGAGCACGTAGAGTTTGACGTTATCGATTGGATGCCCAACCGGGACGAGCGACGAGCCGTCGTCGGCATCCGATGTTTTGTAGATCGAGGCATTGGAGGCACATTCCGTAGCGCCATAGAAATTCCACAACGGCACATCCGGGAAAAGCGCACGCCAGCGAACCGGGAGCGAGGACGGCATCGGTTCAGCGCTGCATGTGACCAGCCGTAGGGAGGTGGCGCGCCGCTGCCGTTCTTGGGAAGCAATGAGGCCGGTCAGGACCGACGGCGAAGCAAATAAATGCGTCGCGCGACATCTCGCCAACGTGCTCAACAGCAGATCTGGATCCAGCAACTGCTCCCGGGTCAGGATCAGCGTAGACACACCTCTCAGAAGCCCCCCGAAGTATTCCCAAGCCGACGCAACAAGTGATGCGGACTTCTGGACAACCATTACGTCGGACTTGTCGAAGGGAGCGCTTCGCCACATCCAGTGCAGCCGATTGAGAATTGCCGATTCCGGTATCAGGACCCCCTTCGCCTTTCCGGTTGAGGACGAGGTGTATATAAGGCTCGCAATTCCTCCATCTGACGGTGTGTCGATGCGCTCAGAATGGTGCGCGGACGTGCCGTACCCTTCTAGGTCCAACAAAGAAATCGACGGAGTGTCAAAGCCAAGGTCAATGGCACTTGCGTGAACCAGACGCTTTGGCTGACTATCTCGCAGGACATCTTCGATCCGTTCACGTGGATAATCCGGCGATATAGGGACAACGATAGACCGCAAGGCTCGTGCCGCGAGAATAACAGCGGCCACGTCAGGCGACCGGTCGACCAGCAAGGCGACCCTATCGCCGGCGCCGACGTCAGACGCCTGCAGTAGCGACCGGACTGCTGTTACGCGCTCACGCAGATCGCCGAATGTGATCGCACCGAAATCACCAAAATATGCCAGCTGGCTGCGATGTGAGGCGCTGATCTGCTCGAACGCTTCGACAATCGGACATTCAGTCGAGTATGACTGCGCCGAGCCATCCAGCGAGTCCAGCATAACGACATCCGTCGCGCTGAGGCAGCTCAGATCCTTAACGGGCGCAAGCGGATTCTCGACGCAGGCTGCAATCAGACAGCGCAGATTATCAGCCATACGGCCGATGAGATCGCTGGAAAATATGTCTTCTGCATATGCTAGCTGCAGCGCAATTTCATCGCCCTGATCTTGTGCGTACAAGGTCAGATCGAATTTTACATAGCCGGTGTCGTATTCGCGGAATGTCAGATCGAGCTCATGCTGACCAGCCGGCTCCGCAGCCTCGGAATACATGTTGAACATGACCTGGAAGATCGGCGATCGTCCCGCTTCACGACACAGCCGACTATCCCTTACCATCCAGCCGAACGGATATGCCGCATTTGCGATGGCATCGCTGACCAGGCCCTGGATGCGCAAGGCATGAACCGCAAAGGACTGACCGACATCGATCGCGGAGCGGATTGGCAGCATATTCAGGAAAAAGCCGACAATGTCGGCACTGCCGGCTTGATCCCGTACGACGTGCGGTATGCCGACGATAACGTCGTCTTGACCGCTATACATCCGCAGAAGCAGCTTGAAGCACGCGAGGAGGGTTGTCGACGGGGTGCACCTGTGTTGGCGCGCAAACTCCCGTAACCGATTGGAGAGCTCGCTGCCGAGCAGCACGCCATGCGAGGCGCCGCGGTGAGAGTTTGTCTGCGGCCGCGCCTGTCCTGTTCCAAGCGAAAGCACCGGCGGATCATCACCAATCTGGCGGCGCCAATAGCTGCGTTGGTTGGCCAGCGCCTCTGGAGGCGCGTGCTGCTTTTCCCAGACCGCGTAGGTCGAAAGTGAGGCGCGGTTCTTTGGCAAAGGCGCCGCGGGATGTAGGTACGTTTGTCGAAGGTCTCTGAGCAGAACAGAGATCGACCAGGCATCTATGATAATTTCGTGAGCGCTGATCAGTATCAGATGGTGGTCAGGGCCAAAACGGATCATGCGCCCGCGAAACAGATTGCCCTGGCTGAGATCAAAGCTGCCGTTCAGCTCTGTTCGCCGCAACTCTGCGATCAGCTCCTCAGCTTCCTGCGCCGACAGATGAGATGCATCAGCCAATTCAAGATTTTCACATTGCGGAGCATCAAAGAGCTGGACCGGACCATCCTCGTCGATAAAGCGTGCAGAAAGGGCCTGATGGAAGCGAACGACATCGGTCCAGGCGCGATTGAACCCGGCCAGATCGATGATGCCTCTTATTCGCAGGCCGCCTTGAATGATGTAGTTCTTGGCAGACGGATCGAGCTGGGAGAGAAACCACAGGTGTTCCTGAACTCGCGTCAGAGGCGATCGCGTAAGCTTTCCGTATGCGGGGCCTATGCATGGTTTGGACGCGCCTCGGGTCGAGATCGAAGCCGCAAGAGATCGGATCGTTCCATTCAGGACGAGCCTGAAATCCGTTCTCACTCCGAATTCGGTCTGCAATTGGCCCAATATGAGCATAGCCCGTAGCGAGTCTCCACCGAGGCTTATGAAGGGATCATTCACACCAATGTTCTCAATGCCCAGAACGCCTGACCAGATTTGACACAGCTTGGCTTCAAGCTCTGTTCGCGGCCCCTCGAATGGCGTCGGCATTGCAGGGCGAACACTGGTCGGGTCCGGCAATGCTCCAAAATCGACCTTTCCGTTTCTGGTCCGTGGAATACCGCCGACGTGGATAATCCTTTCTGGGAGCATGTAGGTGGGAAGCGTTTCGGCAAGAAAGTCCAAAAGCTCGCATTGCGTCACTTCAGCCGGGGCTGACACATACGCGACGATTCGTCTCGATCCAGTGTCCCCCTCGGCACTGGTTATGTCTCGCGCCGTAAGCTTTACGCCTGCGCAGACGGACGCCACCGCGACAGCGCCACGTACCAAGTGATGAGCGGAGAGCCGCGCCTCGATTTCTCCCAGCTCAATTCTGTGCCCGCGGATTTTGACCTGACGGTCCCGTCGACCAAGACATTCCAAAAGGCCATCGGAACGAACGCGCCCAAGATCACCTGTCCTGTATAGGCGCCCGAACGGCGGGTCGTTCGAGAATGGGTTTGGCCCAAAGGCATCCTTGGTGCGGATGTGGTCATTGACGTAACCAGTGGCGACACCAACACCGCTAACGCAGATTTCGCCGACCTCTCCCGTGTCGCACAGACGAGATCCATCGGTGATATAGACCTGAAGGTTCGCAATCGGCTTGCCGATCGGCACATAAGTGTCCGCCACCGCGGGAGGTACGGAAACCAGATTGTGCGTAACGCCGTCGGCGCACTCGGTCGGCCCGTAGTGGTTTAGAATGGGGATCTGCGGATATAGCGTAAGCCAGGCGCGCGCCAGCCCGGGTGTTAGGGGTTCTCCAACCGTGGAAATAATCCGCAACCTGTCCAGAGCTCGCTCAGCCGCCGCAAGGCGCTGCAGATATTCAACAAATACTGCAAGCATTGACGGGACGAATTGAGCAACCGTCACGCCGTACCCTTGAATTGCTTTGAGAAGAGATACTGGCGATTTCAGTGTCGCATCATCAATGATCGCGATACTGGCTCCGACGCAAAGCCCTGCCAGAAGCTGCCACAGCGAGATGTCAAAACAATGCGATGCCGTCTCGGCAATGCAATCCATTCGAGTGAGGGTCAGGGCATCAATTTTTGCCGCCAAATGATTGTTGAGGGCTGCACGCCCAATCATTGCGCCTTTAGGCTGGCCCGTTGAACCAGACGTAAACAGAATGTAGGCGTGTCCATCCGCGCTCGATGATGGGACGAAGGACGACGGCTGGCGCTCACGCAGCTCCGCCTCTATCGGCATGAATTGGATGGTGCCTTCGCTCCTCGACTGGAGCAGATTGAGCGAATGCTGCTGGTCGGGACCAATAATGAGGGCACAGCGACTCTGCTCAATTATGAACGACGTACGTGAAGCCGGTAACGATGGATCGAGCGGTAGGTACGTTGATCCGGCCTTCAAGATTGCGACGACCGCCGTCGCCCAGTCCAAGCCGCGCTCACCCCAATACCCGACGACAGCGCCCCGACCGCCGTGCTCTCGCAGCCTCCTTGCGAGGGCATCCGATCTTAGTCGCAGCGCCTCGTAAGTGAGTTCGTCTGCGCCGCTCCTCAGCGCAATTCTCTCCGGATCCGATCTTGCAATGCGATCGATCGACGTGGTCGCCTCGATCGCTTGACGTTCCACATACGGATTTCTTTCGGATAGATCTCGGCTAGGCAAACGCGTCCCCCATTCATCGCCTTCTGGGGCCTCAAATCAGAACGCCGATGATCTTGATTGCGGGTATGGATTGGTCAGCCCCGGTATCGGCCAGACATAGTGGTGCCCTTTGGTCGTTTCTTAGCTTCCCGCCCTAGGCGTTCACCACTGTTTGCTCGATGACGTCAGGGCAATACAGGCCGGACGTGTAGGGCCTCGAATTTGCCTTGGCACCTACCGGATCTTGTAGTCGACACGCGCCAATCTGCATGGCACCCGCAACCAACGGGTGCCTGCCACGGTTTGGTGCTCTCCTCACGAAAGCGGACTTGGGCGCTCGCCGGGCTGCGGATTCCTACGGCACCCAAGCGGTAAACACCGATTGCGTACAACTGATTTGTGCCTTTGAGACGACGCCCAAGTCCTTGATGCGGCATTGAGGTCATGAACGTACCGGCAAAACGCGCCGCCTGATCACCTCGTCATCTAAATCCCGAACAGCTCATTTTACTGAGCCGGCAATTGAATGGAGATTCCTCAATGATTATTGATAGCGACCAAGAAGTACCACCGCCTCTGGCCACCGGCGCGACGCATATGCTTATCGAGCTATGGGGAGCGAAAAACCTGGACGATCCGGACATTGCGGAAGACGCAATCCGAAAAGCCATCGATGCGGCGAGTGCAACATTACTCCACCTTCATGTTCATAAATTTTGTCCAGGCGACGGCGTCTCGGCAATAGCCTTGTTGGCTGAATCGCACATGACCTTACATACTTGGCCTGAGAGGTCCTACGCGGCCGTTGATGTTTTCGTATGTGGCGACAGCAATCCTGCGAGCGCCGTGCCAGTTCTGGTTGAGGCTTTTCAGCCCGAACGGTCGGACGTTCGCAGCTTCCGAAGAGGTGTGTCAATCAAGCCAACCGGCTGAGCAGGTAGTCCGTCCCTTGGGTCAGTCATCGAGATCGCTGCATCAATCAGACAACTATCTTGCGGCGCAGCCCCTGCCCACTGGAAGTGCTCTCATCTCCGCCACAACTGACGCTTGCTTCGGCGCGAATGCGCCTTGGCAATGACCATTGCCGCATTGCATCTTCAATCGATCCCGCCTCAGGTCGGCCGCAGCGCCTTGGAGCCGAGACCCAGCTCCTCGATCTGCTCGTTCCGCACGGACCCGGTCTTGGCACGGTGGTCGGTCGCTAGGACCACATAGACCGCCGGCAGCACGAACAGCGTGAACAGGGTGCCGACCGACATGCCGGCCACGACCACAAGGCCGATCGAGAAACGGCTGGCAGCGCCCGCGCCGGTCGCGGTCAGGAGCGGAATCAGGCCGGTCACCATCGCGGCCGTCGTCATCAGGATTGGCCGCAGGCGGATACGGGCCGCCATCTCGATCGCCGAGCGGCGGTCCAGCCGCTCGTTGATCTGGAGCTCGTTGGCGAACTCCACCATCAGGATGCCGTGCTTGGTGATCAGGCCGACCAGCGTCAGCAGGCCGACCTGAGTGTAGATGTTCATGGTGGCGACGCCGAAGAACAGCGGGATCAGCGCGCCGACGATCGCCATCGGCACGGAGATCATGATGACCAGCGGGTCGCGCAAGCTCTCGAATTGCGCCGCCAGCACCAGGAAGATGATGATCAGCGCGAAGGCGAAGGTGATCGCGAGCTGATTGCCCTCCTGCACATACTGCCGGCTGTCGGCGAGAAAGTCATGGCTGAAGCCTTGCGGCAGCTTCTTGGCCTCGCCTTCAAGGAAGTCGACCGCCTGGCCGACGGTCACGCCGGGCATCGGCACCGCCGAGAACGTCGCCGAGTTGAGCTGGTTGTAGTGGGTCAGCGAATTCGGCGCAGTCGTAGTCTCGATTGACACCACCGTCGATAGTGGCACTTGCTGGCCGGTGCTGGTCGCTACGTAGTAGTTGCCGAGCGATTCCGGCGAGAGCCGCTGAGCGCGTGGTACCTGCGTGATCACCTGATAGGAACGGCCCTCCAGGTTGAAGCGATTGATGTAATTGCCGCCGCCGAGGAGCGCGAGCGCGCTGCCGACGTTCTGCATATTGATGCCGAGGTCCTGCGCCTTGGCGCGGTTGACGTTCACCTTCACGGTCGGCTGATTGAAGGCGAGATCGCTGTCGGAGACGATGAACATGCCGCTCTTGCGCGCGGCATCCTTCAGCTTCTCCATCTGCTCATAGACGGCCTGGAAACCCGCGGTCGAATTGATCACCATCTGCACCGGCAAACCGCCCGGGCCGCCCGGCAGCGGCGGCAGGTTGAAGGCGAAGGCCTGAACACCCTCGATCTTGGAGAGCTCGGCCTGGACCAGCGGCTTCAACTGAATCGAGGAGCGCTTCCGTTCATCCCAGGGCTTGAGCAGCATGCCGGCGATACCGTTCTGAGGGCCGTTGATGCCATTCAGCACGAAGCGCAGATCGGTCTCAGGGAAGCTTTGAAATTTCTTGTCGAGCTTGTCGCCATAGAAATCGAGATAGTCGTTGTTGGCGTATTTCGGTGCTTTGGTCACCGCGAACACGATGCCTTGGTCTTCCTCGGGTGCGAGCTCACTCGAGGTGTGCAAGTAGAGGAACCCAACGAGGCCAAGGATCGTCATGGCGAATAGGCCCGTTACCGCCTTGTAGTCAAGCGAGCGGTCGAGCTTGCGGCCGTACCAGCGCGTCAAGGCACCAAACACCTTGTTCACGAGCATGGCGAAGCGGCTCTCGTCGCTGTTCTTGAAGAGCACCGAGCACATCATGGGCGACAGGGTCAGCGCGATCACCCCCGACACGACCACCGAGCCGGCGAGCGTGAAGGCGAATTCACGGAACAGCGAGCCGGTTAGTCCACCGAGGAAGCCGATCGGGGCGTACACGGCGGCCAACGTGATCGTCATCGAGACGACCGGGCCGACGATTTCCCGCGCGCCTTCCAGCGCCGCCTGCACCGGAGTCTTCCCCTCCTCCAGATGGCGATAAATGTTCTCCACCACCACGATGGCGTCGTCGACCACGAGACCGATTGCGAGCACCATGGCGAGCAGCGTCAGCAAGTTGAAGCTAAAGCCCAGTACCAGCATCAGCGTGCAGACACCGATCATCGACAGCGGGATAGCGACGACCGGAACGATCACGGAGCGGAACGAGCCCAGGAACAGGAAGATCACCACGATTACGATGATTACGGCCTCGCCTAGCGTCTTCTCGACCTCATCGATCGACGACTGGATGAACTTGGTCGAGTCGTAGGCGACCTTCATCTTCATCGAGGGCGGCAGGTTGCGCTCCAGCTCGGGAAACAGCGCGCGCACGCCCCTCACCAGCGTCAGTGGGTTGCCTTGTGGCGTCGCCTGCACACCGATGAAGATCGCATGCTCGCCGTTGAAGGCCACGCTCGCATCAGTGGTCTGCGCGGCAAGCTCGACGGAGGCGATATCCTCCATCCGCACAAAGCCGCCGTCCTTGGCCTTGACGATCAACTTCTTGAACTGGTTGACGTCGGTCAGGCCCGTGTTCGTCGTGATGTTCGAGACGATCAAATAGCCCTTGGTCTGGCCGGCGGCGGACTGGAAGTTGTTTGCGGTGATCGCGGCCGCGACATCAGTCGGCGACACGTTGTGGCCGGCCATCTTCAACGGGTCAAGCCACAACCGCATCGCAAAGGTCTGGCCGCCGAGGATGTCGGCAGACGCGACGCCGTCCACAGTGGACAGCACCGGCTGCACCACGCGCGTCAGGTAGTCGGAGATTGCCGAGCCGGACAGCTCCTCCGAGGAGAAGCCGAGATACATCACCGCTGTCGTCTGGCCGGTGGTCTTGGTGACGACCGGATCATTGGATTCCTTCGGGATCAGATATTTGATCGAATTCACCTTGGCGAGCACCTCGGTGAGCGCCTGGTTCGGGTCGACGTTCAGCTTGATATAGACCTGAATCGTCGAGGTGCCGAGCACCGAGGATGAGGTGATGTAGTCGACGCCCTCGGCGGAGGCGACCGCCTGCTCGATCGGCGTGGTGATGAAGCCCTGAACCAAGTCCGCGGACGCGCCGGGGTAGACGGTCGTGATGTTGATGACCGTGTTCGACAGCTTCGGATATTGCCGTATCGGCAATACCATCGCCGCACGGAAGCCGATCAGCAGGATCAGCAGACTGACGACGACCGACAGGACCGGACGCTTGATGAAAATGTCGGTAAAGGCCATCGCGGCGATCTCGAATTCGTCTGCTTGAGTAATGTGACCCGGCGTCAGGCCGGATCACGCGAGCGCGTTATCAGTAGCGCGGGGGCTGAAATGGCCGGCGCCGGTTCGGACGAACTCGCTACGGCCACATCCGAGTGCAGGCCGAGTGGTCCGAGCGCAACGACCTTGTCGCCCGCTTCAGATGCAAGCGAAGTTACCATGTCGTCGGCCTCCTGAAGGCGCGTGTCGAAAACCTGTTAGACTTCGGCGCAGATTCGAACGCGAAAGCGGCAGACGCTGGCATCTTTGACCGCCTAAGTTTGGCGGCGCTGGCCGGTCGTGAATGCTCTAACATAATTCTCTAGACCGGTTTGGCGACAAGACGCGATCGACGGCTTCCGTCCTCCCTATTCGACCGTCACGGACTTGGCGAGATTCCGCGGCTGGTCGACATCAGTGCCCATCACGACGGCCGTGTGGTAGGCTAGCAGCTGCACGGGGATCGCGTAGACCATCGGCGTGAAGACGGCAGGCATGTCCGGCAGCACGATCGTGGCGAACGTATCCAGTGTCGCCTCCTCAGCGCCCTTGGCATCGGTCAAGAGGACAATGTTGCCGCCGCGCGCTGCCACTTCCTGCATGTTTGAGACCGTTTTCTCGAATAAGCAGTCATGCGGTGCGATCACCACAACTGGCACGGCCTCGTCGATTAGCGCGATCGGGCCGTGTTTGAGCTCGCCCGCAGCATACCCCTCTGCATGGATGTAGGAGATTTCCTTCAGCTTCAGGGCGCCCTCTAGCGCGATCGGGAAGCTCGTGCCGCGACCGAGATAGAGTACGTCGCGTGCTTTCGCGATGTCGCGCGCAAGCCTCTCGATCTGCGGTTCGGTGGTGAGCGCCGCCGCCATCAGGCGAGGAATTTCCACCAGGCCGCGCACCAGCTCGATCTCCTCATCCTCGGACAGTTCGCCGCGCGCCCTGGCGGCCGCGACCCCAAGCGCCGCCAGCACTATCAGTTGGCAGGTAAAGGCTTTCGTCGAGGCAACGCCGATCTCCGGGCCGGCCAGCGTCGGCAGCACGGTTTCGCTCTCGCGAGCGATGGTCGACGTTGGTACATTGACGACTGCAAGTGTGTGTGCACCTTTCGCCTTGGCGTAGCGGAGCGCAGCAAGCGTATCTGCGGTCTCGCCCGACTGCGAAACAAAGATCGCGAGATCACCTCTGCCCATGGCAGATTCGCGGTAGCGGAACTCGGAGGCGACGTCGACTTCAACGGGCACGCGGACAAAGCGCTCGAGCCAGTATTTCGCGACGGAGCCAGCATAGCTCGCTGTGCCGCAAGCGATGATCGTGATGCGGCGGACGTCTCTGAAGTCGAACGGCAGCTCGAGCGGTAGAGCAACGCGTTCGCAGGCTCCGTCGATATAGCGCGCCAGAGTCTGCTCGATCACCTTCGGCTGCTCATGGATCTCCTTGGCCATAAAGTGCCGATAGTTCGCCTTGTCAACCAGGAGCGACGACGCACCCGATTTCAGCGTCTCGCGGCGCGCGACTGCCCCTTTGGCATCGTAGATGACGTGGATCTTGCGGGTAAGCACGGCGCAATCCCCGTCATCAAGATAAGTGATGGCGTCGGTGAACGGCGCGAGCGCAATGGCATCCGAACCGACATAAACCTCGTCATTGCCATACCCGATCGCGAGCGGGGATCCCTTCCGTGCAGCGATCATGAGATCGTCGTGCCCCTTGAACAGGAATACCAGGGCAAACATCCCGCGCAGTCGCGGTAAGGAAGCTTTCACTGCCTTTTGGGGCGAGTAGCCCTCCCTCAGATAGGATTCGACCAGGTGCGCCACCACCTCGCTGTCAGTGTCGGAAACAAATCGAGCACCTTTCTGCTCAAGTTCGGCGCGCAACTCGCGAAAATTCTCGATGATTCCGTTATGGACGACCGCGACATTGTCCGTCGTATGCGGATGCGCGTTGTACTCCGTGGGCTTGCCATGAGTGGCCCAGCGGGTATGACCAATACCGGTGTGACCGGGCAGCGGACTGCGGCGGAGGCTGGTCTCAAGATTTTTCAGCTTGCCCTCGGCGCGCCGGCGCTCAAGATGATTGGCGTCGAGCGTTGCGACTCCCGCTGAATCATAGCCGCGATATTCCAGGCGAGTAAGCGCTTCAATCAACCGCTCCGCAACGGGTTGGCGCCCCAAAATGCCTACAATCCCACACATGCGGATCAACATCCCCCATATTCAAGAATAGAGTTTTTGGAGCAGCTAGACTTTTCTTGAGACCGTCGATTGAAGGTGCTCAATGATTGTTGCGGATTTGGGTGCTCTGGATTCTGCGGCCAAATCCAAGCTCCGCCGGCCGAAGCGCGGTTCGGGCGAGCAGCATCGAATACAAGCATGTGGCGGCAGCAGGAGGCGGTAAGGCGCGTATGCGTGGCGAACGGAGAGCCATAGCAACTGCGACTCTTTGGAACAGCCACAGTGTAGCCGCGGTCGGGGGTGCTTGGGCACGTCACCGCAAGTTGCCTCTGCAGGATCGATGACACTCGATCCAGATCGACGAGCCGCGAGGTGTCGAGTTATCTGCCGGCATGAACTCCATCCATTGGATCCGTTGAGAGCCAAGCGTCATGGCCCAGCCTCCTTCGCAAGAGATCGGTAAAGCGGATAGCTGGATAGTGGAATTCCATCTCGAAGCTGTCGCTCGTACATGGCACACACAAAAGAAGCCCGGCCGTCTTCGGCGAACGGGCAGGAGTCAACCTCGGCGGACGTCGCTGTTGCGACAGCTTCCGTCGACAGTGGCAGGGCCTACGGGCCGCAGTACCCGCCCAAGCACGTGGCCGGACTAAGATGCACTGGGTTGATGCTCGAGATGCACCGAAACTTCCCCCGGCTCTCGGCAAAGATCGAAACACCATTCTGATTGGCCGAAGGCTTTTCTCCAGACCAACGTCTTTCTTATGCGGGGCCTTATAGGATTGGTAAAATCGATTGTGTTGATGGGCCGCATCTACAGAATGGATAGCTACCGAAAAGCTTTCTTACGGTCCGTTGTCATTGGCGACCTCGCTGTTTCGAGATCGCTCGCCTCCAATATGGTTCGAGCGCGGGTAAGGACGCACATGGCCAAAGAGGTTTTGTGGTTCAGGATGGCGAGCTGCGCTCAAGGCGTTGTGCAGCTCCGGCCTGTACGTTGCGAGGACTTTGCAATGTCCCTCGCGGGCCAACCCTCACATATCCTTGCGGGGTTCTGAGCCTCTTGATGTGGCGTAGTACATCGGGCTACTGCTCAGAGTGGATCTTCCGCACGTTCCTGGCGAGGCCGTTGATCAATTTGCGGACGCTCGATATCCGACGGATCTTGTAGTCGAAGCCCTGGTCAAAATCCACGGATTGTCATGAATTCCGATGGATCAGCACGATCTGCGCGCAGTCGGTTGATCGGATGCTCTCGATCCATGTAGCCGAGAGCCATGCCGCAAAAGAGCATCAGATGGGAGGGCAACCCGATGAATTCCGCGACGGTCTTGTGCCACAGCGCCCAAGCCTCTTGCGGACAGGTACTCAATCCCTTCTCCAAAGCGAGCAACATAATGGATTGCATGTACATGCCGAGATCGGCCCATTGCCCAGGCTCCATCTGGCGATCGATGGCGAAAAACAGGCCGACAGGCGCACCGAAAAAGATGAAGTTCTTCGCGAGCTGATTGAGACGCGCAGCTTTGTCTTCGCGCGGAATCCCGATGGTGCGATAAAGATCTTCGCCGTTCTTGAATCGCCGACTTCTATACGGCTCCTTCAGTTCTGGCGGGTATATGTTGTACTCTGGCGGCTCGCCCATCGGGCTGATCTTGATCCGCTCGGCCATCAACGCCTTAAAACGTGCGAGCTCTTGGCCGCCTAGCGCCCAGACATGCCACGGCTGTAGATTACCGCCGGATGGCGAACGACTAGCCCCAAGCAGGATGTCTTTGACGACCTCGCCGGGGACGGGCTTCTCCAGGAATGCCCGCACAGAGGTCCGGGAATTCAGCGCGTCCGAAACATTCATGAGGATTCTCCAAAAAACCAATCTAGGAGGATCGTCAGCCGATCCGGACAACCATCTTTCCAAGGGCAGAGCGCGTCGTCATCGCCTTGAACGCTTGGTGGAATTCCTCAAATGCAAAGACCTTTCCTACGACGGGAACAAGCGTCTTCTCACTTAGCCAAGTGAATAGCTGGGCGATGACTTGATCTCGCACATCCGGTTCACGACGACCAATCTGCGCCAGGTCGACACCCAACAGCGCCCCTCCTTTTAGAAGAGGCAGATTGAACCGCAGCGCTGGAATAATCCCTGAAGCGAAGCCGATCACCAGGTGCCGACCATTCCAGGCGATCGAACGGAATGCCTGCAGGCTCAGCTCTCCTCCGACGGGATCGTAGATTACGTCCGCGCCGTGACCGTCGGTGAGTTCCTTGAGTTCGTCGCGCCAGCTTTCGTGCGTGTAATCCAGGCCCGCATCTGCCCCATATTGAATCGCAAATTGTCGCTTCTCTTCAGTCGAAGCGGCCGCAATGATGCGGGCACCCAGCAACTTCCCGACCTGAACAGCCGCTATTCCAACCCCGCCGGCGGCACCCAGAATCAAAAGGGTCTCGCCGCTCTGCAGCTTTCCCCGGGCGCTGAGTGCATATAGTGCCGTCAAGTAATTGGCGAAGAACGAGGCGCCGACCTCAGGCTCTATGCCTTTTGGAGTCACGAAAAGGTCCGCGGCCGGCACGCAAATATATTCGGCAAGACCGCCATTTCTGACCATTCCGATGACCGGCGTACCGGGCGCGAAGCCCGCAACATCTGGGGCTACCTCGTCGACAACCCCGGCGAACTCCGACCCCGGCGTAAATGGCAAAGGGTCCTTGGTCTGGTAGAGGCCCTGCACCTTCAGGCCATCCACGAAACCGACGGCAGCGGCCTGGATTCGAACGCGGACCATTCCCGCTGACAAGTCCGGCCTAGCCACGTCCCTGATCCTGATATTTTCGATGCGATCGTAGTTTTCGACCAAGACTGCTTTCATGACACCCTCTTCAGCGCGCCGGCCTATCGGGGTCGGCCATCGAGTTTACGCGTTGGACAGATTCCCCAAATCCTAGAGCTCCCTGGAGATCACTTCCTTCATCATTTCGCTGGTTCCACCGTAAATGCGCTGCACGCGTGCGTCGGCATACATGCGTGCGATGAGGTACTCGTTCATGGAGCCGTACCCACCGTGCAGCTGCAAACACTCGTCAATGACCTTCCCCTGCTGCTCGGACGCCCAGAGTTTGGCCATCGAAGCCGTGGCTGCATCGAGCGTACCGGAAACCAATGCTTCGACGCACTGGTCGACGAAGCTGCGCGTGACCTTCGTGATCGTCGCCAACTCGGCCAGCCTGTATTTGGTGTTCTGAAACTCGGCAATCGACTTTCCGAACGCCTTGCGTTCCCGAACAAACGCAAGCGTCGCCTCGAGAGCGCCCTCCATTGCCGCCACAGCCATCACGCCGATGATGGTGCGCTCATAAGGCAAGTCTGACATCAATTGATAGAAGCCACGCCCTTCCACTCCGCCAAGCAGATTTGCGGCCGGCACCAGGACCTCGTCGAAGAACAGCTCGCAAGTATCCTGCGCCTTTAGTCCGATCTTATCGAGCACGCGGCCGACCCGAAAGCCGCGAGCTTTGGCAGTCTCGACCAGGACAATCGACATTCCGTTCGCTCGCTCGGCCGGACAGGTCTTCGCGACGACGAGCACCAAACCCGCAAGGACGCCGTTGGATATGAAGGTCTTGGAACCGTTGATGACGTAGCCGTCGGCACGCTTTTCGGCGCGAGTTCGAATCGATTGAAGATCCGACCCGGCCCCGGTTCGGTCATCGCAACGGCTCCGACGAGTTCCCCACTCGCCAAGCGCGGCAGATATTCCCGCTTTTGCTCCTCGGTCCCGTGGTTCAGCAGATAGTGGGCTACGACCGTGTGGACAGAGGGGTTCATTCCCGTCAAGCCGCGGCGCGCCATGGCATCGTAAAAGATCGCTTCGTGCCGAAAATCGCCTCCGCCGCCGCCATATTCGCTCGGGATGTCCGAACAGAGAAGTCCAAGCGCTCCAGCCTTCAGCCAGAGTTCGTGCCCGACATTGCCTCGTTCGCGCGCCTGTTCATCCAGCGGCGCCATTTCCTTGTCGATGAAGCGACAGACCGTGTCCCGGTACATCTCGAGCTCAGAATCGAGCCAAGAGGGTCGATAGTTGATCATGCGCCTTACTCATCGCTTCGACGAGCGTAACAATTACGTTCGCGGCCGCTTGAATTCGGAACAGTTCGGGCGATGTGCGATCGGATGACCCGCTGATAGGTCGTCCGACGCATTTCTTGTCCGAACACTACCGATTGCAGCCCACCACACAGTCACAGCTCAGATGGTCGAAGGCATGCGTCGCGGTTCTCTGCGACCAATTTAGTCCGCCGTATCCGCGTTGATCACGTCTCCGAACAGCTCCCACTTTTCGCCGCGAAAGCGCATCAGCTGAAGTTGGGTGATCGGAGCAAAGTCGATCGGCGAGGTCTTCACGTAGATGCCCGGCAGCAACGCCTCGGTGCGCCAATCTTTCAGGTTCGCAGCCTGCTTCATGACGTTCTCGCGGGTGAGATCGTCACCGCATTGCTTCAACGTTTGCGCCAGCGTCTCTGCAAGCGCGTAGCCGGTAATCAGCAAAATGTCGCGCTTGTTGCCTTCCGGATAGTATTTGCTCAAAAAGCCCTGAAACTCCTTCATTCCAGGATCATTGTCCCACTGCGGATCCGCCGGATCCTTCAAGTAAGTGGCAGAAATGATGCCTTGCGCGTTCTCGATGCCGGCAGGCTTGATCACACTGCCCACTGACGCCGAAACGTTGCTGAGAATATGCAGCGGCTTCCAGTCGACTCCAGCGATCTTCTTGATTGCCTGAGCGGCAAACTTGGGAGAGCTGATGTTGACCAGGGTATCGGCCCCCGTCGCCTTGAGCTTGACGATATGACTGTCGATCGTCGGCTCCGCAGTTTCGTAGCTTTCCTCGGCGACGATCTTCGCGCCGAGCCTGTCCTTGAGTCCCTTCAGGTAATCCTTTCCGAGATCGTCGTTCTGGAAGAATACGGCGACTTTGGCGTTCGGCTTTTCCTTCAAGATATACTTCGCGTAGGCATGCGCCTCGCTCTGGTAGGAGGGCTGCCAACCCGTAGTCCAGGGAAAGTTCTTGGGGTCATTGAATTTGGTAGCGCCCGACGCGACGAAGAGCTGCGGGATCTTCTTGGAATTCAGGTATTTCTGGATGGCTGTGTTGTTCGCTGTGCCCAGCGGATCGAACATGAGCAGGACTTCATCGCCCTCCACCAGCTTGCGCGTCTGCTCGACAGCCTTGGGAGGCGAGTACGCATCGTCATAGCTGATGAAGTTGATCTTGCGGCCGTTGATGCCACCCTTATCGTTGATCATCTTGAAGTATGCGGCCTGCACCTGGCCGATGACGCCGTAGGCGGATCCTGGGCCACTGTAGGGCATGAGATTGCCGACTTTGATCTCCGTATCGGTGGCCCCGGTGTCGTACTTCTTCTGCGCGAGCGCGACGCCCGAGGCGAGCGTGATTGCCGCTGCCGCCAGAGCGGCCGTCCCTATAATCCTTGCAAACATATAATCTCTCCTCGTTGGGTTTCGCTTTTATTTTGTTTTGACGTTCTACTCCTGGCTCTGGATCGCGACCCGTCAGCACGCCCGGAAGATCACCCCAAAGCCTCATGATGGTCACGTTCGCGATGCCGCCGCCCTCGCTCATCGTCTGAAGCCCATATCGCTTGCCCCGAACCCTCAGAGCATGGACCAGGGTTGAAAGGAGCTTCGTACCCGGGGCACCGAGGGGCTGACAGAGCGCAATCGCGCCGCGAATGCACCAATCATTCGGCCAGAGATGAGGGAGGGCAGAAATCCAGCTTGCTGCGCTGGCGTGCCGTCCTTGAGCAGGGCTGAAACGATCAGACTGTTTTGAATGCTCAAAATGGTAGACAGAGCACCGGTCAGCCGCGGCGATTTCAATAAGCGAGAGCGCGCACGAAACATAGTCGGCGCCTGCTCCGCCGACCGCTTCGGGCGCCGTCATGCCCATAAGTCCGCGGCTCGCGAGTTCCTCAAACAACCGCGATGGGTATGGCTTGGCTTCTTCGTAATCGCGAGCGAAGGGCGCAACGCGCTCCCGCGCGAACTTGCGCACCTCGTCGCGAATGGCGGCTTGCGTTTCAGTCATGATCACTGCGCGCGCCTATCGATTATTCGCCCAGGCGACCTCAAGACAGGGAGCGCGACTGCGCTAAGCACGACACGGAAACACAGTGAAGTATCTGGCTTTATTAGTTTCTGCCGAATTGATCGGCTCCTCCCCTGCTGAATCTCCGCGCTTCTGCACCGGCGTAAAAAGTGATATTGATGTCATATTACTGAAGGGGCGCATCGTCAAGCCGACCCGCGGAGCGCAGGGCCAAGCCTGTCCACCTGACCTTTTGGATGATTGCCACCGCTCGAACGCTGTTCGCGATCTCTGGCAGACTTCAGCAACAAGCGGCATCGCGCCTGTTTGGCTACGACATACAGGTTCGATCGATGGCAGAACGGATGCTAGTTGGGAGCTGCGGGATCGTCATTGTCGGCACCAAACACGCCACGATACCAGACCTTTGCACAGTGTGACCCTATGTGCTCGATCTCCGCATCGCTTGGATCTTCCGAGGCGAGATCAAATTTCATGTAGGCAACCTGCTCCATCGTGGCGCCGAGCACTTCAGCAGCCATTTCAGGATCGAGTTCGCGGCTGAGTTCGCCCAAGCTCTGAAGCCGTGTCAGCCAGGTCGCGGTGCGCCTTACGAAGCGGCTACGTTCCGTGACATACAAAGACAGAAACGTCGCTTTCTCGCCGCGAGCCGCCGCCTCGCGCATGACGCGCAACAGCTTGCGATGCTGGGCATAGATCTTGAGATACGCGATCGTATTCTCAACGAACTCGGCTTCGGTTGCCTTCAACGAGCGGCCCGACCTTCGCTTACTCGCAACGTAAATCTCGTCGACCAATGGCCGCAATACGGCCAGCAGAATCTCGTCCTTGTTTCGGAAGTGCCGGTAGAAGTTGCCGTAAGACGTTCGAGCGAGCTTGACGATGTCCTGGACCCGGGTGGCCTCGTATCCTTTGCGCGCGAATACGCGTGCCGAGGCGTTCAGCAGGCGCTGACGCATTGCCGCGCCCTTCGCCGTGGCAGGGGCTAACGGCTCCAACGCAGAATCGGTCTCCAGCATTTGGCACCCATAACACCGCGGCTGCTTGACCACCAGCTTGGAACCCGGTAACATGACGTCGATGTCACTTTAAGGCTAGGCTCGAATCGCAATCATTTCAAGGCCGGGAGCTGCAGAGCTCGCCTGGCCTGTCGATGCAGCCAGTAGCCCCCGAGCAGGGGTGGGCGCCCTCGGGTGCTCGGTCGCGGCAATTCCGTTCAAATTCCTAATTTCGCCTCTCTCTCTTGGAAAGGCGACATCCAAGGACGTGTTGATGTATTCGGGCACCCACGCGCTAATAAATCCGGCCCGCCCGGCCCTCATCATGACGCATTGGACGACGGTCGGCGATATCGGACACGTCAGACGGGTATGTTTTCTTGATCGATCGCAAGGCGTTCATGATCATCTCAGGCGGGGTCAACATCCGTCCTCAAGAGATCGAAACGTTCTCGTGCTTCATCCTGCGATCGCGGATGTAGCCGCCATAGGAATCCCCGATCCACATATGGGCGAACAGGTCAAAGCCATAGTGCAATCGCTGCCAGGCATGGAGGGCAGCGATAACTTGGCGGAAGAACTCATCGCTTTCATGAAGAATCGAATTGCAGGCTACAAGGCGCCCTGCAGCATCGCTCTTAAGACTGGCTAGCTCATGAAGCAGGAGTTGCGTAGTCGGTATTGGTCGGAGAAGACAGCCTGACATCAAGCGCCTGAAATGGAATGAACCGCTCTGCTCTGCCGCCCGCCATCGCATGTATGCCGCTGAATTTGGTCAACACAACATAACGCCATGTTGCTCCGCAATACCCTCAGTGACTATCGATTGCCGCTTGATTCCTCCGATGCCGATGCTCTCGGCGTCGAGGCTGCCCTGACAGTGCAGCACTTTCTCCAGCACAGGCAGGGGGCGGCCCCTACCCCGATGGTTTCACTTCCTGCCGTTGCGCGTCGTCTGGATGTCGGGTCCATTTTCGTCAAGGACGAAGGACAACGACTGGGTCTCGGTAGCTTCAAAGCACTGGGTGGGGCCTATGCTGTCATACAGCTCGTCCTTGGGCTCGCTTCGCAACGATGGGGCCGTCCAGTGGACATTTCTGAGTGGCGCTCGCCGGAGGTCGCCACGGTCGCCGCGGGCATCACCGTGACATGTGCCACTGACGGCAATCACGGCCGATCGGTCGCACAAGGCGCGCAACTCGTCGGCGCAAACTGCGTCATCTTTGTTCATGCTGGAGTCAGCGATGAGCGCTGCCGAGCGATCGCGCGGTATGGTGCCCGTATCGAACGTGTTCAGGGCAATTACGATGATTCCGTTGCGTCGGCATCGAAAATCGCCAGCGAACGGGGCTGGATTGTGGTCTCAGACACATCTTGGCCAGGTTACGAACGGATTCCTCACCTCGTTATGCAAGGCTATACGGCATTGCTTCGTGAGGCCCTTGCAGCACTGCCGAAGCCTCCAACCCACGTGTTTGTCCAGGCCGGTGTTGGCGGCATCGCAGCGGCGACTGCCGCTCATTTTTCGCTTGTATTCGGAAAGGACAGACCCTTCTTCACTGTGGTGGAGCCGGATCGAGCGGCCTGCCTTCTCGAGAGCGCCAAGGCCGGCCAGATCGTGAAGGTGCCGCACGACAGACCAACTGTTATGGCGATGCTTGAATGCTACGAGCCATCACTTGTTGCCTGGCGCATCCTCTCACGCGTTGCCGATGCCTTTATGACCGTCGATGATGCCGAGGCCGTTACGATGATGAAGCAGCTTGCTTATCCCGTTGACGGCGACCCGGCCGTCGTCGCCGGCGAAAGTGGCGCAGTAGGTCTCGCCGGATTGGCAAAGGTGGCGGGCGATCCAGCGTTGCGTGCGGAGATCGGGCTCGAGTCAAATGCCTGTGTCTTCCTGATCAATACCGAGGGTGCGACTGATCCAGCGCTCTATGAGAAACTCGTGGGCGCTCGCCCCGAGGACTTGACCGGCTGAACCGGCTGAGGATCGCACATAATATGCCGAGTTGTCCGACATTTATGGGGTTTGCAGTGGCCGCCCATGACAGCCCTGCGTCCAGTGGTCGCGGTGCGACAGCGCTTTCGGTTCTTCACATGCTTTGCGATCACCGGCCATTGCATGTGGATTTCAAAAACCCTTCTGCACTCTGGAATCGTTCGCGACTCCTTTGCCGGCTTGCCGATCCAGTTGAACACTGCAGTCGCCTGCTCGCCTTTCGCGGCAAACCCAAAGCGAAGTCGGAGGGCTCTTCGATTGTACGGAAGCAAGTAGCTGATATACGAAGGGTTGGGAAAGCTATACCAAGGTTTGCGTGCAGCAGTTCGTCATCATCCTGCTATGTCTCGACTCTAACTCTCCATCCAAGATTTGCCGCAACTCCCGAGAGTAGGTAAAATCGATTGTTTGGATGGAGCACATCGACACGATGGATACTTCGCCCCATGCGTTTCAACGGTCTTGATCTAAATCTTCTCGTCGCGTTCGACGCTCTCATGACGGAGCCGAACCTCACCGCGGCCGCGCGGCGAATCAACCTGAGTCAGCCGGCCATGAGCGCGGCCGTGGCCCGGTTGCGCACCTATTTCCACGACGAGCTTTTTACCATGATGGGTCGCAAGCTTGTTCCGACGCCGCGAGCCGAAGCGCTTGCTGCCCCAGTTCGCGAGGCTCTGTCGCACATCCAACTCTCCATTATTTCTCCTGACGGATTCAAGCCGGCCGAATCGAATCGCCGCTTCAGGATCATCCTTTCCGATTTCATGATGACCGTGTTTCTTCGAAAGGTCGTGGACCGCGTCGCGCAGGAAGCTCCCGCCGTCTCTTTCGACTTGCTGCCACCCGAAGAGGACCCCGATCAGCTTCTCCGGCGCGGTGAGATTGACTTCTTAGTTTGTCCGGAATTGTTCATGTCGCGCACGCATCCCAAAATGCCGCTGTTTGACGAAAGCTACGTGTACGTCGGCTGCCGCACGAACAAGCAGCTAAATAAGCCGCTTACATTAGAGAGATACCTGTCGACTGGGCAGGTTGCGGCCAAATTTGGGCGGACGATCAGACCTTCGTTCGATGAATGGCTCTTGGTCGAGCACGATCTCAAGATTCGCATTGAGGTTGCTGTGCCGGGCTTCAGCTTGATTCCGCCGTTGATAATGGGGACTGATCGTATAGCGACAATGCCATCGAGGATGTTCAAGCATTTCGAGAACACAATGCCCTTGCGAAAGATCCAAGCTCCGCTGCCGGTTTTTGCCTTCACCGAGGCCGTCCAGTGGCCTGCACTTCACAACGCTGATCCGGCCAGCATTTGGCTGCGGAGCATTTTTCTACAGGAGGCGTCCCGCATAGCATAAGATCGCCTGAGCTCGAACACGTGGCTGGTTAACCACAGCACGCGGCGATCAACGACATATCGCGTCACGGGATTTGAGAGTACGCATCCGCACAGGGCGTAGCCTGATTGGACTATTCTGGCTGAAGTGCTCGAGCCTCGCGGGATTTTCCTTGTCCATGCGGACGAAGTCGATCCCTAGTCCATACAGAAGTCAGTGAAGGGCTGGATATCCTCTTCTCCGAAGACATGGACGCGAATGACGCCGCCCTCGATCTCCATTTCGTTGGCCGACGTCGCGCTGCCAGTCTTTGTTTCGCCGAAATGCGATCCCGTCCACCAGAAATGCATCGCCTGACATCAACGCTGGCTCGTGCTCGGTTCGGAGATCAGTGGCGCGCCCCCGACCGAGACCGGCCCTTCTGGTTTAGCGGGTTGGACCGCTCGCTTGCCCGGCCTCGAAACGGGTGGCGCTGGCGGCTGAGAAGGAGCCAGAAGAACGGAGGATGGGACGGTCGGTTTCTGCAACGATTCAATTCTCGATGTCAGCGCCTCGATCTGATCCGCCATCCGTTTCAAGTCGTCTTGCTGCGTGCCGATGTTACGATTGATCTCTCCAATTTGATCACTAGCCTTCTGCTGCTCGGACCGAATCTCCAAGAGTGCCTCCCTATCTTCAGGTGACAGGCTTGTCGTTGGGGCGACTTCACCAACCGACGGCTTCTCGAAAATTTCTTCAGCATTGGTCCAGAAATAGGCTGCTCCGGCACACAGGCCGATGGATACGGCCGCGAGCGCGAAAAACGACGCAAACCGTCTTGACGACCTGTGCAAGACGGGCGGTGGTTCCAAGCTGCTCGGTTCATCAATCACATTCGTCATCCCTCAGCCTGCCATTCTCATCCGTGCTGGTTTTTCTCGTGACGCGATAAAGGGTGATGGTCAAGAGATCCTGGGGACCGAGAGCGCATCGTTTGCGCAACTTTGTCCGATCGCTTGGTCTCATGAGACCCATTGACAGCCGGCGCGGCGAGCCCCGTAGTCCATACTTCGTTGAAACTGAACGACCGGAGCTGCGACCCAGCGGATGAGCGGTGCCCAAGGGAGTGCCATCTTGGCAAGCTCGCGCTCGTCGAGCTCAAGTGATCTCCTTTCAGACAAGCGCTATTGGGAGCGCCTCGTCTCCTCGCCGCCCCGTCGTCGCCGCAAACAAGCCTCGAGCGGTTCAAGACCAGGGGCTCAATCCTCGCTCTCGCATATCTGAGTATCCAATTGGCTTGCGCGGACGGTCGGTCGCGTTCAGCCCGTTGTTGGAAATGCCGGTATTTTTGCGCGCAGTCAAATACTGCTTCTGCTTGCGCTTTGGCGGCCGAATGGTCAGCTGCATGAAGGGATCGTGGGCCTGCAATCGAGCGCTCCTCGTCGCCGGCTCGCTCGTTCAACGCTTTCTTGCGCAAAACGCAGACTCACGCACAAAAGCTGCAATGTGAAAAAAGCGCAGGCTGCATGCTTTGTCTCGGGTCTAATTTCATCGCCGTAATGGGGGGCTTATGTGACGAGGCCCGATGGCATCTGACTGGTCTTGGGGATGTGCCGCCTCCGCTTAACTCGATTTCGTTTGAGGGTCCGGACGCCCGAGGAAGAACGCCACCCGGCAGCATGATTGATCGGTTAGAGGAAATCGAACAACTATCGACAAGAATGCAAACTATCCGCAATCATTTGCCGACGAGCTCTTTGATCACGGGCCGGACCCGCGAATCTCATTGTTGAATCTACCGGTGCATGAGCCATCATCGCGAGCTGGGTACTGCATCAGGACACGTCGTGCCGCCACGGGGACGTCCTACGCATACGCCAGCGCAGGAATCGATCCGATGCCGATTGATCGTCCAGGCCGGCCAAATCCGAAATTGAGTTGTCAGACACAGAAGTCGCCGTCGGGGTTCTGGCTGTGATGAGGATGGCTCGGCTGAGGCCCTTCACGTTCGCAGGATTCAATTGAGAACGTAGAAGGGCTCAGCTAGGGCCTATACCTGATCTGGTCGCGCAAGGCAGCAATATGGGCATGTCTGCCTTGCCCCGTGAGAGATCAAGCGCCTGACGGCGAGATATAGTCGCCACAATCCGCGTAAGTTCTACATACAATTTATGCAAATGTTGCAACGGTTGAGTCCGGGATAGCGCGTCGCGGTGCGCGGCGCCGCCGAGGCTCCAGCCGGGTTGGAGCCGCAGGGCTACCCTGAGCTGGGCCGTGCAACGGCAATTTGAGGCGCGGACCAATCTCTGAGAAGCCGAGCTTCAAGTACAATGCTGAGTTGGGACTGCGGTTCCACATCGGCTGCCTTGGCGCTCCCACCTCGAGTTGGCCCCAGCCTTTTGTTGTCCCGAGGGTAACGGCCGCGTCGATGAGCGCCATCGCAACACCGGATGATCGCTGATCCGGCACCACGTAGAGCTCAGTGATAATGCCGTAGGTTCCGCGGGCAAAGAGGGCGGCGCTTTCCGATAGCATGATGAGGCCGACAGGGTGTTCCTCCGCAAAAGCAAGAAACCCCGAGATGCGCTCCTTCATGGCAAGCAGTTCCGCAACCAGTTGAGTATCCACTCCGGCCTCCACGTGACCGGCCCCAAGTTCGGCAAGCAGAGCACTGACCATCCGAGTCACCGTTGCGGCATCGTCGACCGAAACCTCACACGTCGTCACCATGTCACATCCTCCACCACGCAGTTCAGCGGCAAGGAACGGAGCCGCCGCAGCCAACAACCAAAAGTAGATACGCTGACAATTTGAAGGTCCAATGACGCGTTCGTTCACACCATCGAGAGGTCGCCAGATCTCCGCTTGGCTCCTAGCTGACGGTGACGGCTCAACGTTTAATGAAACCCGCTTCCTCAGCGACCTGCGCGAGCTTTCGATGTCGCCGGCCTCACTGCTACGAGCTAAATGAGCTCGATCAGACTGGCGACCGATCGACGCAGGTCGCATTTTGCTCCATGCGAGCAGGCCCTCGGCTGTTTAATGCGGCGCCAAACAATCGTTTATGGGGCATTCCGCGATCGGCGGGGTCAGCATGTGGACCCGATGTGAGTTAGGCCAAAAAACGACGCGCACGTCGGATCGTGCCGTGTGACTCGGAGTTGACGAGGTCGTCGAATCCTTCGATCTCATCAGTGTACCACGACGAACGAGCCATTGGGCGATAGTGTCTCAGAGAATGAACTACGGCGCGAGTCGAAGACGCACTCTTTTTTGTCGTGGTTGGAAAACCAGCTTTCTTATATTTACGACCAACGGATCGTTTGTTGCCGCATGAAAGCATCACCGCCTGGCAAGTGCCAAGGGAGCTTTGGTCGAGACAGCATCTTGCGCCATCTCATTGATCCTGGTTCTCCGCTCGAAGTCATGCTTGTCTTGGTTGAACTTACTCTTCGCGCATCACTCAAGGGCGGCGCCGCGGTGTGGGCCGCGGCGGCGTTGCGCCAGACGATCTTGGGAAATTCAGCGGCGAATTTGCCGACCAGGAAGCACACACGCCTGCGCAGCCGTGGCGATGATGCGGACGCTCCGCTTTCGCGCTCTTTTTCTGACTGCCGAAGCAGGACCCGACGCCTTGCGCCAAAATCCCGCGAAGACGTTCTATGGGCATTGCCGTGTTTTTTCGGATTGGCTCCGGCAATGCCGTTTCGGCCCAGTCTTCGATGCGTAGACGGCGTGAGCATGTCCTTGCTGAGGTCGTATCGGCTGTCGCTCTCGGCTAGCTGCGCACGCCGTTCTCACCTCGCCAGAGCCTGGAGCAGTCACGGCACTGCTTCTCTTGTCTGCGCCTGACATTTCAGTCTCGCTCGATCAGCACTCGCCATACCTGAGTGTGAAGCTCGCTTAGGCCTGATCGTCCAACCATCCGATCTTGCTCTTCAGGAACTGAAAACCAAGCACCTGAAAGCTGGCATGCTCTTTGTTGTCCCTGCCATAGCCGTGCCCGCCCCCGTCTGCTTCGTAGAAATAGGCCTCGTAGCCCATCACCTGCAGTTTCGCTACCATCTTGCGGGCGTGCCCCGGATGAACCCGATCGTCCCGCCGCGTGGTGGCAATCAGAATCGACGGATAGCGTTGGCCCGGTTTGGCTGCATGATAAGCGGAGTAAGTCTTGAGCCATTCCCACTCCTCAGGTTTGTCGGGATCACCATATTCCGCGATCCAGCTCGCTCCTGCCAGCAGCTTTGTGTACCGACGCATGTCGATCAGCGGAATCGTGCAAAACAATGCGCCGAACCGCGCAGGATAGCGCGTGAGCATGTTGCTGATGAGGATGCCGCCGTTCGACCCGCTTTCGGCGGCTATCCGCCTCGGCTCAGTCACGCCGCGGCGCACCAGATCCGCGGCTACGGCCGCGAAGTCATCGTGCGATAGTGTCTTGCCGGCAAGCCGCCCGGCGTCGTGCCAAGGTGTGCCGAACTCGCCCCCACCGCGCAGGTTTGCCTGTACCGTGGTGCCACCACGCTCCAGCCAAAGCTTGCCAAGGGCCGCATTGTAGTACGGCCTCACTGAGAGCCCAAAGCCGCCATAACCGCTTATATGGACCGGCGCGTTGCCGGTCTCCGCGGCTGGACCGGTCTGTACATAGGGTATCCGCTCGCCATCGGTCGAGATCGCCTCGTGCTGCGTGACCACGAGGCCATCGGCGCTAAACGTCTTTGGCGCCTGCTTCAGTACGATCGGGCTGGAGATGCTGCGTTCGATCAACATCAGCGAGGGTGGTGTGAGCGGATCCTGCACGGTGGCGAGAAGGTCGCCGTTGCTTTCGGTTGGATGACGATCGAGGGGCCACACGTCGACCACGCCGATGCCGGGCAGCCCGCGCAAATTCTCGTGGCTCCAGCCGGCGGATGAAGGCGTGCAAATCTCGAATACTGGGCGTAGCTCGTCGAGAATGGAAAGAACGAGTTTGTCGTCGGCCCAGAACAATCCCTGCAGTGCCCGGCGCGGCCCCGGCGCGAAAACGATCGTGAAGTTGCGATCGCCGGCCAGAAAGGCAGACAACGACATCCCAAGCACAGTATCGGGCGGGTGGGTGACGCCGGCAATGCTCCATGCTGAGCGCAGCTTGACGACAAGCCAGTCCCGGTACACTCGCAGCCAGATGTCGGAGGGAAGGTCGAGCTTCACGCTCGCCCCGGTTTCGGTTCCGAGCCAGACGTCGGAGTTGAAGAAATCCAGGTGATCGACGAACCAGACACGTGGCAATAGTCCGGTCCGATCGACCTCGCAACAGGCCCACATGCGATCTGGTGTGGTCTCGAACATCACGGCGGCGCGCTCCACAGGCTCGCCACGGCGCCACAATCGCACGGTCCTCGAATAGCCCGCTGTCGTTGCCATGCCGCGGCCATGGGCGCTGGACAACAGCAGCGTGTCGGGATCGACCCAGGTGGCGCCACTCTTGGCTTCCGGCAACGTGAAGCCGTCGGCCACAAACTCTTTCGTGTTAAGGTCGAATTCGCGCAAGACGACAGCATCGCTTCCGCCGCGCGACAGGCCCAAAATGATTCGTGGATGATCTCCTGGCAGCGAGGCCATTGAGTTCAAAAGCCAGTCCTCGCCCTCCTTTGCCGCGAGCTGGTCGATGTCGAGCAAGGTTTCCCAGGAAGGATTCGGCTTGCGAAATTCGTCCAGTGTGGTCACTCGCCACAGGCCGCGTAGGTTGCTGGCGTCCCTCCAGATATTGTAGAGATGATCACCACGCCGGCCGACATAGGGAATATTGTCCGATCGATTATAGATCGAAGCCAGCGCATCGCGATCCCGCTCGAAGGCCGCTCCGCCGAAATCCCGCAACGTTCTGCCGTTCTGCCGCTCGACGAAATTTAGCGCGCCTCCGCCGTCTATCTCTTCGAGCCAGAGATAGGGATCATCATCAGGAGCGGAGAGCGTCGGCCTTCCAGCTTGCGATTTTGCCATCAATCTTGCTTTCGACACCGTTCACTCCTCGGACTGGCATTGGTGCGCACTTTTCGATGCGCCATCGACTTGGATACATGCGCGGTTTGATCGCCGCGCCGAGCCTACAACCTAACGCGGCATGCGATTCAAGTCCTTCCTTCGAAGTGAACGCTGCTCGGCAGATTGAGATATTGAGGTTGGCTCCGCGCCATCAACTCGGCGACGAGCGCAATTACTAGTTGGCGCTTCTATTCGGGTTTTTATCTAACCTTCATTTGGCGAAGCACGCATTGGAGGGATTTCCGGCCAAGATGCCGCAATGATGGTCGACCCAAGCTGATAGCTGCAAAATGGATGTTGCATAAAAAGCGACGCGCACGGCTTCTGCGCCGCCGCCAACGGCCAATGTTAATAGTTGACGCCGAACAGCGCGTCATTGCTTCTTCACGTCTGTCAAAGAGTTGCGCTGCCAACCCGCTCCTGCTCGAGACCATAATTGAGCGCGTGACATGATGTGCAGAGGGCGACACATCCAAGAACGCAAGGCTGGATCATGACCGCGGGGGTCCTATTGCAGGATCTACCAGGATGCGTGGTTTACTAAACCAATTCAGTGAGGAGCATCCTCTCCAGTACCGTGACACTGACTGGGTGCCGTGTGCAACGGAAGCAATCGAGTGCATCAGAACCTGCACCAGCAATCTCGTACTCAATTTGCCAAGCGGGGTGCATCTGACTTCCTCAAATGGCAAGCCATTTTCGAATGAAGATTGGCATTGTCCGATATACGACATGTCGGAGACGCAACATCGCTTATTCGAGCTGCACTCGTATTTGCGAGGGTTTCCCCTTTGGCACGGCTAATGCTTTGGGGGATTCGCATCGCGTTGGGCCGACATAGTCCTGCGGAAGCGCACAGACTCTCGATTGGATTATCGGAGAGTCCAGAGCGAGCGAGAGATGAAGTTCGTTCATCACTCATCCCCCATTTCCTGACGAACTAGAATGGAGCTTTTGAACAGCCATGCCGATCCAGCAACTGACGAACTATGTCAATGGCAACATTGGAGCCAAATGCAGCGCGCTCTATCGTGCTTTCTCCTGGGATCTTTGGGCTCGGATGTTTACACGAATCTCAATGTCCTCGTACCCGTCGGCGGCTTGCCTTCTTGCTGCACTGCTCACGAGTTGCACTCTTTCTAGCGGCAGCGCCTTTGCCCAGACGACGCTCACGTCGGCGCCGCCCGCCAGCTTCACGCTCAGCAACGGGCTTCAGGTCGTGGTGATCCCGGATCATCGCACGCCCGTGGTCACGGAGATGATCTGGTACAAGGTCGGCTCGGCCGACGAGACGCCCGGCAAATCCGGGCTTGCCCACTTTCTCGAGCATCTGATGTTCAAGGGCACGGAAAAGCACCCGATCGGCGAATTTTCCAAGACGGTGTTTCGCGTCGGCGGCAACGAAAACGCTTTCACCTCACTTGATTACACCAGCTACTTTCAGCGCGTCCCGCGTGAGCAACTGCCGACGGTGATGGAGTTCGAGGCCGACCGTATGAACGGCCTCGTCCTCAAGGACGAAAATGTGCTGGCCGAACGCGACGTCGTGCTCGAAGAGTACAACATGCGCGTCGCCAACAGTCCCAACGAGCGCCTGGTCGAACAGATCATGACGGCGCTCTATCTCAATCATCCCTATGGCCGGCCCGTGATCGGCTGGCATCAGGAGATTGAGAAGCTCGGCCGCGAGGACGCGCTCGCCTTCTATCGCCGCTTTTATTCGCCGAACAATGCGATCGTCGTGATCGCCGGCGACGTCGAACTCCCCGAAGTCCGCTCGCTGGTCGAACGCAATTTCGGTCCCATTCCGGCCCAGCCCGCGATCCCCGCCCAGCGCGTCCGCCCGCAAGAGCCGGAACCGGCAGCCCCGCGCACGGTCACGCTGTCCGACCCGCGCGTCGAGCAGCCCGTCCTGTGCCGCTTCTACCTGGTGCCCTCGGCGAGCACGGTCGCTCCCGGGGAGAGCGCGGCGCTAGACGTGCTCGCGCAGCTCTTGGGCAGCGGCAGCAATTCCTATCTCTACCGCGCGCTTGTGGTCGACAAGCCGCTCGCCGTCTCCGCCAATGCCAGCTATTCGAGCCTCTCGCTCGATGCGACCCAGTTCGCGGTCTCGGCCTCGCCGAAAACCGGCGTCGGCTTTGCCGAGGTCGAGGGGGTGATCGACGGCGTCATCGCCGGCATCGTGCAGAACCCGATCCCTGCCGAGGACCTCGAGCGCGTCAAGACGCAGCTCATTGCAGGAGCGATCTACGCCCAGGACAACCAGGCGGCGCTAGCGCGCTGGTATGGCGGCGCACTGACCACGGGTCTGTCGATCGAGGGCATCCGAAGCTGGCCAGACCGAATTCGCGGCGTGACCGACGAACAGGTCCGTGCGGCTGCACAAAAATGGCTCGATAAGAAGCGCTCGGCCACGGGCTACCTGATCAAGGACACCACTGCCGCCAAGACTGACGCCAAGACTTCCACCAAGCGCGAGGAGAAACGTACGTGATCCATCCCATCCTTCACGCCCGACGCATCGTCCTGTCGTTGGCCGCCGGCGCAGTGCTCGCTCTGGCTCCGGTTTCGCCCTCCAAGGCCGCCGTAAAGATCCAGCGCCTGGTCTCGCCCGGCGGCATTGAGGCCTGGTTCGTGCAGGACGCGACCGTGCCGCTGATCGCGATGGAATATTCATTCGCCGGCGGCTCGTCCCAGGATCCCAAGGACAAGCCGGGCGTCGCCAATCTCGTCGGCGATCTCCTCGACGAAGGCTCCGGCGATTTCGACTCCAAGACGTTCCATGAACGTCTTGCTCGCCGCGCCATCGAGCTGCGCTTCCGTGCCACCCACGACAGGTTCCAGGGTAGCCTGCGCATGCTGCGCGACAACAAGGACGAGGCCTTCGAGCTGCTCCGGTCCGCACTGACCTCGCCGCATTTCGACACGGCCGATGTCGAGCGCATCCGCTCCCAGGTCATCTCTGGGGTGCGCCGCGAGACCACCAACCCGACCTCGCTGGCAATCCGCAAATTCCTGGAGGTCGCCTTCGGCGATCATCCCTATGGCCGGCAGACCAATGGCACACTGAACAGCGTGCCGACCATTACCGTCGCCGACATGAAGGATTATGTCGGCCGCATCCTCGCCAGGGATACGCTGAAGATCGCGGTGGTCGGCGACGTCGATCCGGAAACCCTCGGCAAGCTGCTCGACGACACCTTCGGCGCCTTGCCAGCCAACGCCAATCTGGCACCGGTCTCGGAGATCGAGGCCGCAAAGCCACCGCAGCGCGCCTTCGTGCCGCTCGACGTGCCTCAGACTGTGATCACCTTCGGCGGTCCCAGTTTCAAGCGCGACGATCCGCACTTCATGGCGGCCTATGTTGTCAGTCACATCCTCGGCGGCGGAATGTCCTCGCGGCTCTATCATGAGGTCCGCGAGAAGCGCGGGCTCGCTTATTCGGTGTTCGAATCACTGCACTGGATGGAGCATTCGGCGGTCTTCATCGGCAATACCGGCACGCGCGCCGACCGCGCCGGCGACACCATCGACGCCGTCGAGAAGGAGGTACGCCGTATCGCCGAGGAGGGACCGACGCAAAAGGAGCTCGAAGATGCCAAGTCCTACCTCAAGGGCTCGCAGATGCTGGCGCTCGATACTTCGTCCAAGCTGGCCCATGCGCTGCTGCAATATCAGCATGATCAGCTGCCGATCGACTATATCGACAAGCGCAACGGCATTGTCGATGCGGTGACGCTGGACGACGCCAGGGCGGCCGCGAAGCGATTGTGGGGCCAGGGCCTCTTCACCGTCGCTGTCGGCCGCGCACCGCAACCCGTGGCGCTGCCTGCCGCCGTTCCGGCGCCGAAGTCAGACTGATCAGGCGCACATCGATGGCTGGGCTTGCCCCGGCCATCGATATCGTGACGCCGTACTGTTGATATGCCGGCAGCCACTATTCTTGGTAATTCCCGGCGCCCACGCTGGTACACCTGCTGCGGGCAATCCCGCGACACGGCCATCGCCGAGCCGATGTGCTGAGCCGGCTTTCCCTGCGTCTCAGGCGCGGCCGGACAAAGAGCAAAACCGTCGAGCGATATCTGCTGGCGAAGCTTCCCGATTCGCAATCTGTGTTGAGGCCGGCTGGGCCCTTCAGTTCGAAAGCAATGCTGAATGTTCTGGCCGGATAGCGTCGCCAGGGACTTACATTGGAAAAGTGTACAAGGCGCACGGTGATATGGCCCCTGACCTCAGCCCCCGTTTGCTCAGGCCGAAATGCTAGATAAGGCGCAGGTTATCGGCTGATATTTTCCCCGAGCGGCCGATCTTTGGTTCGTAGCTGATCTTGCCTCTTTCCGGGAGTAGGACCAGGCCAGCCTTCTGCACCGCAGAGATATGAACGAACACGTCAGGGCCGCCGTCGTCCGGCGCGATGTAGCCGTAGCCTTTAGTCGGGTTGAACCATCTCACGATTCCAATCGCCACTGTCTTCTCCCTAAAAACGACACTGAATCCCGCGCTGCGATGTAGCAGCCGCGTTGCTCACCTCAGCAACTCGCGTGCCGCTCCCAACGCGCCGGAGAGAGTGTAGAAGGCCGTGTGTTTGGCGCGAATTCGCGGGCTTCTTTGTCTGTCGTTCTTGAATGCCACCCAGCGAATGTCTTCAATCCAACAGCACTGGTACGACAAGATACGAGGGCGATGACTCGGCCCTCTGTCTCGTGTGCAGATCACATCACGAGACCCGCTGCACCGGCTCATCCAAATGATGTTGAAGTTCGGCGAGTGCAGTTTGGCAGCGTTCAAATTGACCAGGAGGTCGCTGCCGGCCTCGGGCGAGCCGCTCGATCATTGGCAGACTTGATTTTTGATGGCAGTCGGCCATCCACTCCAAACCACGTAAAGTGTGCGCTACCTTCCAGATTCTTCTTGTGGCATGCTAGGCTCATGCATTTTGGACGGCTCACAGGATCGGCACCGTCGAGCCGGGATGCAAACAATGCCACAGAGATTCGATCCGCGTGGCTGGCCGTGGCTCAGACGATGGGTCGTTTCAACGTTTCTTTCATTCGCCGATGGAGAGTCGATGTCTACGAGGCAAGCGGTATGCCAGCTGAAACAGTCATTGGGAATGCTCGCTGGACTCGCCGGCGTTGTTGGGATCTCCTGTGCTATCGCAGCGAGCAATCTGCGATGGGACAGCGCACAGGGCTTTGGTGCCGGAACGACGGGCGGCCTGGGAGGCGAAGTGGTTCAGGTCAGCTCACTCAAGGATCTGACTTATCAATTGTGTCGTTCGTATAGCTCTGGAATCTGCAATGACGATACTCCGCGCGTTGTCCAGATCGTCGGGACCATAGATTTCACAGGAACGGAAGGGCGCGGTAAGGGTCCAGGTTGCCAATACAGCAACACCTGTCAGACGCCCTACAAGGGCGAATCGCTTCTCCTCTTGGATGGGCTCGATACGCACTGCGACGGCAAGCTCAAACTGGACGTCAGCTTCGATAAAGCGGGCAAGCATCCCTTGGAGGTCGGATCAAACAAGACCGTGATTGGCGTCGGATCAAACGCTGCAATTAGGGGCAAGGGACTGCGACTGAATGGTGTGAGCAACGTCATCGTCCGCAACCTGACCATCAGTGACATTAATCCCGGCATTGTCTTCGCGGGCGATGCGATTGCGATTTCGCGAGCGAACCGGGTCTGGATCGATCATAACCGCTTTCATAACATCGGGCGCCAGATGATTGCCGGCGGCCTTGGGGCGACGACGAATATCACGGTGTCGTGGAACGATTTTGATGGCAGAGATAACTACTCCTCGTATTGCAACGGAGCGCATTACTGGAACCTGCTTTTCCTTGGCAGTCCTCAGTCGATCACGGTTGCCAACAACTACTTCCATGAGGTCTCCGGACGGGCTCCGCACATTGACGGTCTACGGTCGCTCATTCACCTGGTGAACAACTACTTCCACAACACCGAGTTGCTGCAGCGCAATGGTTTCTTCCACGCCCTGGATGCCGGACCATCCGTTGAAGGCCTGATTGAGGGCAACTACTTCGACAACATTGAAACCCCGATCAGGGCCGAGACTGGGCATGTCTTTGGCGCACTGGGAGGCATAAATCGGGAAATGCAAGACCTCTGCCGAGCCATGCTTGGACGCATGTGTGCGGGCAACATCGCGATCCCCGCCCCGCGCATCAATGGATTCCGGCTGGATGAAAGCGTCATTAGATCTTTTGGCGCTCTTCCGAAGGCGGCTGTTCATCGTCCTGTCCAGCCGGATGGTGTCCCGGCATTGGTCACCGCCAATGCAGGTCCCGGACACCTTTGAATTTTCCGATAGGATCCAGCGAAGCCGCAGCCGCACGCACGCATCTGGGCCGATGGTCCGGCGGAGTTCCTCCCTTTTTCCGGCACACCAATTGCCGGTCCGTGACAGCTGCGCTTCAAAGAGCGCCTTAAGCGTTCAGGCCAATCGGTGCTCACTCCGGGACGCATGGATTTTCTGCAAGAACGCAACCGCCTCGAAGCTTTGGCAGATCTAGTTCGGGCTCCCGCTCGCCCAAGTCTCAATCCACGAAATACGATAACGTCTGAACTGATTGAGACCTTATCGGCTGCCGTCGGTTCAAAATACAAATGCCCTTGTGTCGACGAAAGCAGCTCTTGCTCCGCCGGGCTGCTTCAATGGGCTGACACAAAAAGCTTTCGGATGCAGCGTCCTATTCCTGCGGTTGCAGCCGAAGAACGCATTTTTCCATCGTGACTGCGGGATATTTAGCGGCCTTGCGGCGAAGACAAAGCAATATCTCGAGCTTGAGAGAGCTGGCATGAGTAACTTGGACTAGCAATCTTCCGGAGCGATGGCTTGATGCCACGCATGCATCCGGAGCGGCCAGTGAGAGTGCGTCATGGGGCAGGAATTCTACAGAGAACTGGCGCAGCAGGCACGTGGTCTCGCTGAGCGGGCCGATCCGTTCACCAGGCAGCGGTTGCTGAAGCTCGCCGGCAGCTACGACGTGAAGGGCGGAAATTTTGCACGGTCGTCACGGCCAATGGAGCGTCCGCTGCCGATTCCGCGTACCACGCCGCCGGCGTCGATCTTTTCGGGTCCGGGCGAGGCTGGATGAAATTCGGTGCAGGCCACCCGTTCGCTGATTCGGAAGCCGCGGCACGCAAGAGATCGCTGGCGGCATCGAGCCCAATCAATGGTCCCTTCCTTTGCGATGCCAGCGGCACCGGCAGCGGTTTCCGAATGGGCCGGACATTCGCGGTCGAACGCGAGTGGATCAGGCGGCATGAGACCGGAACGCATGTGAAACCGGCTGAGCACGGACTTGAGTGTCAACCAGTTGTCGAGCGCGAAACCAAGCGCTCTCGGTTGCTTTCGCTGGAGCCGGCCGACCTTCTTGAATCGATCCCAAGTTCAGGCCGATCAGGACGCGAAAAGCATGATCAACGAGCATTGGAAGGATGACGGCCATGATAGAAGACAATTTGGCTCGCATGCGGACACATCGGAACGCCATCGAGCGCCACCGAAGGCTGCTGAAAACCAAGCTCACCGAACAAGACCGGCAGTACGTCTGCAGACGTCTGTCGGAGGAAGAGTCCGCGCTCGAAAGCTTGCGAGCGACGAGTTTTCCAATGGTGTTCACCGAGAGCCTCAGGCCGATGACGTCAGCCTCGTAGCCGGTACGGTCGTGTCGATAGCGACGAACTACGCGCACAGGAGGGCCGCTATGGCACCCCCGTCTGCGAGTTCATATATCGGCTACAAATATTGGAGCCTTTTTTGGATGCGTGGCCTAGTGATTCTTTTTGTGGCCTTTGTGATTATGCTGGCGGCGCGCGGCCAGCATAAGAGTAGTTTCGTGCCGCGTCCAACCGCATCCATGCCACCGGTCAATGTGCCCTAGAGCCGAAGGTTTGGTCCAAACAGCACGGATTTTGCTACAAGGTGCTTCCGTCTCTCCCGGAGTTCGGACCGGTCTGCATTAGGGGGAGCCTCGTTTTCCGAGTTCTCTGAGGACCTGCAGGAAACGGGCAAGCCATGCCTCAAGCCATCCGTCAGTTGAGGCCCCTTGCGCTGCTGCGATCGTGCGCGCGCCCGTCTCATCATCAAGAAAGATTTGAGGACGGCTGTTTTGGCTTCTGACTCGACCTTGCATTTCTCCCACCCTTTCGCGAGGAGCGTGGCAGGGAGGTGTCCGGACCTCCCAAGCCACGCAGCCGCAACAGCTCGGTCGGCGAGCGGTTTTGGCATGTGCAGAACTGTATCGTTTCTCGGGCAGGTTGAATTGATCTGGCGCAAACACGAGAGCCATTTGTCTCCCAGCATTTGTGGATTGTCCCGGTTGTGTCATCGGAGAAGACCAGCTGCGTTTTTCTGGGCGCATTTTCGGGGCCGCGCTTCAACGATAGCGTTGCCCGACGAAGTCTCTACAGCACGCCCTCAAAGCGAGGGGGACCAAGCGAGTAGAGTGGGCATCGGCGCTGCCCTGCCTTGATCCTCTGAAGCTGCGGTCCGGCCGAATGTGCCGTGCGTGCGAGCGGGTCAGGACGCGTTTGCGCTTCTTCGCACGTGGTCGGAGCGGCGGCGCTGCCGCCGCCCGCGTCGACCTGAGCGCGCGAGCACCGGCAGCGGGGCCGCGGGGCTGGAGTATTCGGGCGGATCTTTTGCGGGCTCCGGGCGGCTGGGGCGCGCTTCCATGAATTCCAAGACGGCGCGTCCCTTTTGCGTTATGCGCCACCCGCCGTTCATACGTTCAATCAGGGCTTGCGAGAAGATGTCAAGGTCGGGCACGAGCGAACCCAGTCGTCGGGTGCGTTCGGCCCAATCGCTACCGCTGGTCGCCAGGATCGCCATGTCGCGCTTCAAATCCGCCATCAGGGCAAACCCGTCCGGATAGCTCACCAGGATCTTAAGAACTGTGACCTGGAAGTTCACCCCGCCCTCTTGTGACTATCGCCACATCGTCGACGGCTTCGAGAGCGCGTCGCGGCGAACCTGCGGTACACAGTCGGACGACGTCTCTCCCTGAGTGGCTGCTCTCAGGATTTTTGAGGCGACATTGGTCTGGCCGTCGCTGTCGCACCGGGACACATACTCGCAGATATCGTCAACAACCATGCGCATCAGAGCAAGTATGACCACCTGAATGTCGATGAACCAAAATATAAATAGAATAAGCTGGATCCCAAGCTACGCCTTGGGATCGCAAGCTGCAACACCCCTTCAAGGATACCGGTCATAGTCCGAGGAGCCAAACCGCATACAACACGGCGAGTGGGTGTAGACCACGTCCAGGGTGACACTGGGTTTTAACGGGGCCGCCATCTCGTTCCGCGCAGTTCCGAGTCCTCCCACGGCATTGCCGCCGATGACAGGCCGTTGGCCCGGACGTCAGGAACCGCGGGCCGATGGGCGCCGATCATCAACGTCGGCATGAGTTCGCCGGATTCAGGCGGCTGCCGGTTGCCTCCGATTACCCCAATTGATGATGCAGCTGCTGACCCAACCGCCGACGGCACCATCATGACAACCATCATCGTCGACATGTCATCAGGTAGCACAGCATCACGATAGCTACGAGGCGTTATCCGCCACACCAAGGCTGTTACCGTTTGCGGCGTGGTTTCATTGTCGGCGCCGTTCTATGGCCGGATGCGCAATCGCCACGGTCGTCATATCGCGGAATAAATGGGCGTCTTACCCGGCTCGGTGAAAGCAACATTCGGATCGCACCAATTCACGCGAGGCGTCGATCAGGGCTCCCTTTTACCTTGGCGTTACCGATCGCGACGACTTTGACGTTGGCGCCGACGGCCATCTCTCCCAGTTCCTTGACTGGCGGCAAAACGAGCGAGATCGCCGGTCCCGTCCCCTTCGTCCTCGCCAACGGTCCGGAAGGTCTGATCGTGACCGTCGCCCCGGACCGGGCCTCCAAACTGGCGGCGCGCTGCCAGACGTGTCAGGAGCGGATAGCCAGCTGTTGGCCGATGAGGTTCATAGGGCATCCCTAGGTCGGCAGCGGCAACCTCGGTGCGCTATCCATCCTCGCACCAGCGCCAGTTGGCGCGATCCACGGCAGAGGAGCTCATCATGTCGCGACTGCGTCTTTAGCAACCTTGAGCGGTGACGCTTTGACCGACTTGCTGGCTGGCTTGGCTGCGAATTCCATCGGCTCCTTGGTGAAAGGATTAACTCCGCTGCGGGCTTCAATCGCAGGCTTGTTGACGACCGACAGCTTGGCGAAGCCGGGGATGACGAACTCGCCAGCCTCGTTCAACTCCTTGTAGCCGACGATCGCCAACTGCTCGATGACGGCCTTTACATCACCTTTGGAAACCTGCGTTCCTTGAGCAATTGCGTCGATGAGCTGGTTCTTGGTCATCTTGGTCACGATGAAATCCTTTGTAACGCGGTCCGATACAATGCGTGAAGCACGCCGGCCTCTGTTGCTCTTGTTCGAGCAGGGCAAAACTACACGAATTGCTTCGTTCACTGACGTGCTGAGGCACCTATGGGAAGCGAAAACACAACGATCAGTTCGATCTGTGTTTCCAGCATTGGCTCACCCGTCACAGGTGGACGGCGCATGCCCTATTCGGTATGCAGTTCAACGTTTGAAATCACCCGATGCAGTAGTCAGCGCGGCAATTAGCCAATCGGTCTCGGTTTTCGCAGACGAGTGATGATCGCATGACTTCATTCGCGATGACAGAGCGAGCCTCATTCTATTTCAGACTTCGTAACGCTCGCGCAGACAGGTCACTGCGAAGAAAACTCAGGGGGCGAATCTGTCGGGAGTGAAGCACAAGCTATTCCCCTCTATCTTACCGGCGATGCCCTAGAGAGATGCCGAGCTTGATTGCCTTTTGACGGAGAGAACCTTCCGTCCTTTTCATTGACTTCGCGATCTTCGCTACGGGCACCCTCGCCTTGGAGTGCGCGCGAAGTTCTTTGACGTCCGCGTTCGTGTACTCGCGGCGGACTACTTTCTTCACTTTCTTTGCCATTGCAAATCTCCACTCGTTGTTGAGCGGGGCTTCTAGCACGAAAGATCAAATTAGCAATCTTGCGACGCGTCGCATTTCGTGCGATTTATAGACCGTTTTAGCGAATTCACTTCCGGCCTGATGCCTGCAGAAGTGCTGCTTTCAATTGAATCAGCCAGAATTGAGATCCTGAAGGGTCTTCCGGACGTGATCGCGGCGCGATGTTCGTGCGCGCGTCGTAGTACCGCTGCCAAGTGTGACTCGCATGCGATAGGAGTGATGTTGGGGAGCCGGTCGCGGCGCTGAATCATCCGTGTGTGCGCCTGCACTGGGATGCAGTTACTTAGGAAACGCATTCCTGTAACTCGCCTCGACTTTGGCGATCTCATCGTCGGTCAGTTTGGCGGATTCTTTTTCGCGGCCACGTTTCAACAGAACACCCGTGTTCTGGCGCAGGAAGCGAAACAACAGGTCGACGGTGCCGTCCGGCATGCCGACGATCTCCGTCACGCTACGACTGAAGGTGTCGTAAGCTTGCAGATATCTGGCTTCCGCCGGCAAATCGACGTCGATCGTCCTTGCCACGCATTCATAGAGGAATTCGGCGTGAGGCGTGGCGTCGAAAAAACGATAGAAATCGGCCGTCTCATTGAGGACCCGAACATTCCCTTTGTCTGTCGGCTCCCATTTGATGAAGGGCAGCAGGCGGGCCGAATAGCTTTCAAGAGTGCGCCGGTAATCGTTAATGCAATCCAGGATAGCGGCGGAGACTGGAAACACCATGCCCGGCGGATTTAAGCCGCATTCCGCCAGAATATGATGGATCAGATATCGGTGCAGCCGGCCGTTGCCGTCCGCGAATGGGTAGATATAGATAAACCCGAAGGCGAGGACTGCGGCGGCAAGGACCGCGTCCAGATCCGGCGCTGCCTTGCGGTCGAACGCGACGAGCCCCTCGATCAAGGACGGCAGGTCCTCGTGCCTTGCGCTGAAATGGTCCGGCAATGGCGCGCCGGAGTCGCGGTCCCGGTCGCCCACAAAGCTCCCCTCGTTGCGCAGGCCCAGCAGCACAAAGCGATCGTCGCCGATGACGATGCGTTGCAGGCGCAGCAGTTCGTCGAGGTCGATCGGCTTGCGCCCGGCTTCGTCAATGGCTCTACCCCAGCGTTGAATACGCTCCTGCGGCGGATGCTCGCCTTCGATCTCAAAGCTTGAGCGCGAGTCCTTTAGCAGCAGGAAGGCGGCCGTGCGCGCCAGCACGTCGGCGGGCAAGTCGGCAATAACCTCACGTGCGCGCGCCGGCAGGTTGCGTTTGGTGAATTCACGTAAGGTCTCTGTCCGGAAGATCATCGGGCAGAAGGACGGCGTCCCAGGCAAATTGCTTTTGACGCGGTGACGCGTGGAGGTAACCGCGGCTGCTGTCCATTGCAGATCGGGATCGACAACCTGCACGTAAGTGCCCTTCTCTGCAGCCGGCAGATCGAGGGTCTTGCCGAGCAGCCACTCGTACAGAAACCAGCTCCGTCGGGCATAGGTGCCGGTCGGGGTGCCCCTGACCATGGCCTCGATCGGCTCTGGTCCGGTTGCCTGAAACAGGGCTTTGAGACCAGCAGGTCCAGCCCTTCGTATTTGAGAGCGAAGGTCAGATGTCCTTCAAGGCTGGCCGGCGGCGCGTGGCGTGGCGTGTAATGTGCCAACCGTCTTGCTGGTACGTCTTATGGCGCGGGCCGACGGCGGATAGCGTGCGCGGCATCGGAACTTTCAAGCCGACGGCGTCGATCAGCGCCGCGTATCCCACCGGTGTGGCGCGTTCGGGTAGCCTTGAGCCGTGAAAAGTCGTGATAGGCTCTGAAAAACGATATTTGCGGGTCGTGGCAGCCGAGCTTGCCGGTGAGGCAATTGGCATGAAAAATCGAAATTTTCTACGAAAATCCATAACTTTTAGCCCGTTTGCGTGAAATATAGGGTCTCGTGACTAGAGGGGATGGTGCGGAGCGGGCGTTTCCTTGCTGACCTGATGGATAGAGCATGGTCGTTTCGGCAGGAGACGCGCCAATGCAAACCGCGTGACGTTGGCTATCAGTGATCCGCACCGGCCGGCAGTGGTGTCAGGATCAGCCCATTCAGGAGGCGGCGCATTTGCGCTCAGTTGGATCGCCTCGATTTCAAGCTGGGGTTTGAAGGTGAGCGGACGACCGCGGGCTTCCCTCGCGTTGGGACTGCGGGCGCAAATGACTTTTCCAGGCCGACGGCGTTCTGACTATCTGGGCAAATTCAGCACCGTCAGAAAGCGTTCGCCCTGTTCGCGGGCGACGCGCCGGCGCTCACGGCGTACGCGCCGACCGTGGTGCGTCAACGCCGCAAGCTGCGATGGGCAAAACTTTGGAGCAATCAGGTTGAGATTTTCGGCCGCCGGCGTTGAATCACTACGACGAGCTTCCATACTAGTCGTCTGGTGCGTTCGGCCCAATCCTGGCCGCTGGTCGCCAGGACCATCATGGTACGCGTGAGGCCCGCCATCGCGGCCAATCCGTCCGGATAGCTCACCAGCACTGCCAGGCACTATGTGACCTCGAGGTCACCGCCTCGCGATTATCGCCACATCGTCGGCGCATGCGACAGAGCTTCGTGGCCGACCTGCCGCAGACTGTCGGGCGACGTTTCCCCCTTGGTGGCGGCTTCTAGAATTTTGGACGCCACATGGGTGCGGGCGCCGGTCTCGTGACGGGACACGCCCTCGCAGACCTCTTCCAGGACCGCGCGCAAGAGCGCGGTGGTAGCCGTATTCAACATTGGGAAGCCCCCAGCGGAAAGTCCCCTCCTAGCAGGTTTCTTCCTCCCGGAGATTCAACAGTGTTAAACTGACGGAAAACTTTTACGAGCCTCAAGGTCGCGGCGTGCATCGCGCGCTTTTGCTCGCCATCTTCATGCGAGTTCAGCGTGCTCGGCGGTCACGATGCGCTCGTGCTCAAATTCGGCCTTGCTCGCTTCCGACCGGAGGGGACCTATCCAGCGTCAGCCCCAAATCTGCCTCAAGACAATGACCATGGGTGCGGACGCAAACCTCCGACGGGAGGATCGTCAGTCTGTGGGTAACGGTTGAATCGAACTGAACACAGTCTCCAGGATAGGCCGCGCCAATCCCCATGGCCACGCTGCCGACAACGGACTGCAGAGCTCGGATCAACAGGCGCGCGGACATTCTCCTGCATCATCACCCGCAGAAGCGATGAAACGATTTTTGCGCGCAAGAGGACGCGCGTCCTCAATTCTGCGCCGAGACGGCAGCTACGCGCGCGAAAGAAGAGTACATTCCCGGGACTCTTAGCACGGGCCCGCCTAAAGCGGTCTCGCTCGCACAACCCCTCACGTCCGTCAGCTGGCGGTCAGCTTCGCTGACTATGACCCCTCGCGGGCTCATCAGCCGTCGGCAATGTAAACGAATCACCGATAGGAACTCAACTGACCATGGATCGCCGAACCGGCCGCTACATCCACTTTTTAAATGGCGCGCGAGCGATGCAAGGCGAGCTTGTCCACTGAAGCAATTCCGACGAATGGAGCTGGATCCGACCAGGTAGAGTGTCTCCAATGCCATGCTGAGCTGTGAGACGTTCTCGAAGCAGTCAAAGTGATCCTCCATTGATCTAGCAGCGCGCCGCAGGCTGCCTGGCGAGAACATCATCTCGGTCCACAGCTGAGTTCAGCCAAGGCGCCCCCCCGCTCCGTGATGATCCAGTCTCTGAAGTGAGCCGAATTCAGTTCCTGCCTGCTGCTTCAAAAGCCTGATTGTTTGGCAGAGCGCGATGACCAGGGCAGAAGCGGGAACGAGCCGACGAAGACACCTACAGCGCCGAGACGAGCGGCACTCTCGGGCGACAAATCGAATCCGAGAACCACGCTGCGCCGCATGAACCCTTATCGGCGGACATATGACGGCTGATGATCGGAGCTTATCAACACCAGCATCGTGGTGAGTCGTAGCGGGCCGCGTTCGCTTTGGCCACGAGTTCGGACCTTCGACCGACAATTGAAACACACAGAATAGGAGATGAATCATGCACTGGCGCACACCAAGACTACAGCTGAATGAGGGCGATGGCTATTTTTCGTCTGGTGCCTCGAAGCCCCTGAGGACCCGGAGCCGGTGGCCGCTCGCGGCCCTTGCCCTCACCTTGATGCTTTGGGGCGCGCTATTGCTCTTCGCCACGTTCTCGTAAGCGCCAAGCCATCCGCGGGCTCGCGGCCATCTGGCCGCGCTCCCGCTGGCCTACACGAGCAGGCACACTCGATGGATCGAGATATCAGCGAATGCCACTTTCGAGCTCAACAACACGCCCCTCAGCGCCACAAAGCCCATGTGCGTTCCACAAGCACACCGTTGGTTCCAAGGATTGCCTCGTGCAGGTGGCAATGCCGTTCCCAGTACGACTCGCAGCTAGTGTCCCGAGTCACAAGTTCGCAATCATAGATTCGCAGGAGATTCGCGTCGCTGTGCCAGAATGGAGGCAAACAGCGAGGGAGTCTGCGATGGCGATCGGGCAACTTGCTCCCCTGATACTGAGCGATGATGAGCGTGCCGAACTGACGTCGCTGGCGATGCGGCGGAAGACGGCGCAGGCGCTGGCTCTGAGAGCCCGGATCGTGCTGGCCTGCGCGGAAGGCGGTCAGAACAAAGAAGTGGCGGCCAAGCTGGGCTTGGACCGGTCGACGGTAGGCAAATGGCGTCGGCGTTTTGTGGAGCGGCGCGTGGACGGGCTGCATGACGAGCCGCGCTCGGGGGCGCCACGCACGATTGACGACGCCCGCGTTGAAGCCGTGATCGTGAAGACGCTTGAGAGCCTTCCAGAGGACGCCACACATTGGAGTTCCCGTGGCATGGCGAAGGCCAGCGGATTGTCGGTGTCAACGGTGCAACGTGTTTGGCGGGCCTTTGGACTGCAGCCCCATCGGATGGAGACGTTCAAACTCTCGAGTGATCCAAACTTCGTGGCTAAGGTGCGCGATGTCGTGGGACTTTATGTCTCGCCGCCGGAGCGCGCCATCGTTCTCTGCGTGGACGAGAAGTCACAAATCCAGGCGCTGGACCGTAGCCAGCCGATGCTGCCGATGCGCCCCGGCCAAGCGGCCCGAAGGAGCCATGACTACAAAAGGCATGGCACCACATCTCTGTTCGCCGCCCTCGATATTGCGACCGGACGAGTCATTGGCAAGTGCTACGGGCGCCATCGCGCCGCCGAATTCCGCAGGTTCCTCGACGAGATCGAAGCAAGCGTGCCGGCCGAGCTCGACGTTCACCTGGTCATGGACAATTACGCCACGCACAAGACGCCGTTGATCCAGAGATGGCTGGTAAAACGGCCACGCTGGCACGTGCACCTGACCCCGACCAGTTCGTCATGGCTCAACCAGGTGGAGCGCTTCTTCGCGCTCCTCACCGACAAGAAGATCAGGCGTGGCGTCTATCGCAGCGTAGCTGCCCTCAGGGCAGACATCTCCTCATTCATCGAACGACACAACGCCGATCCCAAACCGTTCCGATGGACCAAATCCGCCGATGACATCCTTGCTTCCATCGAGCGCTTCTGCCGTTACAATGCCCCGGCAAAGCAAGACGCAAGCTTGCGAACTTCTGGTTCAGGACACTAGACGCGATCGAGCCAAGCCCATCCCCATGGGTGCGATCAAGGCACCAGCTGCGTCGATGCGGTTGGTCGACCCGGGCTGCATACGGAAACTGCCGAGAGCGCAACTCCCCTGAACGATCATGCAGCAGCTCCTGCTTGCGCTCTCTAACGTCAAAGGCGCAAGTTCCCGCATATTCGGCATCCGGACTCAATTGGCTCGCGGGCGGTGACCATGTTGATGCAGCACGTCGCTGAAGCTTGCAACGAGCGCACGCGATGTCCAAACCGACTTGTTTTCGGACCGTTCGGCAGCGCTTACAGCTCCTGAAGCACGCTTCGTCAGAAGACCGCTCCTGACCGACCGCTATCCCTGTTTATGCCGTACTCCATCAAGATGCCGCAGCACCTTGGAATTCGGTTCACTCCGACTGAAGAAGATCGTGCGAGACATTTGCCGCGCCAATCGACAAATTGATCATCGATCTAAAACATGAGTGATGGCGTTTTGCGCGAGAACAAGGCGGCCCCGGTTCAGGTGTCGTAATTTGGATTGATCCCGAATGGCAAGCCTGGATCTGCGCGGGTTGCGAGGTCGCGCACCGCCGGGCCGTTTTTCTGTTCATCCGAGCGCAGCAGCAAGAGGCAGATATGCGCACCATCACTTTCCTCTGTCCGATCACACGAGTTATGGTTCAGCATCGGCTAATGGACGACGAAGCGGCCGAACACCAGTTTCAAGGCGTCTTTTGCCCCGCCTGTTCCCGGCTGCACTTTGTAGATCGCAAGACCGGAAAGCTGCTAGGCAGGAAGACGAATGACGGCGCGTCCTCACAAACCGGCTGAAGTACGGCGCAGCCGAAGGCCACTCCGCTTGCGATACGCGCGCATTTGGCTCCGAGTACCAGCACCGAGGGCGTGCACATCTGCCTGCGGGCGAAAACAACAGGCGAGGTCGACGCGTTTCATGCCACAGCGCTTGCGAGCGGCGGCGCATCCAATGGCGCGCCGGGCATCCGTCCGCATGGCCGCGTGCATTACTACGCAGCCTTCGTCGTCGATCCTGATGCAACCGGATCGCGGCGGTGACGTTTCCGGCTGAATAATCTTCTAGAGCTTCCGCGCGATCTCCGGGGCGAGCTGCTTTTCCGCCTCGGCGATCTGGGCCGCCGCCGATTTCAGCTTCGGCAGAATATCCTCGACGCGATCGGCCTTGAGGATATCGACCGAAAAGCCGACGCGGATGAACTCGGTCTGGCGCATGTGCGACAGCAACAAGAACAGTGGATCCCAGAAATTGTCGATATTGGCGAGCAGCACGGGCTTGGCGTGACGGCCAAGCTGCTTCCAGGTCAGTTGCTCGACCAACTCCTCCAGGGTGCCCACGCCGCCCGGCAGCGCCACGAAAGCGTCGGAGCGCTCGAACATCAGCCGCTTGCGCTCGTGCATGTCGGGGGTGACGATCATCTCCTGCACCCGAGCCAGTGCTTTCTCGCGCTTCCGCAGGAATTCGGGAATGATGCCGGTGACGATGCCGCCGTGATCCAACACGGAGGTCGCAACCGAGCCCATCAGGCCAAGCGAGCCGCCGCCATAGACCAGGCGGATGCCGTTCTCGGCGAGCGCCTTGCCGAATGCCTTGGCACCTTCGGTGAAGTGGGGATTGGTTCCGCGACCGGAGCCGCAATAGACACAGACGGTTTTGATCGTGCTCATTGGCACCATGATACATTGCAACGAAGTCTTTCGATCGTCCAAGGTGTTGCGATGAATGACCGGAGCCGATTTGCATCTGAACCCGCAGGCTTTGCCTTGACGGGCTCCTGATCGCAAACGGCGCTGTTCGGCAACGCGACCGCAAGAGCAAGCGCAAATGTCTTGCACCTTGGTCCGGCACAGCGGATCTCGTGACCAGATTTCTGGCCTGAATTCCTTGATCTGCCTCTTCTTTGCCGTTTCGATTGACGGTCGCAGGTGCCGGCCAGGGAGACAACGCTTGTGTCGTGCACGTATCGCTCCATCTTCGGCCGATCAGAGGTGTTGGCCACCATTGATCGGCACTTCCACGCCGGTAATATAACTGGCGTCATCCGAACACAGGAAGAAGATGAGTTTAGCGACCTCTTCAGGGGTCCCCACCCGGCGCAGCGGAATGTTCGGTACGACCCGTGCTTCCGTATCTGGTGACAAAATGTCCGTCTTGATCTCGCCCGGGGCGATCGCATTCACACGAATTCCATGCGGCGCATAGTCGTGAGCCATCTCGCGTGTGAGACACGCAAGAGCGGCTTTCGAAGTCGCGTATGCGCTGCCGGCGAAGGGGTGCACCCGGGAGCCTGCAATTGAAGTCACGTTGACGATTGATCCGGACGCGGCTTTCAATTCGGCAAAGAGCCCTTGCGCTAGCAGAATTGGAGCCACCAAATTGAGATGGAATACATCCATCCAGGTCTCGATCGAGGTCGCCAACGATGTTAGTCGTGCGCCGCTCGACGTCTTCGGTGACATCGCTGCATTGTTGATCAGGGCGTGCAACGGCGCGCCCGCGAGGCGCTCTTTGACGTCCGCGATGGCGCGCGGCAGCAAGCGATGGTCGCTGAGGTCGAGCTGGACATGACCATTGGATGCGCCCTCCCAAGGGCATCGCCGGGCATCGATCGGCTGGCGCGCACAAGAAATGATACGCCAGCCGGCGTCCGAAAACAGCTTTCCGGTGGCGTAACCTATGCCACGCGATGCTCCGGTCAGCAGCAGCGTCTTTCGTTCTCTCCGCCGGGCGCGGGCCTTATCGGGTTTGGAACTGCGCTCGTTGTCAACCGACATTGGTCTGGCGACCGCATCTTTGTTCGGCAGATCGGCCCTCAAACACGCCTCCTATCAGGTTACGCTCAACCTTCTTGGTGCAGGAATTGGGCCATCTCTACCGACAGAGTGATTCACGCGTTTTGCGAAGCTAAGTCCTGTGGTTTGCGACCTGCTTGGCGAGTTCGAGACACCAAGTCCGTTGGCTTTCCGACAGCGGCACCGCGGGGACCGCGCCACAGGACCTTCTTCCTTCGCGCACAGCTGCGCACAACTTCGCTCAGTAGATCTGGGCTGCAAGCGCGAGTGAAGGTCCTGCCGATGTTGAACGCCGCCGCACGCGGCTCATCCTCGAGCAGTCATCAGCAACCATGCGGCCATCCAATGACGCATGCCAATTCGAGATGCCTGCTCGCGGGTAACCCCAACCGTTCATAGCGCTGCTCTTGCCTCCACCAGGGGGCATTTGAACGCAGGCGCCCCGGCATAGAGCAATTCTCAGGCGTCAACAGCCTCAAAGTACTTGGCGTAAGGTCCTTCTTTGAATTCGCGACGCAACTGATCAAAGTTCTCTACGGTTTGGTCTAGCGGTCGCACTTCCTGGCGCTGCAGCTTGAGGCGACCGGAAACAGGCCGCACAGGAAGGCCGAGGAATTCCCAAACCCGCTCCAAGCACAGGCGCGGCTCGCGAAGAAGCCTCTCATACTTGAGCTCAAGGATATTGGACGAGGCGAACGACTGCCTGATCCTGTCGTGGAACTCAGCGGTGGCCTTGAAGTAGGTTTCGCAGGTGCTGAGGCTTAGGCTGACGAGCGGCGGTGGCTTGCCGTCGCTGTCAGAGTCGTATTTCAACCATTCACCGGTTTGCCTCGCCTGCACGAGTGAGCGGAGAGATTCCAGCGGATTTCGACGACACACGACGACCTTAAGGCGCGGCCAACCGGCCAGCTCAGCCATCATCCCCGGACGGTGATGAAACTGCGGCTCGTTGATCTTGCAGCCAACATGCGTCACATCGTTTTTGTCGCTCCGTGCTGGATAGCGCAAGTAGGCACACTCCAGAAGCTCACGATCGCTACCTAGGAGCCGCGCCTTGTCGGGCCAATTTGGATCAAACTCATTGAGCAATTCCCCATTGCTCACCACGTTTGGATGTTCATTGAGCAATTCTTCCAGATAATGGGTGCCGGTCCTCGGCATCGCGAGGATGACGAATGGCTCAGGCGATCGTTCGGATTTCAACATTGCGACAGCTCCTGATTGACAAGGTCGAGACAGTTCGACCCCTACCAATGAGGCAAGGTCAGGCCACACGTGATACTATCGTTCCATAAAGCGGATATAAGAGCATCCTTGCCGCCGGCCTCCGTGACTTTTCCGCAGAACCGATTCACACTATGTTTGGCGTTTGTTCAACGCATCAGCCGGCGACGAAGCAGCAAAGCCGATACGACGAACGCGACGACAGTGTATATGCAAAGTACGCCCACATGCAGGCCGATGCTGCCGGCGTCCCGGTCCAGCATTGCCGGCCGAATGAGGTCAATCGAATGCGCTAGCGGCAACGCCTCTGCTACGCGCTGCAGCGCGACAGGCAGTTGGGCTACGGGAAAGATCGCCCCGCAGAGGTACATCATGGGTGTGAGAAAGAGGGTCTGATAGAACACGAAGTAGTCGTAACTGGGCGCGAGCGCTATCACGACCATGGCGAGGCTGGCGAAGGCAACACCAGTGAGCGCAATGGCTGGCAGCGCGTAAGGGATAGACGGCCATGCCGCATAGCCCAGCGCGGCGGCGACAATCGTAATTCCTGTTCCTGCCAGAACGGCCTTTGTCGCAGCCCACGCCAATTCACCGAGAACGACGTCGCCAAGCGTGAGCTCCGTGCAAAGGATCGCATCCCAGGTGCGCTGGGCGTTCATCCGAGCGAAGGCGCCATAGACGGTTTCAAAGGTCGCGGAAATCATCGCGCTTGTCGCGACCATCCCAGCTGCCAGAAAGGCCACGTATGAAATGCCATCGACTTGGCCGATCATCAGTCCCAGGCCGAAGCCGAGACCGAACAAGGCGCTCATGGGCTCAGCGAGGTTGCCAAGAAGCGATGCCAGCGCCGCTTTGCGCCAAGCCATGTAATTCCGGCGCCATACGGCGCTCCAGTTCCACGCATTGGCGGGCAGAGCGGCCGCATACTGCTCCCACATCATTCAGTCCCTCATCTCCCGTCCGGTCAACCGTAAGAAGACATCCTCTAGGTTCGGTGGCCGCTGAAGCAGACGAAGACCGGTCCGCCCACGCAGCCGCGCGAGCACCTGCTCTGGATCCGGCGCATAGCAAAAGAGCGTCTCGCCGCTGATTTCGGTACGTTGAGCGAGCGGCTTGACGAGAGCGGAGAGCTCGTTCGGGTCACCACCGTAAACCTCAATGACCGGGCAACCGATCTGTTCGTCGATCAATGTGTGTGGCGGCCCTTCGGCGATCTTGCGTCCTGCCTCGAGGACGCACAGGCGGTCGCACAATCGCTCCGCCTCCTCCATGAAGTGCGTCGTCAAAAGGATGGTCTTGCCGCGCGACAGCAGCGCCCGCAGCCGCTCCCAAATCAAATGCCGCGCATGCGGATCGAGCCCGGTGGTCGGCTCATCCAAGATAAGGATCTCCGGATCGTTGATGAGCGCCCGCGCCAGCGTAAGACGCCGCTTCATGCCACCGGATAGTTCGGTCACCCGCGCGTTCGCCTTGCTCTCAAGGCGGGCAAACTCGAGAAGGGACGGCGTGACCTTCTCGACATCCTTTGCTGTCATCCCGAAATAGCGCCCGAACACCAGCAGGTTTTCGCGTACGGTGAACTCGAGATCAAGATTGTCAGCTTGTGGAACGACGCCGATGCGTTTGCGCGCCAATCGAGCGCGGGCCGGCACTTTCTCGCCGAGCACAGTTATCTTGCCAGCCTCGGGCGTGGACATCCCGAGAATCATACGCGCAATCGTGCTCTTTCCGGCGCCGTTCGGCCCCAACAGGCCGAAGCACTCTCCCGACGAAACCGTGAACGACAGCTGGTCGACGACCACCTTCTCGCCATACGACTTTTTCACGGCCGTGAAATCGATCGCCACGTTCGACACGCGCTCGGCCCCCCTGTCAGCCGGCGTGACCGGCGCCGGCTCCATCGGGATTGTCCGCCTTGCGATTGGCGCTGCTTCGACGCCGCCGAGCATTTTTTCTATTCCTTCTGCTACCAATTTCTCGGCGCGGCCAGCCCGCTGATCTCGCCTTCAACAATTGCAAGGCATCCGTCTGCGATACGAGAACTCTGACATGGATATGTCAGCCTGCAAACCGGATTGCTTATGCAGCCGGTCTCCGAAAGCTGGCGATCAAGCAATCTTCGTTATCCGACTCACCTTTGCATTGGACACGCTCGACCTCGACCAGCGCTTCATTCAGCATGGCGATGACCGTCTCTGCACCGGCCACGTGACCCCAACGTCGGCAGATGTGGTCGCGCGCCGATCCGAAAATCACAAGCCCGTCTGGCGCGAGCATTCCGACCAAGTTGTCGACGGCTGCGCGCATCTCCAGCGTGTCGCTGAGGTAATAGAGGACTTCTGCTACCACAATAAGGTCGAACCGCTCTGGTGGCGAGAAATGTTGGAGGTCGGCGACTTTCCAGCCGATATGTGACCATCTCTCCGTCCGGCGACGTGCGCGGCTAATGGCCTGCGGCACGACGTCGACGACCGTGAGCCGTTTGCAGTGAGGCGCGAGCATCTCGGTGAATGCGCCGGCAGCGCACCCGACTTCCAACGCGCTTGTGATGCTTTGGCGGGAGAGCGACATCCGAAGCATTTGCGTGTATCGCTCCCGCTCGAACGGATTCGCGTCCAGACGCCACGGGTCATCTGCGACCAATTCTCGCTCTAGCAACTGATAGTTCTTATCTAGGCTCACGAGCTTCTCACCTCCTTGACGCGCACAGTTCCGCCTCGCCTCCAGGCCTGTCAGGTACCGTCAACGTCAAAAGCATGTGCACGTGTAGCCGTTTCGCCCATAGACGGTGCAATACCCGAATGGCCTGCGGCATCTAACCTGGCGCTCTGCCTCAGCGTGCTGGCCTGGCCTTCACCTGAGTCCGGCATATTGGCGGCCTTGCGCGACAACCAATCGCTATTGCTCAATGTACACAGCGCATATGCCTTCACAGGAAGTAACAAGAACATGCTGATCGGCTTGTGCAGAGCGAAAGCGAGAAAGCGAAGCTGTCGGGCACGAAATGCTGCCAGGCTGCAGCGAACCATGGTCATGGACGCGATGATCAGTATTGTCGGCCACGGCAACTCGCTCGTAACTGCGATTTGCGCAAGCGCGGTCAGTATTGAAACGCCGAGCAGCAGCGGAAGGAGGTTCTGCCCGACAATGTCCAGCGTGATGTAGAAGTCGAGCCTTGGCAGCAGGGGTAGCGCAAGCCCCGTGTCCCGGAAGGTACTGCGTGCCCACCGCAATTGTTGACGCAGATATGGCACCAGCCTATCCGGAACGACGGTTGCTGCGATCGCGTCAGGAACGTACTCAGTTCGAAATCCGGCCGCGAGCATCAGGATCGTGAGATGGCGGTCCTCGCCGAAGTCGCTTGGCTTTCCTCGAAAATACTGCGTCTCGTACTCGTGGAGAACCAAATCGAGCGCCGTTCGGCGATACATGGCGCACGGGCCACAGCAACACAAGACCGCTCCGAAGCGAGCTTCCGCCAAACGCTCTTCATTACAGGCTAGCCAGTACTCCATATCGATCAGCCTGGTCAACCAAGAGCCGCTTCGATTGCTGGCTGTGAGCTGCCCCATAACAGCGCCAACCGCTGGATCTTGCATCTTCCGTACAAGCTTGGTCACGACGTCGATGGCGATTGTCGTATCGGAATCGACGTTGAGAACCAGATCGCCGGACGAGCGGTGCAGCGCTGCAATTTGCGCTTTGCGCTTGCCAATATTCTTTCCCAGCCACATGAAGTTGAACCGTGGATCATCTGCATAGGCGTCCTGCACGGGCCACAGGTATCTACGATTGTCCGAGCCATCATCGACCACATATACCCGCACCTGCCCTTCGTAGTCTTGGCTTGCGATCGACTCGAGGCACGCCGACAGCGTGCGCGGGTCCTCGTTAAAGCAGGGCACGATCACATCGACGCTCGGCAGCGGGCCGGTCTCTGACGCGTAGTCAGTCGGGGACGGAACCTGTGTTCGGAGCGCGTTGAGCGTCTGCATGCTCCTGTAGATCGCGGACAGCAGGGCGTAGGACGACACGGCGACAAGGCTTGTTGTGGCAAGCAAACTCATGGGGGGACGTCTCTTTTTTTCAATGGGATTGAGGAAGTGAGCAGATGGCGAACCCTTGCTCGCCCAATGCCGGAATCAGCCGGGAAAGCGCCTCGACGGTCTGATCGCGACCGCAATCGACGGCTTGCTCGCGCTCGCCGGGAGGACATCCGTCGTGCAAGAGCACAACAGCACCAGGCCGGACCGACGTCAGCACTGCGTCAACGATCGCCGGAACACCGGGACGAGACCAGTCTCTCGGGTCTACTGACCAGTGCAAGGGGATCAGTCCGGCTTTGGTTGATATCGCGCGTACTTGGTCAGTCCAGATGCCATACGGAGCACGTATGTGCCGCAGTGGCGCCTCGGGACAAACTGCCCTGATGACGTCGCTTGCCGACTGAATCTCATGTTCCACCTCAGCTGGTTCGCACCTGGAGAGATCGGGATGGGTCATCGTGTGGTTTCCGACTTCATGCCCTTCTGCGATTATTCGTTGGATCAGCTTCGGGTAAGCTGCCGCGCACGCCCCGATCACGAAGAACGTCGCCGGCACTCCGTGCCCCGCGAGAACGTCAAGGATGGAAGCCGTCCAGCGTGGATCAGGACCGTCGTCAAAGGTCAGGTAAACGTTACGATCTCCGGTGGCGCACACGTGCTCGCTTCGCGCTTCCGACAAGCCGCCGAGAGCGGTCACAGCTCTGGCCCGTTCCGATCAATCATGGTCCCGGCCGGCCATTCGCTTATCGGACGTCCGATTGGGAAGACCAGAACCACCAAATCGTGGTCGGTACGGGTCGGCGGCAGGTCCAGATAAATATCCGGCCGAGTTGAGCGCACGCTCACTCCCGGCAAAATCGTTGCGAGACCCTGACGGCCGACCAGCTTGGTCACATGCTTCTGTAGTGCCGGCCGTACAGCGCCAAAGCCAAACGGAACACCGAGCTGCTGCAGCAGCGGATACATCACCCGCATCGAGTGCGTGATCCCTAGCCCCTCCAGATCCGGACGTACGCCATACAATCCCAGCTCGGCCACGAGCAGGTCGACCTCTCCGACTTTGATGAAGCGGCGCAGTGCGCTGATGTGAGCGGCTATGCCATGTGCATCATAGCCGATGACACGAAGCTCAGGCCTCGCGCCGGCCCAGCTTCGTCCCCCTTCGAACGGCTTTGCGTTGAATTCACCGGTCGGCCCGTATGTCTTGCGAAAGAACTCGGACAGTTCGATGTGTTCGGCAAGCTCCAACTCGTTTTCCCAGCACACCCTCCACCGCACTTTGGAGTGCGTGGAGAACACTCCTGTATCGTTGGATATAGCAATGTTCATTGTGGTCCCCGTGGTGACGTTCGAGATCTGATCTGGCATTTTATGCACGCGAGTTTTTCATTCTCACCCGGCGCAGTCATGAGCCAACGTGACACGTCGGCGCGCCTTGCCCAGTGCCCGGAGCCGCGTTCACGATGGAGAGAACATTGAGGAGCGGCGCCGTCCGCATGAGATCGCGCAGATGTTCCAGCAGCGCTTTGGGCAGATCGCCTTCGATCCGCTTGGACGCGTCGCCAGCACGCTTGCCAACCGTACGCGAACCGAGCAATGGCGGGGTCGCGATGGACATGCGCCGCGGTGGATGCTTAGAGGACGCTAGAAGATCCCTCACGGGGCTGGGGCAACGATCAATAATCATTGTGGTACGCCTGACTCCGATCCGCGATTTTGATATCTCGCACTGCATCAATCGGTAAAATCGATTGTTTCTATGGTAGACATCCACGGATTGGATACTTCCCGCCATGCGTTTCAAAGGGCTCGATCTGAACCTTCTCGTGGCGCTCGACGCTCTGATGACGGAGCGCAACCTCACCGCGGCTGCGCAGAATCAATCTGAGCCAGCCGGCCATGAGCGCGGCGGTTGGCCGTTTGCGATTCTACTTTCGCGACGAACTATTTGCGATGAGGGGCCGAGAACTCGTGCCGACCCCACGCGCGGAAGCACTCGCTGGCCCAATTCGCGAAGCCCTGCTGCACATCCAGCTCTCCATTATTTCGCGGGATGCGTTCAACCCAGCTTTATCGGATCGCCGGTTCAGGATCGGCGTTTCAGACTTCGTCATGATCGTGTTTTTTCAGGCGATCGTGGAGAGGCTCGCACGAGAGGCTCCGGGCGTCGCGTTGGACTTTCTGCCCCTCGCCGACGACCCCGATGAGCTTCTCCAGCGCGGTGAGATCGACTTCCTTGTCTTGCCGGAAATGTACATGTCGCGCTCCCATCCAAGAGCGGCGCTGTTCGAGGAGAAACTCGTATGCGTGGGGTGCCGGACCAACAAGCAGCTCTCACGCAAGCTGACGTTCGAGAAATACATGTCGATGGGACACGTAGCAGCCAAATTCGGGCGCACGCGGAGGCCTCCGATCGAGGAATGGTTCTTGATTGAGCACGGTTTCAAGCGACGCCTCGAGGTTGTCGTGCAGAGCTTCAGCATGATTCCGCCCATGCTCTTGGGCACTGGTCGGATAGGCACGATGCCCTCGTTGCTGGCCAGGCATTTCGGAAAGACGACTCCCCTGCGGATCGTCGATCTTCCACTGCCAGTCCCGTCTTTCACCGAGGCGGTCCAATGGCCGGCCCTTCGCAACACCGATCCGGCAAGCATCTGGATGCGGACCCTATTGTTGGAGCAGGCCTCGCGCATGCCTTTGGCGCGCGCCGCCGCATCAACTCGCAAGGCCTTTTCGTCCTTCAAGTGAATAGACCACTGTTGCACAATTCAGATGTGAACTGAAAGCAACCTACTAGTGAATGGCGGCAGAAGAAGCAAAATGTTCTTTTGTTGCATCTTCGCGTTCAACTGTTCTGACCCCGCCATCAGAGCCGGCGCATGACGCCGAGCCAATAGCGAAGGGCTGAGCAGATGCAGCACACTCGGGCCGCTGATGTCGCCAAGTGTGTTGCGTCAACCTCACTCTGTCGCCGCGAAAATTTGACGACGCATCACTTTGGTGGTAGCCGCGCACTCCCGTCGTTTTCATCGACATGCGATGTGTCGCTTGCGATCGTCCTAGTAATGGAGCCAACATGTCTTTGGTCTCTGGCCGTCCTGATCGATGTCGATCGAAGACGAAATCGCGAATCAGTTGGCGCGATTGGCAAGGCGCAATGTGCGGCTGCTGCACATGTCGAACACGCCAAGGGATGCACGGACGTGCAAGTTGATCCCGTTCCAGACCATGCAGAAACCGCCTCGCGCCTGCGCGAGCAGGTGTCCGCCCTGAACTCACCACCGCGCAGATCTCAGCCGGTCGTCTGGCTCGCGTATCCGCACGAACACGGGAATGATAGTTCGACAGTCCTTGGCCGCCAGCGCAAAAGAACGGTGGCCTCTCAATGACGCACCGCAAGTAAGCCGCTCTCCTCGGCCGTTCTCAGTTGCGATCGCCGCGCCATCTCTATTCCTGCCGTATCTCCGCCCATCCCTCGCGGTGATCGTTCAGGCGCCGCGATGCTCTGACTCGAACAGTTCGCCGTCAGTTTCGCGCACCAGTCCGCTGTGATTTCGCAGAGCATTCGATTGTCGAGATTCGCTTGGCATCGGCTGCCTGGCTTTCAGGCAAGGCAACGTCGGTCGCTGTTGCACAACCGCGTCACTTGAGCGCTTATCGCTGCTTCCTCGATGAACGTTGCCGATCCGTCGTCTTTTCGCCCAACGGCGCAGTCAAGCGCCTCGGCCACCTAACACGATCACAAACACGGAGCCGAATGTTGGTGGAGTCTAGTGGTGTCTACGATCCGGAAGATCTCACGGTCCTCGGCGCGATATTTGATAAAGTCATCGCGTCGCTGCCGGAATGCATGCGAACGCCTGACAACCGGATCACAATCGCCAAACTTGTTCTGGAGCGTACAGCAGCAAGCCAGTCCGGCTTGGCGTCCCTTATGCTCTTGCTCGACGCCCTTCCATCCGCCCACTCGGTTGAGCGGCGACCGGAGGAGAGTCCGCTTGCTTGCGCCAGAAGAGACGACTGTTCAACCAGCTGATTCAAGTAGCTTGATTCTCACGTGACGTCAGGTTGTAGGCTTCCAATTGAACATCATGATCAAAGCTACACCACGACGGCGTCGATGGCGCATTGGAGAACTTGCGGAGGCGACCGGGGTCACGGTACGCACGCTGCATCACTACGAGCACACGGGTCTGCTCAGTGCGTCCGAACGTACGGACGGCGGTCATCGAATGTACGAACGTGAAAGCATTCAGCGGGTGTCGCAGATTCGTGCGCTGCGCGAGCTCGGCTTTTCACTGAACGATATTCGCACCGCAATGGGGGGTAAGACTTCACTTACTGACCTCTTGCGCAAGCATCTGGAGCAAATTGAACTTCAGGTCGCGCGCACAACTCAGTTGCGGGATCGTTTGCGCAACATGACGACGGGCTCTGAGACGCAAGTCAGCGTGCATGAGCTTCCTGCTGCTCTGAATGCGGCCTCGCGCGCTGACGCACGCCCCCAGCCTCCGCCATGCACGTGCGCGGTCGGCGTTGAGCGAGAAGAGCGCTGGCGAAAGATCCGCGATGAATTACGCGACTGTGTCGATCGCGGCGAGCACCCTTGTAGCGAGCGGGCCGCTGCCGTGGCACTCAAGGCGCGCGCGCTCATCACAGAGATTGCGGGGCCTGACCCGGCTGCCTCAACCATGCTGAAAGTCCTTGCGCGACTGAGCACGCCACGCAACCTGGCCGGCTGGAACCACAGCTTGATGCAGTACCTTGATCTCGCAATGGCCGCACTGCAGGACAGGCAGTAGCGCGGCCGCCGATCCAGTCGCGTCCTTCATTTGAAGGATTGGCGACCGCAGGCCTTGAATGCTGCGTTTCCGGCTCAGGGCTCTTTTATGCCTTTCTATCATCCTTCCGCTGTCGCTCCCTTCACGAGAACCACTCACGATCATTCGAGATGCGTGTCTCGAATGGGCTTGAATCGGACGTAACGTCAGATTGTAAGATTGACTCTGCTGGCGCGGGGACGCTCTCAAGAGCATGGGTTGCCCTTGGCCCCGCACGCCTGTTTTTCCACGGTGCGCATTCTCGACGTTCGCAAGGCAATGAAGGATCGTTATGGGGCTACCAGAGTCTGATCAGCGCGGATTGCTTTGCGCCGACCGCGAGTGTGGTCCGAGCCGGCTTTCCTATGACCCTGCCCGAGCGCCGGTCGAAAGAAAGGATCCTTGGGGCATCGTTCGCCAATCTTTCACTCACCGCGGCACGCGCGCGAGCACCTGGCGGAGACCGGCTCCCAGCAAGAGCTTCCGTCCACGGCTGTCGTTGTGCGCGCCTCAGCAAAAGTAAATAAGTCCAGGTAAACAAACTCAAGCCCATATGGGGAGCTCATCATGTCAATCCATCGCGCCATTTCTGTCGCAGCGATTCAACTCCTTGCTTTGATGTCCGCTGCATCTGCGGCCGACATCAATATTGCTGTCGCAGGGCCGATGACTGGAAGCAATGCTGCGCTGGGAGCGCAGATGCGAGACGGAGCTGCTGCCGCGGTCGATGATTTGAATGCGTCAGGCCTCCTTCCAGGAACGAAGGTCGTGTTGAGCGTCGCCGACGACGCATGCGATCCCAAGCAGGCGGTCGTCGTCGCCAATCGGCTTGCATCAGATCAGGTCAAGTTGGTCGTTGGCCACTTTTGTTCTTCCTCGTCGATACCGGCGTCCAATGTTTACGACGAGGCGCAACTTGTTCAGATATCGCCGGGATCTACCAATCCCGCGCTCACAGAGCGTGGCATAAAATCCGTATTTCGTATCTGCGGTCGCGACGACCAGCAAGGCGTCGTGGCGGCCGAATATATCCGCCGGCACTTCCCCACCACCAAGATTGCCGTACTCGACGACAAGAGCACCGCTGGCAAAGGCATTGCCGATGTCGTCTCGAATCATCTTCGGGAGCTCGGGATGTCGGATGTGAAGCGACAAAGTTATGTGGCCGGGGAGAAGGACTACACGGCCCTGGTTTCGAGGATGAAGGCGGACGGAATCAAGCTTGCTTACATCGGTGGCTATTACAATGAGATCGGGCTGATCGTGCGTCAGGCCTCAGACGCAGGTGCAGGTATGACCGTGATGGCCAATGATCCTCTGATGACCCACGATTTTTCGATGATCGCGGGCAAAGCCGGAAACGGTACACTGTTCACCTTTATGACGGATCCCACCAAGAATGCTGACGCGGCGAGCGTCGTGGCACGGCTCAAGGCCTCCAACCGATCTGCCGAAGGTTACTCGCTTTACGCCTATGCTGCTGTGCAGGCATGGGCGAAAGCCGCAAAACGCGCGGGCACTTTCGATTCTGTGAAAGTGGCAGCTACGCTGCGTTCGCAGCCAATTGACACGGTGATCGGGGTCGTCCGATTCGACGCCAAGGGAGACAATTCGGCTCCCGGCTTCGTTGTCTACCGTTGGCAAGACAACATCGTCGAACAGGCCGAGTGAATTGATCCCCCTCATCACGGCTGGATCGGCTCGTTCAGCCGCTCGATGCAGTGATGCATCTGTCAAGGGGCACGAGCGCACTGCTCGTGATTTTCGTCCCCCGTAACCGGACTTCTTCAGAACTCTCGATAGTCGATCCAGCTGGTCAACTGGTGCGGTTTGCCGCGCTTGTTGACCTGGGCTGCACCACACCAAAACAGAGGCTCTCCAATGCGGAAGATACTTGTAGCTTGTAGCATGCTCGTTCTTGCTCAAGCTCAAGCCAATGCTCAAGATTCCCACCTGCTTGCCGCGGTGGAGCAACCTGCCGCGGCAGGTGAGGCTGATGATCAATCGGCCCAAGAGCCATTTGGAACGCCAGAGGCTCCAAGCCCAGTTCCGGCTGATACTACCGAGTTGGGGTCCATTGACGCGACCATTATGTTTCTTGCGGACGTATATGGACCCGCGCCACAAACAGCGGAGCGTCGCAGTCTTCGTTATGAACAAGCCAAGAGATACATTGACGCGCATCCGGGTACGCCTGGCGTGCTGTTCATTGAAGACGTCATCGATCATCGTGGCTCGAACGACTTGGGACCACATCACGAGCTCGAGTATCGCGAGACCCCGGCTCACTATTACGTGGGCGGCGGGACGCTAAATGACACTGTGTTCGGGTTCGTTGACGGACCGTTTCCTCCCGTGTGGACGATTGAGGCGGCACCGGTCTATTCCAGTCTTATCTATGTCGATGCACAAGGCAACGAGACGTATGTCAGCGAGAGCAAGGTCAAGCAGATGAACGATCTCGCCCCCGACCTGCTGGACGAGATGATGCGACGCCAGGATGCGGATCGACGCTATCATGCCAATCAAGGCTTTCTGGCAGATGAGATTCAGAGAGCCGCGGATAACGGCGATAACTTCCGCCTGGCCCAACTCACCGAGCAGAAACGGCAAGCACAAGCTGCGTATTGTGCGGCGATGCAGGTGCGTCAGAAGCGGGATGCGGAGATCGATCGGATGCATGACCTCAACTCGAAGGCGGACGCCGGTACGATCAGCGCTCCCGAGCGAGGGGAACTCGACAACTACTCCAAGCGATCTGAGTTCATCGACTCGACTGCACTTATTTCTGACCGCGATGCCGCTGGTCCTCCGCCAATCAGCTGCCCATTGTGTCGGAGCACGAACATCGCAGTATTGCGAACTCGACATTTTACGGGGAGATACCAGTTTACCTCTAGCGAGGACCGGTCTGTGGTCATGGCTTATCGCCACGGTGACGCGGGTCCTATTGGCCTGCTGATCGGTCTGCCGAAGGATCTGTCAGGACCGATATTCGGTAACTGGACCAATGCGGGAATGACCTTGCCGTCCCCCCAGAAGTGACAGCAGTTTGCGACGCCGCCCAGCATGGTCTGCATAGGTACGATCAGGACCGTTCCGCCGGTCCGTGCGAACCTAAGCCCGTGCTTACTGGAACGCTCGGCGCCTGGTCAGTCCTTGCTGGCGCTATCGAATCGGCGAAAGCGGTCGTCCACGAGAACCGGCTGCCACGGCTCCGTGCGGCTCGAGGCGATGTCCACGTTTGTGGTTTGCAGTTCCAGGACGGACGCCTCTCACCGAACGATTCGGTCCGGGCATTCAAATGAGGTTCTGGCGAATGGCCTTTGCAATTCCGTGGGTCCGGTTTGAAGTACCGAGCTTTCGTATCGCGTTCTTGAGATGGAAGTTGACCGTATTCTCGCTCACCTCGAGTATCTTGCCTATTTCCCAGGAGGACTTGCCCTCTCCCACCCATCGCAAGCAATCTTTTTCCCGCTCTGACAGTGCAACTTCGCAAGTTGAGCCCCTCGCGGAGGGGCGCGAGATCTCGGCAAGGGCAATGTGGAAGTGCCAGGCTAATACGTTGAGATGACTCATCTGGCACTGCGGATCAGCATCGTCGAACGGGGATGCAAAGGATGCCAGAGCGACTTGGCCCAATGGTCCGTACAACGGCACGCTCATACCGTGCTTCAGACCTGCCTCTTTGGCTTCTGCGAGTACGCGCTGCTCGCTGGGTTGCAATTGACATTTCTTCGCAAGTTGATCCCACAGGAACGGCCGCGAAAGCGTTGGTGCCCGTCGTACCACCGGATCGATGACACGGTACTTGCGCTCAACGTACCGGCCGCACCAATCGGGCGGGAAGGTCACCGTCACCCCCGAGGGCAGATATTCGGGTAGACCACATGCCTCCGCGAAAGTGAGGGCACCATAAGCGACTTCACTGAAGCCTTTTTCGCTCGCGCAGCTTACGAGAAGGTCGAACAGGACCTTGATGGAGTGCGTTGCCTTGGCGCATTCGATGAAATTGAAAAGATCCATGTAGCGCCTCTCGAGGCCGCGCGCCCCAAATGTCGTACTGCGTCGTTGGGCGGAGCTTGTTGAGGGCGGAGTGTCGTTCGATCGCCTTCACCGTTGGGCTTCGCCTCTTTGCAATGCGAGCGCTCGAGCGTTGCGGCACGCAGTTCCCGAGTTGGTTAAGCTCTCCCGAAACGCGCTCGGAAGGAATAGGCGCCTCGAAGCAGCGGCGGTTCGAGAAGGCCGCGGACGCCTATCGATCGCCTAGGCGCGCGGACACATCGCAACTGTCGTGTCGACAGCTCTGTGATGCGGCTGCTGGGGGCGCGCTGACGAGGAGAACGGTCCGGCGTCCTATTCGGCCCTAGCTCGGCTCCTGGTTGCGATTCGGCTCGTCGTAGCGCGCAGCGCCGGCTTTCACGAAGAGGGAGAGCGGCCGGTATCGCGCTATCTTCGAGCATCTCGCTGACTTGAGCACGACTGACGTTTAACAGTGTGCGGTTGTGCCATTTTAGGCGCCATAGCGGTGGCGGGGCCTCGACGTGCGTATTAAAGTCTCCGCAGCCCGGATCCACGGTGGAGCGAAGCGCTTGCGCTCCCTTTGTTCGATGCTGGTGACGACGCGCTTGATGGGCCGCACGAGATCGCCGTTGCCGAGGACGAGAGCGCGCAAGGCTCGCACGCTGTCTCACGCGCCAATGGCCAAGACTTTCAGCTCCTCGCGGCACATGTTCCCTCACCTCCGCCGCTGACGCCATTGCGATCAACTCGCACCATCCAGAATGGTCGGAATTACGCAGGCGCGCCTGACCTGGAGCTGGGACGCGGGCCCGCGCGCAGTCGCCACTTTGCTTCATCGAGACGAAACGGTGCATGCGGGACTCCGGCACTTCCGAGCTGGCCTGAAGACAGCAATTGTCGTACCAGTTCCCGGCAGTCATGAATTCACTTCTAAAGCAGTCTGTTGAGCCATTCGCCGGTCGTTCGCCGGGCCAGAGGACCGAAGCAATTCCGACATTCGTCCGAATGCGACACTGCGCTTTACTACAAGCGCGATTTTTGGCGATGCAGGTCTGCACACTTGCCGCTGGGGACGACAGGCGCACCCCGTCTGCCGCACCAGGCAGGCGCGCAAGAGGCGCCCCTGTAATCCCATGCACGGCGAAGCGTATGGTCGAGAACTGCTGAACGCGGCCGACCGTCAGACCGACGTCATCCAGTCCTAGCAAACAAGGATCGAGCGTGCCGGTGCGGCACCAATGCTCCGGGTTGCGACCAGCGATTCGCTCCCCCTCGATGTCAGAGCATACTCGGCCGCTGGCTGGTCCACTTGCGGATCATCGGACAGATCGCCTTGACCGGATACTGGACGACGCATGCGGCTGAATGGCCGCCCCCTTCAAGATCTGTCCGATGGACCGGTGCTCATCGCTCGACGCCGTCCCCGATCTGCACAGTTGCGGGCAGTAGCCGCCAGGCTCTCACTATCGACGGCCGGAACAAACCAGATGCCAACACGTCATTCTAATTGCCCGGGGCGGCAGCACTGCTCCTCGACTGAGCCTTTCAAGGCGCGATCGTTGTCACATGATTGACCGAATGTGGCACTTGGTTGTTGCCAAGAGCCTCGGTCGCGTTGCACCAGAGACTGAGCGAGTGACGACGGGATTGAGGCGTGCAGCATCCCGTCGTTCTGGAGCGTTCGCGCCAAACGGGAATGCGCCACAACCCGAATGCGCGACCCGCGAACAACACCCTCGGCGCCGTTTACATCCGACGTGCGCCGAGGGCTTTTGCGTGCACGGACAATGAATCCGCTCGCAAACTCAACATCAACTCTTTCGGTCCATTCAGTGCAACTCCCCGGTAGGAGGACCGACGAACTCCAGAATCGACTCTGCCTTCTGAACCTCGTGCGCGAGGCGCTTGAAAATACGAATGGCAGACGCCGGCGTAATGAGGAGTCCAACTCTCTCGCAGGCGAGTTCGAAGTGACGCGCGACCTGCTCGTTACTAGGGGCAACTCGGCTCTGCAGCGCGCATCTGGTTAGCGAGGCGAGCATGTGCTCGACCACATCCATTTCAGCCTGAATCACCCCTCTTCCTTCTTTCAGCTGTTGGCCCCGCCCGCAAACGTCATCTCGCTAATTGACGGCCAAGTTATGACCGACACACTAGCGGTCCGTCCGCGGCGGGGCTCGCCTCGCGACGGCCCTAGCACGACGTGCGATGATGGCACAACCCGCGATGACTTGCGTCGACAGCTCATGCTGCACACTTCGCTGCGCGATGCAGCTCAATTGCAAAGCTGTCGAAGCTTCCAACAAGTCTACACTTCAGTCGAAGATGCCTGACTCGACCGCGGCACAGCGCACAATGCTCCCTTACAGCTGAGCTGGTCCTGCCGCTGATCCAGCTCGCCTGGCATTCGCGAGATGCGTTCTCGCTTGGGCCCGATATCTTGCATCCGCACCGCTGCTAACAAGCGATGGACGCCGCATGTGCTTGGCGCCAGAGTTAAAACCTGACGCAACGTCAGATCGACGGCGATGGCCGCGGTCGGGATTTCTTCAAGCTGTTAGATTGCTGCGAACCTGACGTAGAGCGCCGCCACGTCAGACATCGCTCGCAAAACTTTGCAAAACTTCCACAACCTCTTCTTTCTGCCATGTTCACATCCAAAGCAGCGGCTGTCGATCGCGCCTCGCGGTTGGCGTATCGGATGTCTAAAAAGGAATTCCATGGCGAAGCCGGTTGTAATTGTGGTGGGCGCGGACAAAGGTGGGGTCGGCAAGACGACCGTATGTCGGACGCTTCTGGACTATTTCAGCGTGAACAAGGTGCAGACCCGCGCCTTTGACACGGAGTCGCCGCGAGGCACGCTGAAGCGCTTCCATTCCAACATCACTGAGATCGTCGATATGACGACAACCGCAGACCAGATGAGGATCTTCGACACCTTGAACGCAGGGCTGTCGGTGACCGTGATCGACGTCCGCGCAGGCTTGCTATCGGTCGCGCTGAGCTCATTGCGCGACATCGGATTCTTGGACGCAGTGAAGTCCGGCCAGATCACCTTTGCCGTCTTCCATATCCTTGGCCCGTCGATCGCTTCTCTGGACGAGATTGCCGAAACTGCCAACTTCATGAACGGCGCAAGATATTTCCTGGTCAAGAATTTCATCAACGATACTCAGTTCTTTCAATGGGATCAGTCGACTTACGACTCGTATTTTCACCGCATCAAGGGCGCCACCGAACTGACGATCCCGAAACTCAACGAAATGGCCTATGAGCAGGTCGAGGTCGCTTCCGTTCCGTTTGTGAACTTCGCAGCAAACAAGGGACCGCTCGATGAGATCGCGAACCACTCCTTTGTGCTGCGCGGCTATGTCCGGCACTGGCTGGCCAATGTCTGGTCCGAGTACAACCGCATCAATTTGATCGATCTGACCGGCGCCACATCAGCACCCCGCAGCAGTGAAACGTAGTCCCTTTGGTATGCACCTTGGGGAATATACGAACGCGTGTGATGCCGTTGGAGATGCCACCTACACCGGTCTACATCATCTGCTCTCCCAGCCTGCAGGTCGGCAAGACGCTGATCGCGCGGCTCTTGAGCGAGTTCTTGCTGCTCAAGAACGGATCGGTGCTCTCCTTCGACATCAATTTGAGGGAGCCGTCGTTGGTCGATTACCTGCCCAACATTACCGAGACGGCATATGTGACCGACACCTGGGGCAAGATGCAGTTGATGGACCGGCTCATCCTGGACGACGGGGTCGCGAAGGTTATTGATCTCGGTTTCCACGCATTCGACGAGTTCTTCAAGATGTGCATCGAGATTGAGTTCGTGAGGGAGGCGGTACGCAACCAGGTCGCACCGATCATCTTATTTGTCGGGAGCGCCGATCGCCTCTCATCACGCTGCTATGAGGTGTTACGGCACCAGATCCGCGCACCTGCGCTGATCACCGTCCATAACCAGCACGTGCTACGCAGCGAACTGCCCGAAGCAATGGACCGCGGTCCTGTGCTGCGCATCTTCGCACTGCCCCAATTTTTAAGAACCTATATCGATCGCCTGACGTTTTCCTTTACGGGGTATTTGCGCCACGAGAAGGATTCGACCACGGAGCTGCACCAATGGATTTGGCGGAACTACAGCCTGTTCCGCGACATCGACTTGAGCCTCGCGCGGAGCGCTCGTCTCGGGGCGAGGCGATGAGTCGGTGATCGGTATGGCCGGCGATCTCACTCCACCTTGAAACACTTCCCGAGACCTGGAGCAACGCGCTCCACATCCGAGTGGATGGCGCCGGGTGCCCATTGCGCACACTTCCGATCATGATCGTGCTCTCATTCGTGCCAACAGCGAGGCCGCCTCGGACGGTCCGAGGCCAACGACGCCTATGAAGGATGCCGGCGGCCTTGGAATGTTCTCGCGAATGGGCTTCCAAAGATGCAGGCAGTACCTGCTGTTGTTCACGTATTGCGAGTATGGCGGGTGCAGCTGCATCACGCATTCCTCTTCATCCCAAAACAGGTCCTTGACGAAGCACATCTCTTCCCAGTTCGGACAACGCCGCGGCGTCGAGACGGAGACGTGCTCCCATCCCGGACGGACCAGTGCTGCGATTTGCAGTGTACAGCCGCAAGGTCCTTGAACAAAAAAGAGACCACAAGGACCTGACCCTGGCGCGCTGGCGAACTGACCATGCTGCACGCGGCCGGCCTCAAGTCTATCTATGATCTGCGCTCTCACGCGTCCTCCTTGGCTTTGCTACCTGCTTTGAAGTCGGCGCACACGAACGCGTCCGCGTGCGTCATCGACTCTACCCGATGCGATAAGTCAGCCTGAAACAATCCCAATACGTCATCTATGTGGCCGCATCTGTTGAGCTTGTTAGTCAGTGAACTAGTGCTCGCATTCGCCGCTGCATGCCCTCTCTCGAATGATCAGTCTGTGGGAAAGTGGCGTTCGGCGGCGCGTTCCGAAAGAGCTTCGACAGCTGCGGATTTGAATATCTCCGCCGGGACCCGTGGAGCAACGCCGACTCATCGGCTGCGAACGCGTTAGTCCAAATGTTGCGGCCCAAAGCGCGGGATTCGAGCACGCTTTGTCAAACGGGTTTCGTTGACGAAACGATCGGAAGAGACCGCTCGCGCACGGCTTAGCATTCACGTCCGGTTTGTGACACAGATGTCGGAAACCGGACCATAAGCCCGACACCATTTGCCGCGGCGGCGCCAAAAAGCCCCGGGATTTCTTGCCCCAACCAACGCCTACGGCACCGCTTCCGCGGCACGCCGATTGCTGAGTGCAGCGTGCGGCAGCGAACGCTTGCGCACAACCCACCAACTGGGGATCACTCCATGACACTTGCTCGACTGACGCCGATCAACACGCGGGCGAATCGCGGCTTGGCCATTGTCCGAGATACACTTGCCGGTCGTTGCAATTACGACCGAACCGATATGTGTAATCAACCGATCCGGGACCGCCCAGCGCTCGGCTTGGCCTAACGTTTCAATCGGCTGTCGATGAAGGCAGCCGCGCGTTGGCCGCTCCGATCATCAATTTGCGAGCAGCTGGCCGTTTCGCCTGGTCATGGTGCCGTTCGATTTCGCGCGAATCCCGACGCTCGCCTCGATCCTCAATGGCATAGATGAGTCCTGATGATGCACTGGCGCGTACCAAGACGACGCCTGATCAACGCGCAGGACGCGTTGCGAGGAGCGCGTTGTGATCTTCCCGTGCGGTCGGTCACGCCACGACTTTTGTCGCTTGCTGCCATCGTCCTCGCCGCGCTTCTCTGGGTGTGCATCTGCTGGCTTGTCGGAGCTCTGTGAATGGGCGACCTCAACCGGCCACGGGCGCGTGCTGCGCTCAATGCGCCGACGACGTGGGTCGCCGAGTTCGCCCGCGCCAAGGCCAGATCCAAATGATTTGGGGCATCGCATTTTCGGTCAGCTTGTGGGCAATGCTTATCGCCTACTGCGTCGACAGTCCGGGAGCGTTCATCGCTGCGAGTCTTGCCGCGGCACTGAGTCTGTGCCGCCTTTTTGATTAGGCCAAGTACCCGGAGGATGACGCAAATCCGCCGACGAGAGTTGCGCACGAATCTCCTTTGGGCACCCCGATCGTCGATGGGCGCCTCACCCGCGTCGGGTCGTTGGCGCTCGTCCTCGATCCGTGATCACAACCCCCGTCTTGAGGCACTCAGCCGCGCTCTTGGAAGGACGATCGGGAGCTGCGGCGTTGCTCGGCTCGAGCCGCGCGATGGTCCCAAGAGTGCTGTCGGCGGTCGATGGAAGGATGAAAACGATCGCACTGCCTCAACATGAAAAAGCCCGACGCCCTCGGGGCAGGAGGAGGTGCGTCGGGCCCAACCTAGCGAGGTTGGGGCATCGACGCGGCGCTGAGGGAGCCCATGTCCATGCCCACGATGATTGTTGCAAGCGATGTGCCGCCGCGATTGGTCGAAAGATTTTTCCGAGGATCATCGAATGTGGTGCCGCCAGCCGTGGCGGGTACTCCTGCGTGAGGACCATACACAATTTCTTGCGAGCCCGACAATGTCCCGAATCCTACGAAGCCCAACATGACGGGTCGTTATTCAACACGGGCCAAGAATGTCATAGGCTGGTCGATACGGCTCATTGTGCACCGCTCGGCCGCGCAGCACGAAAAGCCCGACGCGCCTTGCCGGGTCTGAAGGCGCGTCGGGCCGCCGAGGCATAGGCACTGGAGAGCCTAGCCCTCGGCAGCCTTCAGCAAAACACGTGCCACTCTGAAGGCTGATAATCAGTCGCGTGTATCGATTGCCAGGACGACGCGCGTGCTCACTTCACGATACGCGATCCGACCCGAGCGTCCGAATTCGATGGCGCTCCTGGGCGACAGCACGCGTGATCGTCCTATCGCCAGATCCGCAAAGACTTCAATTGAGCCGGTGAGATAGGAACTCGGCATTGGCAGGAGGCAGCATTTGAAGCGACCTCGATCATGCGCTCGCTCACTGACATCCCTCGCCCACCATCCGCATGTTGCCCTCGACCGCCGAGAGAGAGTCTTCGCGGAAGCCCGCCAGATTGAAGCTGCTCATTGCTCCTCATCGACGTCTGTTAGTCTTTTCCGCTCGGCGGCCCACCATTCCAGCCTCTGATACTCCTCGGCGATTTTAAGCAGCTTGGCTTTTGACTTTTCGCATTCGAACGACTCCGCCTTGGCAAGCGTTGCTTGAGCTCGCTGCCGCCCTTGGACCGAACGATGGGCCGTTGCGTTTCATGGAGATGGATATGCAACGGCTAGACCAGATAAAGCGGCGTCCGACTCGGTGATGATATGCAGGAACTTCTGGGGCGCAGGTCACAATTCTTCAATATCGGGAGCGGCGCCATCTTCGGCGAGGCGGACATTATTGATGTCACGAGGGCGTTGGTGGAAATGCCTGAGAGGCAAAAGTAGCGCAGGTCCCGGTTGCCTGGCGGACTCTCCGCGCTGACAAGTGAAGAGTCGTCGGCAGTTGGGTGCCGTGCCGACTTTCGCGCAGCGAATTGTCCGCCGAACGGCGTGAGCCTGAACACACTCGCACGACATTCATGGGGGCTTGAATCGTACGTGGCGTCAGATTGTACGGTTTTCGGACCAGAGGGCGAGCCTTTCCCCGTCCTCGATCTCTTCCCGCGCAGTCACAGAGGTTGCACATGTCTTGCAGTTTTGGGGTCACGACGCACGGGCTGCCGCCACGGAATGGACCTGCGCATCGCTTGCGGAACGCGGCGTCGCAGACGTGCTGCGATCGACAGAACCTTTGGGCGGCGTTCCGTCGGTCACTTGGGCTCTTACGTCCGCCGCGTTCGATCTGTCGTTTCGTGCCGGAGACCTCGGGTGTGATCTGGCTCGCGTCAGCTACAGCATGCCCAGGACATTGATCCTGGCTGCAGTCGCAGCCACTACAGTTGTGTCTCAAATGATGACGACCGCTCGATCAGCCGATGGGAAATTGTCGGCTATGCCGACGATCGCGGCGTCGGCGTCTCCGCACCTCGAGCTTGACCGTCTGACGCTCGCTCCAATGGCATACACCATGTTCTGCGTCCGCTATCAGGATGAATGCCGCGTCCGCCCCCTGTTTCGCGGCGGTCCGGTCCACCTGACCGAGACACGATGGTCAGATCTGAAAGAAGCCAACCAGACGGTCAACAGCACCATTATCCCGGAAGCGATTGAGCCCGGTCCGTCGGTGGAAGCCTGGCTCATTGATCCGGAGCGCGGCGACTGCAACGACTACGCCGTCAGCAAGCGCCACAAACTTCTACAGCGTGGGTGGCCGCCGCGAGCCCTACTGCTCGGCGAGGTCGTGACCGCCTCGGGCCAACATCATCTGGTTCTGGTGGTACGGACTAAGCGCGGCGATCTTGTGCTGGACAATTTGACGCCACAGATCCGACCGTGGTCACGCGCCCCCTATCGCTGGGTTCGCGTTCAGTCACCAAGCAATCCGCGATATTGGCGTACTGTCGCACAGCGCGGCGAGTAAGCGCCTCGCAAATTGTACGAGAGATGAGTGGTTTCGGGCGAAAGGCAGTTCAAGCGGATCGATCACGCTGAACCGTACCAGGAGAGTTCACCTATGCGCTGTCCGAAATGCGAGGCCGACAAATGGTACGAAGTTGCAACGCACGATCCCTGGAGCGGTCGGCCGGTGATCGCCTGCAAGATCTGTGGCGAATATGCCGAGCCCGAGGCGCTCAAGGGTGAAGACGCGCACGATGTCATTGCCCGCGTGCTTGCGGCTGACTTGATCGGCGAGGGCCAGGCTGACCCGCGGGCCCTTGCGAGCAAGATCCTCCGAGCGCTAGAGAATGCCGGCCTGACAATCAGCCGCTCCTGACGTGATTCCCCGACCCTAGCTGATTCCGATGCCGCGAAATCAGAAACGTTCGGGTCTCGTCCACGCTTCTAAACGGTGGGAGTCCGATTTCAGGCACACTGGGGTCCGCGACAGATTGATGCCTGTCAAGCCTCGGTGACATGTTGCAGAGCCTGAAGCCCGCCCCCGTCGGGAACTTGACGGCGCGTGTAGAAATGCGCGCAGACGTGGTCTCGACCGCAACCATGACTATGGAGCCGCTTGTCTCTGCAGGTGATTGCGACAGGCGCAGTTGGTTGTTTCCAGAACGAAATAACCTCCACTTGGCCATCGAAAGGGCTTGAACCTTACGCTGCGTAAGATTGTAGGCTTGCGGGTGCGGCGAAAGCTGGTTTGGCCTGCCACCGCCGAGATCATTGAGCCGCCAGAACATCTGGCTATTCGCTTGACGTCTGCGGCTGTCGCTAAGGAAAAACCGATGATACCGGGGCGAATGACGACCAAACTCAACTCAATCGACCGCATGTTTCTGAAGATTCGGGAACTGATCGACACGGACGACTCGATCCCGCTTGAGCTTCGTGCGTCACTGCACACGACACTGGACAGACATCTTCGCCTGGCAAAAGAGGGGTTTTTCAAGACCCCTGTGAGAAGTCAATAAGCGGCTTGCGTCGCCCGGCTTCTGCTCGGTTTGCCCGCGTCTTGGTGAAGTAGCCCGAATGCGCAACCATCTCCGTGGTAGCAAACATGGACGTTCTACAGTTCTTTAAGCGAGCGTCATCGCACGATGATAAACTTTTGCATCTGTATGCTGACGCGCCAGTTGCGTGCGCTTGCTTATGCACAGCTCCTTCGCTTTGCTTGGGCACGGGATCGATAGGGAGGCTCAGCAGGTTTGCCCACTGGGTGTTTGATCTCGTTGGCGCGCCGCAAAGCCTCACCCAGAACCGATCGCCAACCCGGCATGCCGCACTTCGGGCTGACCGTGACCCATGTGGAGGGATTCGCCTGAATGGCTTGGGTGCCCGATGTCTACAACTGCACCGAGAAGCCGGAGCCGACGAGCAGCGTCGGTGGCACCGGGTCGTACAGCGCGCGGCTCGCCACCCGTAATCACGACATGCGGGGCACTGAACGCCTGCACCGCAAGCAAGCACGTCCTCCGGCGACATCATGGCCCAGGTGTTGGTATTCCTCGGTCTTGATCATCATGTCGGCTATCGATGGCCGCCGCTCTGGATCGGCGAACCAATGTGCTGGGTGTCGCACCACGGACATCTGACCGGACATGCCCGCAAATGTACGAACAGGGACGGTGTGCCCGCCTTGCAGGCTTCCCCCTGGATGGTTTCGAATAGATCGTTAATCGGCAGCACGGTTTGCCTCCCGATAGATCGCGCTGTTCGCGCCGTGCTCCTTCACCTCGACTGACACCAGCCGGCAACGCGGGGCAAGTCCTTTCTCCAGCAGCCAGTTGCTGCCGACGCGGAAGACGTGTTCGGCAAATTTTTCGCAGCCAACTGCCGGAAGGACAACGACGTCCGCCAAGCCGCGCCGTACGGCTTCGCGGAACCATTCAAGCTCGGGGTCGTCCGCGGCTACGACCGTCTTATGGTCGAACGTACCTTCGAGGATCGCCCTCAGCTCTTTGAGGTCGCCAAAATCGACAACCCAATTCTTGTCGTCCAGCATGTTGGCTTCGAACTCGAAACGAAACGACAGCGAGTAGCCGTGCAGCAGGCGACAGTGCGACTTTGCGCGCCACTGGCGAAACGTGGCAGATAGGCCGACCTCATGGCCGTATGTCTTCGTCGACAAGTATGCCACGCCTAGTCCTTGATCTGTTGCATAAATTCACTGCCCGTCGCCTTGCTGTCGCGGGAATGCTCGGCGCATGACGCTGGTCGTCATGGAGGGGCACCTCTAGAGGAGGAACGCCTCGCCGCAAATGTGCGACACCTTATCGACCTGGTGGGGGCCGATGACGCTTCGGTTCGGTGGAGCGCATTGCCTCTGAGCTTCACGTTGTCAGATGTTTCAGCATCGAGTTGCAGGCTTGCTCGGCATCGGCGAACGTCGTGAAGGGCGAGCCAGCGATCTTGATTGCACTACGACTTCGATGAAGCGGGCGCCATGACGCCACATAGCCGGGGCGCCCGTGAAAGCCGTGGCCTGCACGGCTCGCATAGGCGATCACGAAGGAGAAGCCGTTTCCGTTTGCACTCCACACGTCCAAATGCTCGACGGCGCAGTGGAATCGCAGGATCATCGCCAGTGTCAGCCTGCAACGTTCAGCTGAACGTTCTTTCTTTCTACCCACCTACTCTGCCCCGGCCTAAGCACGTCGGCGAACGCTGCTCGTCCTTGCTGATCGCCCGAACCTCTCCCCCGGTCATACGCCTCGCGCCAATGCGGCAAGCTCATTTTCGAGCTTGGGATTCTGCTTGAAAATGGTGTCGATCAATGCTTGCGCCGGCTGCTCGGCGGCCTCTACGAGCGTCGCCTTCTCAGCCCGCGCCGACGGCGCGAAGACGCGCTTAACAACGGTGGGCGATCCCCTGAGGCCGCATTTGGCGACATCCTCGACGCCAGCCTCCTGGGCGTTCCATTTTACGATAGGCGCTCGAGCGGCGCGCAATGCATCTGCCATCGCGCCACGCCGAATCTGGTTGGTCGCCTCCATCATGGTGATGAGCGACGGCAGGCTTGCGCGCAGCACCTGGGTGCCGCCCTCGGAGCGCCGCTCCGCTTCGATTGTCCGCGCCGTGAGATCGATAGTCATGATCTTGGCAACATAGGTTAGCTGTTGCACAGCAAGCCGCCTTGCAATACCTGGCCCGACCTGCGCGGTATCGCCATCGATCGTCTGCTTACCCGTGAATATGAGGTCAGGCTGGCCGTAATCCTTGCCGATCTTGCGGATGGCGGTCGCAAGTGCGTAGGTCGTTGCCAGGGTGTCCGCACCCGCGAAGCAACGATCGGTCAACAGCACCGCGCGATCGGCGCCAAAAGTCAGGGCTTTCCGTAAAGTGTCCTCGGCCGAGGGTGGGCCCATTGTAAGGACGGTGATCTCACCACCAAACTTGTCGCGCAGATCGAGCGCAGCTTCGAGCGCAAACAGGTCGTAAGGATTGATAATGGTTGGTACGCCCTGGCGCATGATCGTGTTGGTCACAGGGTGCACGCGGATCTGTGCGGAATCAGGGACCTGCTTGATGCAGACGACGTTGTGCATGTGCCTCTCCAGAGACTTTCGAAATCCGGAGAGAGCACAGCAAATGTCGTACCATTTGCGGTTCAAGGCATGCGTGATGAAGGCAATGAGGTCTGAGGGCCTGACGTGCTCCAACACGTGCAGACGCACTTCGGACATGCGTCGTCATTGCGACAACTTGTGCGCACCGGCACGAGAGCACTCAGTGCTCAGAAACGCTTGATCTCGATGCCGTATTTCCTCAGCGCGTAGCCGATCTGGCGTGGAGTAACGCCAAGCAGACGCGCCGCCTTTGCCTGAACCCAACCCGATCGCTCCATAGCCGCGATGACGCGCTCGGGATCGGTCATCTGTCCGGTACTTACGAGTGCGGCGCCAGGTGGCCCCAGTCCGGCCTGCTCGCCCCGAACAGGTGGGAGAGCGCCGGCGGCTGACCGACCAGCTTCAGCCCCCGCGCTGTTCGGCTTCGGGCCCTCAGCGCAAGTAGGGCGCGCATGCAGCGGCACCTCTTCAGATCCACCCTTCCACAGCATCGCCGAAAGGCACTGGCCGTGGCAGCAGGCGAAGTCCTCTCGGCAGATCGAAGGTCCCGGGGCGAGGGTCGCTGTCCGCTGTACGCAATTTTCGAGTTCGCGGACGTTCCCCGGAAACCCGCAATTCATCAGCACGTCCGTTGCACTTTGCTCGAACGTCAATGTGCGGCCGTTTTCACTGTTGAAATTCCTGAGAAACTCCGCGGCCAGTAGCGGAATGTCGCTGCGCCTTTCGCGCAACGGCGGCAGCAGCAAGGGAACCACGCTCACACGGTAATAGAGGTCAGCGCGAAACCCGTTATTTGCTACCGCCTCCTCCAGGTTTCTGTTCGTGGCGGCAATCACGCGAACGTCGACCTTCATGGTCTGATTGCTGCCGACACGCTCGAATTCCTGCTCCTGCAAGACGCGTAGTAGCTTTGCCTGAAACGAGGGCGAGATCTCGCCGATTTCGTCCAGGAACAGCGTGCCCTTGTCCGCCAGCTCAAAGCGCCCCTTGCGTGAACTGAAGGCGCCGGTAAAGGCACCTTTCTCATGGCCGAACAATTCGGATTCCAGAACCGTCTCGGGAAGCGCCGCACAATTGAGCTTGATGAACGGCCGCTTGGAGCGCGCCGATAGGGCGTGAATCGCCTTGGCCACCAGCTCCTTCCCAGTACCGGATTCGCCACGCAGCAGGACCGTGCTGTTCGATCTGGCAACGACCGCGATCTTGTCGAGCAGCGCGCGCAGCGCCGGACTATCGCCAATGATGCCTTCCACATTGACCTTCTTGCGCTCGCGCGCGGGTTGCTGGATTTCGGCCAATTGCTTTTGCAATCGATCCTTTTCCGCCATCAGTCGCTCGCGGTCTGTCGCGAAGAGCCGATGCAGTTTCACTGTCTGCCCAACAAGATTAGCGACCATGGTGAGAAGTCTCACGTCATACTCGAGCCGTACGCTTGAGCTGTCGTCCAAGACACGGTCGATGGTCAGCGCGCCAACGGCTTTGGCGTCAATCCGAATGGGAACGCCGATGAACGACACCCGTGCGTTCTCGGCGGCACCGAGCACCTCCAGGTCGGCCGTAGTGAACGCCGAATGGACCGCGATGTTCTCGGCGACGAGCGGCATGTCCGTCGCCACGATCTGGTCGATTGCTTTCGGCGGCAGGCGCATCCGGTACCGCTCGTCGCTCCCTTCAGTCCAGCCGACGCCGACCGTAATGTCTGGCTGGCCATCGGTGTCGAAAAGCGAGACGATGCCGTGCCGCATCTGAACAAACGAATGCAGAATATCCACGACATTGGCTAAGGTGAGTTCGAGCCGGCAGGGGGCGGTGAGTATCTTCGAGATTTCGAAGATCCCGACAACCGCGCTTTCGTGCAGCGTCACGATGGGAACAGTTTGGCTCGTCTCCGACACTAAGTCAGACATTTCGTGTGCGGAAGCGATGTTCAACATGACGACTTCTCCGTTATTCTCAGCATCCTCCGTACCATCTTGTTTGGATTTTGCGAGTTTGATGCTTGTGCGCAATTCAGGGACGCTGCCGAGAGATAACGCTGTTTCATGGCACCACTATAAACGGATCGTGGTTTTAACGTTCTTGTTACGAGGTCGCCCTGCCTACGCAGTGCACTGTACAAGTTCCATGAACCTTGCGCGGATTGTGTAAGATTGTCGACTCCATTTGTCGCCGACCGCTAGCCGTCGGCAACCGCTGAATAGCAATTTGATAAACGCGCCATCTTTTTCCCGACCGGAACGAGATTTTTCCAGAGAAGCGTTGGGACTACGACGCAAGAAGTCGCTTCTGGTGCAGCCGCGCGAGGAGCGCCGACATGCTTTTCACGGACGGTCATTCCTCCCATGCGACAAAACGCGCATGCAATCGCACTGCCGGAAATCTGACGCGATGTGCTGATACGTGCGATTTCGCTCGTCAGATTGGAGAACCTCGCTTTGCAAGGAGGCTGATGGCTGCTTGCAAGGCGGCGAACGCGCAAGCGCCGGCAATCACAGTATCGAGGTCGGTCTTGCTCTTAGCTAACGAACAGGATCACGCGATTCACATCGGCTCCCCGATCCATATGCAACAGGTCGGGCCAAGTCTCGACGGGATTCGTTAACGACGAGCCCGGTGGCGCCGGCGCATGAATTCCGCCAGTGTCGATCCGGGCAAGCATTGCGCTCGCAGGCCAGTCATCGAGGCCGATGGTGGCGAATCATTGCCGCTCATATCCGCCGCGATTGGCCTCGGCGTTGAACGCGATCGCAGGGGCGCACCTGCGTCGCTCACGTCGAAGCGGCGGGTGTGTGCAGAGGGCCACCGGCCAGCTGGCTCCCGAGACGGCGCTCGCGCAAGGAGCTCGGAATTGCGTGAGGGTGCGGCCGGGATCAGCGTCTAGTCCTCGCTCGGGATGTTGCGGTCGGAACTCGTGAGGCCGAGGGGCGCTAGTCGTCGGCTTCGGGCGACTGAATATCCCACGTTGTTCACCAAGACCGAGACGCAAGCACACACCTTCCAGAACGCCACCCGTGGGCGCGTTACAGGACTCTGGGCCACCGCGATCAACAGCACAACAATTCGCAGCCAAAGGTCGTCTCGCCAACGGGCGGGGACTCAGGACATTGGCTTTGTTCGCTTTCTGACAAAGCGGCAGGATTTTCGAGACCCGATTGATCGAGAGCCGTCCAAGGCGCGCGCCGCGGGGCCGGATCTCGCCCGTTCATGCCAACCGAACCACGCTTTGATTTGCCGCACACGCTCTCATGCGTCCGACCCAGGCACAACGAGCGCAGCCACAAGCCTGCACGAATTTTGCAACGAGCACCTCGACGAGGCTTGATTCGCACGTAGCGTCAAATTGTAGGTTCGGCAAAGCAGGTCGCCACGGCCTCTAGAAACACCGTCGTGGGCCAATGCCTCGCCAGGGAGCATCGCATGACGCCGCCACGCATGTACGGATCTTTAAACCAAAGCTTGCGGCCTCGAGCGCGCTGGGCCAGTGCTCGCAACATTGCGCACCACGAACCAGGTCGTTCTCGCGATGCGCAGCACTTTAAGCGCCGACATTGGGCGCGTGCACGGGCAACGCCCCAGCCGCCGGCACGCCAAGTGTGCGAAGCGGACTTCTCGTTAGACCGCCTCAGGCCACTCTCAATGGCGACCGCCGCCTGCGCATCTAGAGGGAACACGATATGGTCGATGTAAAATTGCAAAGTGTGCTCTCTTCGTTTGCGCAGCCGGCTAAAGACCTCGAAGCCCAGTCGCCCGGCCAGCGGACGCCAGATGCACGTTACGTGAAGCTAAACACCAATGAGAATCCGTTTCCACTACCAACAATGGTATGGCGAAGTGCGATCTCGGCGCTCCAGCGTCAGTATCTGTATCCGGAGGACGACAATATCGGCTTGAGGGAGGCTGCCGCCAATGCCTACGGCCTTTCAAAGGAGCATGTGATCGCCGGGAACGGATCGTCGGAGCTACTCGGCCTGATCTACAGGGCCTTTCTTGGGCCGGGCGACAGCGTCGCAATGATATCTCCCGGATTTTCGTTCAATCGAAAGCTAGCTGCGTTGCAGAGCGCTGCATTTCTCGAAGTTTCCTGGAGCGACTCGCATTCGATCCCGACTGATCAGTTGCTGTTCGGTCCGGCAAAGGACGCCAAGTTCATTTTGTTAGCTAATCCCAACAATCCGACCGGGACGTTCGTCCCTATCGCCGATATCGAACGCCTCGTTGCACAGTCCGAGCGCTTAGTCGTGCTGGATGAAGCCTATGTCGACTTCGCACCTGATAATGCTCTTAGGCTTGTCCGCCGCTACCCGAATCTCCTGCTCCTGAGAACCTTTTCGAAGAGCTATGCGGCCGCTGGCATTCGCGTCGGCTTCGGCCTTGGCCATCCAGAGGTTATTGGACGATTGCGGAACATCCAGAACGTCTTCAACATGAATGTCATAGCGCATGCGGTCGGCGTCAGCATCCTATCGCATCGCGCGGCCTATGAAGAGAACCATAGGCATATCAAGCACGAGAGAGAACGCGTTGCGGCCGCACTGCGTCAAGCCGGGTTCTGTGTAGCGCCTTCCCATACCAATTTCTTGCTGGCGCGTGTGCCGAACGGACAGGACGGCAGGTGGTGGCAAGCCGCGCTGGAGAGAGAGGGAATACTCGTTGCTGTTTTTATAGATGACGGCCTTGACCACTGCATCCGCATCAGCATCGGTACAACGGAGCAAATGGACGCGTTTTTGGCAGCGATTGCCGTCATTTCAGAAAGCCTGAAACGGGATGAATAGCCAACGCGCGCCGATGTCCGCTCATGTCCCTATACCGCCGATGCAGCGAGAAGGCCACGACGGCGGCTCGACCCAGGCAGATATCTTGCAGCTGACGGCCAACAGGCCGCTTATTGCGCCCCTCCCCCTCGCGCGGGCCGCAGATGCGAAGCGACACCAATGTCATCCGCTCGAATGGCACACGCAATCGAGGTCCCGGCCCGATGGTCGCGAGATGCGAGGACAATAAGCACGGTCTCTAAGCCCCCGGAAGCGAGCAGGCAGTCGCCCCTTAAGGATTTTTTCTGATGACACACCGGTCTTCGTCAAAACTCACCTGCGGCATTTTCGACCACCTGGACGACGATGGCGGCGATGTTGGCCGTCAATACGAAGATCGCCTGGTGTTGGCGGAGGCGTACGATCGCCTCGGCTTTTATGCGTATCACGTGGCAGAGCACCATTGCACGCCCCATGGAAGAGGCCCTTCGCCTGGTCTTTTCCTGTCGAGTGTCGCGCAGCGTACGCTGCACCTTCGTCTCGGCCCGTTGGTCATGCTGCTTAATTGCTACCATCCGCTACGCGCATTTGAGGAGATCTGCATGCTCGATCAGCTAAGCGGCGGCAGGCTCGAGTTGGGCCTCGGACGGGGCGCCCTTCCAACCGAGCTCGGCTATTTTGGCATTTCCGAGGACGTCGCGCCAAGCCGGTATGAGGAAGCCAACGACATTCTTCTGAAGGCCATGAAGGGTGGAGCCCTGTCCTATCAGGGTCGGCATTTCCAGTTGAGCGAGGTTCCGCTGACATTAGCCACCCATCAGCGTCCAAGTCCTCCGATATGGGTGACCACCAATCGGCCCGAGACGGCCATCTGGGCCGCGGGCAGCGGCGCAAACCTCGCCTGCGTTGGGCCCGCCGCCGGCGTCCGCAAAATCACCGACGCCTACCACGCCCATCGAGAACGCAGTCCCAGCGCCCCTGATCGTGGCTCATTTGTTGGATTGCTGCGCATGATCGTGATTGGGCGTTCTGCGGGGGACGCTTATTCCCTGGCAAGATCCGCTTACGAGCAATGGCTGCGGAGCTTCAAATATCTCTACGAGCTCAATGACATCGCGACACCACAGTCTCTTCCACTGACATTCCATGCGGCAGTCGAAAGCGAATTGTGCGTCGTCGGAACGCCGAGCTCCGTTCGAAACGTTCTGCTCAATCAGCTGGAGGAAGCAGGCGCAAATTACCTGCTTTGTCAGCTCGCATTTGGCAATTTGCCACTAGATGCTTCCCTCTACACCGCTGGGACGATCCAATCCGAGCTGCTCGGCACATCCTGAGTCTTCACTCCGCCGGTTCAACAACAACTCACCTTCGCGGCTGATTCGCATTTCGTCAATGCGCGGCACTAGTCACGACCTTCGCCTACCCCATCAGGCGTTGGTCGCGTTGGAACATTCTCAGGACGAATCCATTCGTCCGCGTTTGCAACGCGCGCCTTCAGTCCGACTTGCTCCTCTTGCGCGCGCAATCTCTGCATTGCGCGTGTCCTCCGAGGCAGGAACGGCGTCAGCCATCGCGGTCGCCGTATCCACATCGGGCAGATCGGCCCGCACGACCAGGCGTGCATGCAACGTGATCCGGTCGAGCTCGCCTTCCCACCAGGACACGAACACAACGGCCACGCCATTGCCTATGATATTGGTGAGTGCGCGCACCTCGCTCATGAACTTGTCGATCGAGAACACGATCGCCATCCCTGGCACCAGACCCGGGTTGACCGCGGATAGGGTTGCTGCCAGCGTGATGAAGCCAGCTCCGCTGACCCCGCTTGCCCCTTTTGAGGTCAGCATCGCCACGATCAAAATCGTGAGTTGCTGGTCGAAAGCGAGGTCGAGCCCGAGGGCGCGCGCAATGAACAATGTCGCGAGCGTCATGTAGATGTTGGTGCCGTCCAGATTAAAGGAATAGCCGGTCGGCACCACGAGCCCGACGACGGGCTTCGAGCAGCCCAGCCGCTCGAGCTTCTCCATCAGCTGTGGCAGCGCACTCTCTGAGGACGATGTGCCGAGCACAATCAAGAGCTCGTCTTTGATGTAGGCGATGAACTTGAAGATGGAGAAGCCGACGAACCGCGCGATCAGCCCGAGAACCACGATCACGAACAGCGCGGCGGTCGCGTAGAACAGCGCGATCAATGCGAGCAGATTGGCCAGCGCCGAGGGTCCGAACTTGCCGATTGTATATGCCATGGCGGCGAACGCTCCGATCGGCGCGGCCTTCATAATGATGGCGATCACGCCGAACACGGCCTGCGCGGCGTCATCGATCGTGCTGCGCAGCCTCTCGCCGCGGTCTCCGAGCGCCATCAGTGAAAAGCCGAGCAGAATCGCAAACAGCAGCACCTGCAGGATGTCACCGCGCGCGAGCGCGCCGACCACACTGTCTGGAATGATGTTAAGAGCAAAATCAACGAACTTGGTGGCTTTCGCCTGCTCGACATAATTGGCGACTGCCGCCGCATCGGGCCTCGCGGCAAGGCCGCGGCCGATCTGAAACAGATTGCCCATGACGAGACCAATCACGAGCGCGAGGGTCGAGACGATCTCGAAATAGACCAGCGCCTTGATTCCCACCCGGCCGACCTTCTTCGCATCCTGAATATGAGCGATGCCGGACACCACGGTGCAGAAGATGACGGGCGCGATCACCATCTTGATGAGCTTGACGAAGCCGTCGCCGAGCGCCTTCATCCAGTCGGAGGTGGCAAGCGATGGCCAGCCCCAGCCGACGATGATGCCGAGTAGGATTGCGAACAACACCTGGATGTAGAGGAGCTTATACCATGGTCGAGACCCTGGCGCGGGTGGCGCAGCTGCAATGGTGGTCATGACGCTCCTCCCAGATTTGGCGGCGGTCCCGCTCGACGGGGTATCGGAGCTGCTCCGACACGATCCTACGAGCGAACTTCTGACCCAGAAATCGTGGGCCAGAACATCCCGACGACGAGCGCGTCTTTCGCTCCTCATCAAAAAGCGCCGATGGCGTTTCCTTCACTACTCGTTCACTGCCGACTTCTTTCCTGGCCAGGCCAAGGTTCGGCTTCGAGTTGACTGCGCTTAAGCTCGTTTGGAGAGCTCAGCGATAGCTGCATCATCATTGTCAGGACCTACACGACCGCGTCTTGTCTCCCAAGCCGCGTCAAGCGCCTGATACATATCCACGATCAGGTCGCTCGCGTCCTCCAAGCCGGCGTGAACCCGAATCAGTGGCCCGGCCAGAGCAAGCGATGTTTCCACGCGCTTTAGTGGGTCGACATGCATCACGAGGCTTTCATATCCGCCCCACGACCATCCGATGCCAAAAAGCCGCAGCCGATTAAAAAAGGTCGAAAGCTGCGGCTGCGACATCGGCTTCAGCGCAAGACCAAAAAGGCCGCTCGCCCCGGAAAAGTCTCGCTTCCAAAGCGCATGGCCAGGGTCGTTCGGACACGCCGGATGCAAGATGTTGTCGACAGCTGGATGCGACTGAAGGCTTTGGGCCAGCTTGAGACTATTGGCCCAATGACGCTTCATACGGACGGCTAGGGTGCGCAGTCCCCGCAGGGCCAAATAGATGTCATCCGGCCCAGCAATCTCCCCGAAATCGTGGGCGCTCGACCGCAGCGACGGCCACGCCGATTCGTTGGCCGTGGCGATACCAAGCAGCGCGTCTGAATGGCCGACGATATATTTCGTCGCCGCTTGGATCGAGATGTCGACGCCATGCGCAAACGGCTTGAAATACAGAGGCGTTGCCCATGTATTATCCATGACCACCAGCGCATCGCAGCGATGGGCGATCGCAGCAAGTGCAGGGACGTTTTGCACCTCAAACGTGAGGGACGAAGGTGATTCCAGATAGATGGCCCGGGTCTTCCGGGTGATTTTCGCTGAGAGCTCTGCAAGCTGCGTTGGAGAGAAATATTGCACCGTGATCTGAAGCCTTGAGAGAACCTCGTCTGCAAATGTCCTGACGGGTGTATAGACGCCGTCGCTGATCAGAACGTGGTCGCCTGCGCGCAGAAGGCCGAGAAGCGCATGCGTGCAGGCAGAAAGTCCCGACGGAAACAGGAGCGAGCGATAGCCGCCCTCCAGTTCGCAAACGGCCAGCTCGAGTGCGCGCGACAGAGGCGAGCCGAAGCGGCCGTAATTGGCGGTCGGATCGCTCTGCCTGCGCGATTCGTATTCCTCCAGGGTTTCCGAAACAATTGTGGAGCCCCGGTAGACGGGCATGTTGACCATCCCGGAATGTTCGGCGGGCGCGCGGCCGAGACGAGAAAGCCGGGTCTCGATGTCCAGGTCCTTGCTGTCCTCCAGGTACTTCATTGCTTCTTTCTGTTGAGATGGTATTCGGCCTGGCCGGGGAGAACGGCACCGGGTCCGGTTCGCACGGGCCTAATCGACGCGATTCGCTTTCGCAGGCCCCCTCCTCGTTCCAAATGAAATCGGCTTCCTCCTTCGCACCAGAACCACGTTCGTTGCGTTCGCCTCATCAAGATTGGTCGCACATCAGGACGGCGCAGAATCAAAGCGCGCCCCCTTGTAACATCCACCAACAGATGTCGGCATTCACCGCCTCCTATCAAGTCGAGCGAAATCCTCTAAGCGCAATCGAAGCAAGAGGCGGGCCAGACATGCTGCGTGTTCGCCCGCAACGGTCATCGCGCATTCTCAGCAGCGGCGACGTCGCGCGCACACTTTGTCTCCAACGAAACACATCGCGTTGAGAATCCGCCACTATCGCGCGACCAGTTTCAACGCCTGCTTTTCCTGATGATGGTTGTGAATCAGCAGCGTGCGTGCCGCGTTTGATGCGAGTGCGGTCTTGATCGTTCGAGCCTTCGGCCAACGCATCGCGTCGTGATCCGCCATGGCATGAGAGGAAATGGGCAGACATGATAGCGCTCGCAGGACTTCTACCGTTCACGCTGCTTCAGTGCACACGCGTGTCGTGATCGACCTCGTTGGCGTTCAATGGCTCCTCTACTTCCAAGTAGGAATTGACGCGCACGGCCTTGGGTTCGATACACGATGGACTGCTGCGTGTTGTCTGTCGGTTTGATCGTGATTTGCGAGCGCGCGAACCTGACGCGGCGTAAGCTTCAAGAGGTTCTGGAAGAGAGGATGTTGCTCGACCGCTACAGCAATTCAAGACAACACTGTTAAGACGCGTGCGGCGCAGGGGACATGTGAAGGAGCGTATACGAAATGAAGAAGTTGTTGCTTGTGACTGCCAGCATCGTCGCGTTGATCGGGGCAGCGCCCGTATTCGCCGCCGATCTCGCTCAGCAGCCCATCTACACCAAGGCACCGCCGCCGCCAGCACCGGTCGCGGCCGCAATCTATGACTGGAGCGGCTTCTATCTTGGTGCCAATGGCGGCTGGGGTTCGACCCATAGCTCCTGGGATTTTGGAGGGGTCACGCCCGAAGGCTCCCACGATGCGAGCGGCGGAACCGTTGGTGGCCAGTTCGGCTATCGCTGGCAGACGGGCCAGGTTGTTTTCGGTGTCGAAGGCCAAGGCAACTGGGCCGATTTCAACGGCTCCAATGTCAGCACCGCCTTGCCGGGCGACATCAATCAGACGAAGACCGGGTCGTTCGGCCTGCTTACAGGCCAGGTCGGCTATGCCATCAACAACGTACTGCTCTACGCCAAGGGCGGTGCCGCGGTGACCGGCAATACCTATCAGATCAACTCCCTCAGCGGCGCGCAGCTGGCGAGCACCGACAATACCCGCTGGGGCGGCGTGGTCGGGGCGGGCATCGAACTCGGCTTCGCGCCGAATTGGTCGGTCGGCGTCGAGTACGACCATATATTCCGGCAAGACGCTAACGTGAACTTCAACACCCCCGCGGGTGCGGTCGCTAGCGATCGCATCGGGCAGGATTTCGATCTGCTGACTGCGCGGCTCAATTACAAGTTCTGGGGCCCCGTAGTTCTCAAATACTAATTCCATCGCACCAGAGCGACGGATCGAGAGCCCCGGCCCCCGGCCGGGGCTCTTTTTCAGCCGTTCATTTGCCCCTCAGGCCGAACATGACTGACGACAACACGAACAATGTTGAGGGATGACGGTGTCTCCCCGCCTCGGGAGTCTGCTCGACAACGTGTCTAGAGCGGCGACCTTACGACGTGAGCGCTCTTTCTTGTCGGCGGTTTCCTCTGCTTCGTTCTGTGGCAGCACGACGCAGTTACGTTTCGTCGCGCGCCAACGGACGTGGGCCGGCGTAAGGCTCGCCGCGTCGTTACCAACACATCAGGTTACCAATTCCGTCGCGCCAGGCGGTGCAATCACTGGCTTCCAGCTGCAAAAGCGCCAATCGACCATGTCTAGATTGACGCCTAAGCGGTCTGACCCGTGCTGAAGCAGTCATGATCACCACCGTCTGCCTTCCATCGCGACGAGCGGGAACTGCAATGCCTAGCGTCACGGGCGACACTCCGGTCGGGCGCACAAGACGCTTTTCGAACGAGCGGTGCTCTTTCCCGTTCCTGCTCCGTCACTCCAATGACAGCTCGTTTAATCTATTCTAAGCGATGACCGATCGAAGGACTTGAATCGTACGTTGCGTCAGATTGTACGATTTCGGACAGCGTGGTTCGTGCCCAGAATCGCACGTTGCGTGAGATTGTACGATTCCGAACACGCGTCGTTCGTACCCAGAAAGGTTGCGACGGTCTCCCGTCGCATCAACACTCATGACAGACAGAATGTCTCAGAGCCCAAAGCTCGCCTCCCTTTATCCCGTCACGCTCCTTGACAACACCGCTCCGCTGTCAGTTGACAGTGCGATCTATGCCCCCCTCGCAGCGGGTCGGCTCCGGTGGACGAGCCCTGCAAAGGCTCGACGGCCAACGGCTGCGCGGCCGCACGTCAGACCCGGTGCAATGCCGGCGACCACACCGCCTCACATGCAGGTTTCACGCCCATGCGGGATGTGCCCGCCAATGGTTCGGCGCGAGCGGCAGCGCGTGCACCGTCGCCAGCCCTTCGGACGTGACTGGATGCCCAGCCGCCGGCGTTCGGCGTCCATCGAGGGTCTGTGCCTCGCAGCGAGAGATATTGGGTACAGCATGACAAAGCCCAAGCAAATTTGCGGCCAGCAGACGTGACAACGGGTCGCGTACGCTGCGATCGAGACGTGTTTGCAACCGCCCGCATTCTAGGCACCAGTAGGCGAATGGCCGAGTTCGCCGCTTCAGAACGGAGTGTCTAGCAATGTGAGGCGGGCAAGTTGGACGCGCGGCGGTGCCGATCGCCTAAATCATCGCTCGTCAGCCATCAACCTTCCGCCGCAAGGCGCCACTCCTTTTCAGGTCGTCAAACGCGATGAGGAGATCTAGATCAAGATTCCAAGAAACGCATTGTCAGCGATCCGCGATGTGAATGCATTTCATCCAAACAATCGATTTACCGATTCAACATGTTCTCGCGATCATATCGACATCACGATGTCGGGAACCCACGAATTTGTCGCAGCGACGAGCGAGGGTGCTGCCACGCCTATGGATGCTTTTGATTGATCCCGTCCTACGCCCTTGTGGCAAAGCCAGATCTGACGTCACCAAAATGCATGTGGGATCGAAAATGCGATTCAAACTGACAGAAGTGTTCGATTGGCCAGTGCCCCTCTTCTTCGTCTGCTCCGCGACACTTTTAAGTTTCGCTGGGGCCATGTTCGCGGGCGCCAACGTGCTCAGTGGTTTCGGCATGATTTGAGACGAGGGGATGAAATGCGAACGCTACTGGTTGATCATGAGAGAGATCCAGCGCGCATTATACACCAAGCGCTTTCTGGCTGTGGGTTCGCCGTTGATTTGGCGTCTACGCTCGATGAGGCAGCCGCCGCTGTTGGTTGTGCCCGCTATGACATTCTCCTAATCGAGTTGTCTCTACCGGATGGAGACGGCTTGGAGTGGCTAAAGCAGTTGAGGCGCGACGGGTATTCGATGCCCGCAGTGATGATGAGCAGCCTTAACCAGCTCGGCAGGCGGATCGCGATTTTCAATGGGGGCGCGGACGACTTCCTGCCAAAGCCCGTGTCTCCTGATGAACTCATCGCCCGGATGCGCGCCACGCTGCGCCGAGCAAACCAAATGACGGCGCCCGTCGTTACTTTTGGAAACTTAAGATTCGATCCTATCGGCCGGCAAGCATCCGTCAATGGTCGGCCGCTGAAGATTGCGCGCCGCGAAGTGTGCATTCTTGAACATTTGCTCAGCCGCGCAGGGCGCATCGTGGCGCGCGCGTCATTGGAGGATGGCCTGTATGCATTTGACAACGAAGTCTCGACCAACGCGCTTGAGGTTGGCATCTATCGTTTACGCGCTCATTTGCGTCAGTCCGGTGCGACGCTGCGGATCAAGACAGCGCGCGGGATCGGCTACATCCTTGAAATCCGCGACGTCGGCCGCGTCGGCAATCGAACTTGAAAGAAAAGATCCTCTTGAACGTCATTATTGATAAGCATGCTGGCGCCAATGGTAGAGCGATCGTTGCCAACGCCTTCTCGTCGACCTTTCTGCCTCCGCTGTCGCATCTTTTGTGCGCGGTCGTTCTGCTATGCCCATTAGCTGCTGCAGCTCAGATCAAGCGCGATGATGGAGGAGGAGCGCCGCGTAAGGTCCCTGACAGCATCACCGGGACGCTGAACCTTACCTCTTCTCTCGGCAAGACAGTTCATCTGCCCGCGCCAGCCGCGAGCATCTTTGTCGCCGATCCTACGATCGCGGATTATCAGGCGCCGTCGAACAAGACCATCTTCGTCTTTGGCAAGAAATCGGGACGCACGAGCCTGTTCGCACTGAACGACAACGGGGACGCTCTTGCTGAGCTACGCGTTGTGGTCTCGCAGCCGATCGCGGATCTGCGTGCCACGTTGAAAGCCCAGGTCGGCGACTATCCGATCCAAGTCAGCTATACCCCGCGCGGCGCTATTCTTAGCGGAACGGCCCCGAATGCGGAGATCGTCGACAGCGCGATGAAGGTCACTGAGCAGTTTCTCGGTTCGGGTGCACTCGTCGTCAATAAGATCCAGGTGGCGGGATCCTTGCAGGTCAATCTGAGCGTACGCGTAGCCGAGGTGTCTCGGAGCGCCATGAAGGAATTCGGAATCAACCTTTCCGCTTTCGGTCAAGCTGGTCCTTTCACCCTCGGCTTGATCAGCGGCAGTGGTGGAGGTACCGGCGCCAAGCAGGGTGGCGGTACTGCAACGATCGGATTGAATGCCGGCGGTGTCAACATCAGCGCTGTACTCGATGCGCTGGCCAGCGAGCACCTCGCTTCCGTCCTTGCTGAACCGAACCTGACCGCAATGTCCGGGGAATCCGCCAGCTTTCTGGCCGGCGGCGAGTTTCCGATTCCGGTCTTGCAGGACAATCGGCAGGTCTCCGTCGAGTTCCGCCAATTTGGCGTGAGCCTCGAGTTCGTGCCGACCGTTCTTAGCAACAACCAGATCAATATCCGCGTGAAGCCCGAAGTCAGTGAGCTGTCGGCACAAGGCGCGGTCACCGTAAACGGAATCTCCGTGCCGGCTCTCGCCACCCGGCGTGCCAGCACGGTGGTCGAGCTCGCAAGCGGCCAAAGCTTTGCAATCGGTGGGCTCATGCGGCGCAATTTTAACACTGATATCACGACTTTCCCTTGGCTCGGCGATCTGCCGGTTCTTGGTGCGCTGTTTCGCTCGTCGCAGTTTCAACGGGAAGAGACGGAGCTCGTGATTATCGTCACGCCTTACGTTGTGCGGCCGAGATCGAACACACGGCAGATGAGTGCCCCCACCGACCGCATCGCACCGCCCTCAGATCTAGCGCGCGGTCTGACGAACAATTTGGCAACTCGGCCGCAAGATCATGCTCCCCGCACCAGCGTACCGAGCGCGACTAGGGGTGCCGGCGATACTGCCCAATGAGGATCAGCCAATGACTTTTCGCATCGTATGCCCCCTGATCGCTCTGACGGCGAGTCTCGCCGGCTGCACCAGCGCTGCACCGAGCTATATCGAGCCGGCCGCACAACCGACCCTAGTTCAGCAGGAGAGGACCGTTTTGGTGTTAAAGAGTCTTGGGGGGCCCGGACGGAAGCGTCTGCGGGAGTTCATAGCGAGTGCCAGTCGCGGTCGGCGTGACGCGCTCCATCTCGATGTCGCCGGCCCACCTCAGCTCGGAGCGGAGATAGCCAGTGAGGCCCGCGCAATGGGCGTTGCCCCCTACAACATCCGCCTGTACGGCCCGCTCGTCATCCGGCGCGATCGCTTGGCCGCGCGAATCGAGGCGACTACCTATGAGGCCCACCCGCCCGTCTGTCCCTCGATTTCGATCGTCGGTCCTTCAATGAACGACAATTCTTTTGACCCGACGCTTGGCTGCTCGATCCGCAACAACCTTGCTATCGTGGTCAACGATCCCAGCGACTTGATCGATAATCACGCCGTAATGCCGAGCGACGGCAATCGTGCGGCCATCCCCGTGGCCAACTACAGGAGCTTCGGAACGATCAACAACAGAAGCTTGGGACAGGCAACCAGCACCAAGTCGTCATCAGATCTCACGTCAGTCGGCACCACGGCGGTACAGCCGTCTCAATAGCGACAACTTCCTTAGGTCAGGCGATGCCATTCACAACATGATCTAGACCTGACCGGCGGCAAGGAGAGCTCTTGCGACGGGCTCGAAATGCTGAGCGGGAATGGGATTACCAAGCTTTGCACTGTGGATCAGCTCACGGACCACGGCGTCGTCAGCGACAATGCTGATATGGAGAGCCCGCGCCTCACCACAGAGCCGTGAAGCGGCTTCGCCTTCGCCGCGGCAAACCACGACAGGCACGCCGGTTTCGCCACGGACGTAGCGCACCCCGACCACCCCCTCCTGCCCAGTCAAGACCAACGTTGCGCGATGCACCCCGAGCGGAGCCTCGCGCGCCTGCTCCCGGCGGAGACGACGGTGCTCCCGTTTCACCTCGGGGTTACCTTGCTGCTCCTTGAGCTCCCGCTTTGCCTCGCTCTCGGTCATGCGCATGCTGCGCAAGAACAACCAGCGCTGGATGAGAAGATCGATCAATCCACCGATGAGAAGCGCACCGCAGGCAATTGCAATCAACAGTTTTATTTCCGTGAAGACGAAGCCGAAGCAGCCCATGCCGCAAATCGGCAGATAGACCAGCGTCTTCCATGCGCCAACCACGACGAAGAAAAAGATCGCACCCAGGCTGACGGCCTTGAGCAGGGTCTTCCCAAGCTCGACTAGGGAACGCATGGAGGCGATGCGCTTCAATCCCTGAATGGGATCAATGTTCTCGAATCTGAGCTTTATCGGTTCGAAGGAGAATATTATCCCACCATTGGCCAAAACTGTGGTCAGAATTGCCGCGACGACAATAGCCGCGAGGAACGGGCCAACAATTCCCAGAGCTAGTTCGGGCAAGACTCCGAGCGCCAGCTGGACCGCAACATCAAACGGTTTATCCAGCAGCTTGTCAGTGAGCATGAGCGCTTGGTGGCACTTGTCCTCGATGGAATTGGCTTTTAACCAGAGATAGCCGAGACCTGCGCACGTGCTGACCGCTCTCACTAAATCGGTGCTGCGCGCAACCTGTCCTCTTCTGCGCGCATCCTTTAGCTTCTTGTCAGAGGGGGCGAGCGTTTTCTCTTCGCTCGTGTCGCTCATTTCACTCGTCTTTCAATCTTCTCCAGCTCGCGGCTCGACTGCTTGATCTCCGATTGCATGTATTCGATGAGATAGACGGTGTAGGTGACCATGACGATCGCAAAGCCGATATTCTTGATCGTCAAAGACAGGTCCCTCGGGTTGAATTGCGGCGCAAAACGCTGGAGTAAGATCGCTGATATGTCGACGAGCAACAAAAACGCCACCACAGGCCCAGACACCAATATTGTCGTACGTATGATGCTGTCGATCAGGCCGAATAATTCAATGGTCCCTTGCAAGCTCAGCGCGGGCCTGAACTGATACACAGGCAAGATCAGATAGCTGCCGTAAAGTCCGCTGACCACGGTCTGCAGGCCTCCCGATACGACGAAAATAGTGATCGCCGTGATACCGAGAAACAGTCCTGTCGCCGAAGCCTGACTGCGCGTGGCGGGATCGGCGGGCGCGACCACGCTGGTGATGCCTCGTTGGGTATCAATCAGTTCCCCGACAGCCTGGATGCTCCATAGCGGAATGCTGAGCAGGGCACCGATCAGAAGGCCGACACACGCCTCCTTCAAACCCAGTAGCGTGATCCTGATCAGACGTGTGTCCGGGTCTAACGCCTTCAAGCCGTCGGCGATGTACGCCAAGTACGGGAGCTCGATCGCGACGGCCAGGCAGCCGCGGATCAGCCCGCCAATCTGCGAACGCGTAAATACAGGAAGAACCAGCATAATGCCCGCGGGGCGGGCCGCACCAAGGCCAGCAGCAACGACGAGCTCGACGGCCGCCCGGATCAGGCTTTGAATGTCGGCGCTTGACAAGTCAGTCATCGCGACAATTGCTAGTAACCCGCCGTGAGTGCGGGAAAATCAGTGAAGATCTGCTTGGCTTGTTCGATGAGCGGTGCGCTCAGCACCGGAGAAAACAGAGCGATAACCGCAACAACGACCAGAAGCTTCACAGTCAATGGCAAAGTCTGGTCCTGGAGCTGCGTTGCCGCCTGGATGATACCGATAACGGTTTCGGCAACCGCAGCTGCAATGAGTGGAGGCAGAACCCAGATCATGAAAAGCACGAGCGATCGGCTCATGTGAACGAGAATCGTGGTTTCGTCCATGCTCACCCCCCCGGCGTTGTGTAGCTCAGCACCAGGCCGTGGATCAGACGCGACCAGCCATCGATGGCCACGAACAGAAAGAGCTTGAAAGGGACAGATATGACTGTCGGCGACACCATTGACATGCCCATGGCCATCAGGATCGTCGTTACGATCAGATCGATCGTAATAAACGGCAGATAGAGTAAAAACCCGATTTCGAAGGCGCGCTTGAGTTCTGAGATGAGAAAAGACGGAACGAGAATGACAAAGTCATCAGCTCTGGCTCTGCCACGCATCTCCTCTGGCCAGACACGTTCGGTGGAGGACAGGAAGAAGCCGCGCTGATCTTCATTGGTGAACCTCTTGAGATAGCCTCGCAGCGGCTCCTGCCCCTCTTTTGCTGCGCTTACCCAATCGTCGAGCGTCTGATAGCGGAGCTGCAGATCGGCGATTCGATCGTAGCTCTGCTCAAAGATCGGGGCGCTCGTGAAAGCGGTGAGGATCAATGCCGCGCCGTATAAAACGATATTCGGCGGTATCGACTGGGTCCCAAGAGCATTGCGAACGAGAAAGAGAACGACAGATACTTTTACGAACGCCGTGGTCGTGACCACCGCGAAGAGCAACAGGCCGAGCCCAGCCGTGACCGCAAGAAGCGCCAGGATTGCTGGTTGAACCTCAGTCATGGCCCGCTAACCTGCCACGAAGCCTGATCCCGAGTTCGTCACCAATACGTACGATGTCACCACAGCCGATACGCCGGCCGTTTGCAACGATATCGACCGGGCCGTCGACTGGCCGCCGAAGTTCGAACACATGTCCTTCGCCGATACTGCTCAATGCTCCCAATGTGATTGGCCAGCGGCCGCATTCGAAAACGAGCGACACTTCGATATCGTCGAGATCGGCCTCCAAGGGGCGATGCTGCTGTTCGGGCGGTGTTGTCATATCTGTCTGCTCCAGAAGTCGCGGTACCGAGCGAAATGGCCGCCGCAGGATCAGGCTATTGCCGGCGACATCCGCCAGGGTCCATAGCCGGCCCGTAGTGAGGCTGATCTCAGCCCGGGCCAATGGCATGACGTCCGGCAACAACGCGTCGCCTGCACTTGCTTTGCGAAGAAGCGAGGCAGTCGTGCGGAGCGCCCCCACTTCTCCTGCAACGATGATCGGAAGCTCTTTGGAAAGCTTGTGTGTTTCTCGCGGCAATCTATCGAAGAGCTCGCCCAGGGCATAGAACGCCGGCGGTATCGGTCCATCAAGCGGCGAAAACAGAAACAGTCGGCCTTTGCTCCGTACCGGACCGTAGATGATGGCGAATTCAATATAAGGCCCTGTGGTCTCGGCCTTTCCAACCTGAAGAAGTTGGAGCTGCCGCTGAAGCTGCTTTTCTGGACGAGCCAGCAAAGGTTCGAGTGCAAGTTCCAGAAGCAGCGAACGAATTGGCTCTGAAGGCAACGCCAGGCCGCTCTGTACTGCCGAGATAAACGCCTCGGCAAGTGCATGGGGTATCGACAAAACGATCGTTTCGTCTCCGACGCCCCAAACGCAATCGAGCATCGATATAGCCGAAGGTTCGCTCCGCCAGACAAGTCGTTCCAATCGCACCGATAGCGGCTTGTCGCCAAGGCTCATCTGCAGAGGCGTGCGGGGTGCGGCGATGCTATTGAGCCAGGAGACGACCTTATGAGTCAGAATGAGTGACGGCTCGTAGGTCCCGTATTCGTCCGCACGATCCGCGCGAGGCGCGTCTGCAAGACGGCAGGTTTGCGATGCAAAAGAACTAGCGCTCATCAGATTGAACCGTCTGTCGCTCATGGGGCAAAGCCCGTCCGAAACAAGACTTCGTCATCGGCCTCTATCTCAGCTCTCACTTCCGCATGGGTGTCGGCCGCCCGCCAGACGTCTGTCTCGATCTGCCGCCATTTATCGGTCGCCACGGAACATTTGGCCCAGTGCGTCCGCCGTTCGGAGGCCGCTGTCTCGGCCTGCTCCTGAGCGACACGCGCGTCCTCAAACGCCTGGCGTTTCGACGTGACCTCGAGCGCGAGCCTCTCAACGATGAGCTCGCCACGATCGAGTTCAACGACGGACACCGTACCGGACGATGTCAGCTGCTGGTGAATCTCCGCCTGCGCCTTTACGCGACGTTCTTCTGCAGCTGCAAGTTCTCGCGCTGCGCGCTCCGCGGCCAAGGCCTCAAAGCGGCATTTCGCCTCCATATTGGACAGCTCAGTCCGAGCCCCGCGCTCACGTATTTCCTTCACGTGCCGCAGCCTCGAAACGTGAATGCAAGTCATGCGGTCAGACGGCACATCCATGTGACGGTCTCTTCAAAACTGGACGCGTCGTTGTCGTCCTGGCGCAAGAACTTGCGCAAATCATTGATAGAGGCGATAGCCCGGTCCGTCAGCGGATCGCTGCCTTGCTTGTATTCGCCGATCTTAACCAAAAATTCGGCCTCTGCGTGGCGTGAGAGCAGATCGCGGAAGAACGCCGCCGCCTTACGGTGTGGCGTAGATACGACGGCATCCATGACGCGGCTGCGACTCGACAGCACATCGATAGCGGGGAAATGCGCCCGCGCCGCGATCGAGCCGGAGAGAACGATATGACCATCGAGAATGCCGCGCGTTTCCTCGGCGATTGGATCGCCCGTACCCTCACCTTCTACAAGCACGGTATAGAAAGCTGTAATTGAGCCACGCTCATCCATGCCCGCACGCTCCAGCAAGCCCGGCAGCATGGCAAAGACAGAAGGAGGAAAGCCCCGCCGGGTTGGGGGCTCACCCGCAGCAAGCCCGATTTCGCGCATTGCGCGGCTAAAGCGCGTCAATGAATCCATCAGTAGAACGACGCGCAGGCCCTGTTCACGAAAATATTCGGCGAGCGCGGTTGCCATATAAGCACATTGCGCCCGTTCCATCGCCGAGCGATCGGAGGTCTCAACGACGACGACCGTGCGGCGAAGGGCTGCCTCCCCAAGATGCCGCTCGATGAATTCACGGACCTCGCGGCCACGTTCGCCTATGAGGGCAACCACAATCACGTCGGCGATGGCGCCCTTTACGATCTGTGCCAACAGGGTCGACTTGCCGCAACCAGGCTCTCCATATATTCCGATCCGCTGGCCCTCGCCGCATGTCAGAAGACCGTCCAAGACGCGGACGCCGAGTGGCAAGGGCTGATTGATGATGCGCCGCGTCATTGGGTTTGGCGCATGGCCGCGCAGCGGACGGGTCTCTGTGGCCTTGACTGCGCCTTTGCCATCGAGAGGACAGCCGAAGCTGTCGATCACCCGGCCAAGCAGATCGGGCCCGACCGGCGCTTCATGCATTCGTCCGGTAGCGACGACTTCTGCGCGACCGGACACACCCAACAGGTCACCGATCGGCGTCAGCAACACGCCATCCGGCAATAGACCGATCACCTCGGCCTCAAGCGAGAATCCGGTGCGCGGATCCTGGACCACACAAAGCTCTCCGATACGAGCATCCGGCAAGACCGCATGGAGCAGCGTGCCGATCGCGCGCGTGATCCGCCCACGTACCGCACGCGTGTCGACATGCCCTGCTGTCGACCGCAGACGCGATAGTGCCGCGTGCATACTTCGCTCGCCATCGGCATTGCCATGATTTGCTCCCCGCATTGTCACAGCTCGTCTGCCTCAGCCGGTAACCCAAGCCCGAGACGGAGCGCGCGGAGCTGGGCGGCAAGCCCGAGATCGACATTGCCGAAGTCGCTCCGCAGCACGCATTCATGCAGGGACAGCGCCGGGTCCGCAACAATTCGAAGCCTCGGCCGACCCTCCGGTCCGTCGCAAGCAGCAAACTCGCGCACAAGCTCATCGACATTCGTGGGCGACACATGAAGCGACAGTTCCGCCCCGCCATATTTTCGCAGGATCGCGTGACGAACCGTCCTCACCAACATCTCGCCGGGATCGAAAGCGCCCAGCAAATTGGTTACGATCTCCATCACGAGCTGTGGCAACTCCTGCTCGAGAACGGTACTTCTCCGTGCCACTTCCGAGGTCGCCTGCGCGACCAGTTGCGCCATTTCCTCGGCCCCGGCCGCCACCCCCTCGGCACGGCCGCGCGCCCGCTCCAGCTGGTAAGCTCTGCGCGCCCAGCCGCGAACGCGCTGCAGATGCCGCTCTGCTGCCGCTCGCGCCTCGACGGCCTGTTGCCAGATCTCGAGATCGCTTGCTTCTATGATCGACCCAAGCGGGCGCATCTGCGGAGCCAAGGGCGGCGCGGAATGGTCGGCTGTCATAGCACCTCACCTTCCGCCGCCAAATGAGCCACAACCAAGGAAAACACTTGGTCTGCGGATCGGCGATGTTCGGTTGCTGGATGATCGGCGGCCGTTCCGACCGCTAAACGTAGAAGCACGCGGCTGCGATCAAGCACCGGCTTTTCGTCGAGCCATGCGCCGAGACAGGCATGTCCATCTTTATCGATCTCCTGCGCGAGTTGTTGTGGATCGGCAATGATACTGGTTGAAACCGCATGCGCTGCATGTCGGATACCGAAAGCCTGCGCTTCGGCACCGACACGCCCGATCAGCACGCCGACATCCTGCTTTGAGATCAGTTTTATCAGCGAACGGGCATGCCAAATACCGCCGGCAAGCAGAGCGGCCCACTGCGGATCATGTCCGAGCAGAAGGTCTGGGCCCGAGACAAGCCCCTTCAGATCCAGTTCATTGTCAAGCAGCAGCCCTACCATCCTTATCTGCAGCCTGGGGCTCTTCTGCAGCCGTACCCACGTCGCAGCCGATAGGCTCGCGTCAACACGTGCGGCAAGACGGGTCGGATGAATTGAGGCAGCAAGCTCGCCAACACTGACCGTAGGCGATCGGGGACGCCGCTCGGCGGACGACTTCGCTGGGTCCATGTCGAATACTACGCTAGGCCGCATTAGGCTTAATCGCTTTGCGTACGACCTCAATAAGGGACGCCGCCGAACGTACGCCAACTGTAGCTGGTTTGGGCGATGATTGGCTGCGCGGCCGTACACGAGCGCTCAGCAAGATGTAGGACAGCACGCCGAATACCAAGCCACCGAGACCCGTTCCAAGCGCAAGCAATGGGGTTGAAACGATTCCTGGCGCTTGGGCGAATGCCGTCGCCGGCGCAGGCCGCTGCTCGAGGGCAGGCCGCTCGACCGATGCAAACACCACAGCCACCTTGTCGTAGGAGAGGCCCTCGATGCTGTTGGCAACGAGCATCTTGATCTGCGGCAGCAGGATTGAGAGATCGGCCTTGGAGTCATGCCGGATGAAAACCGACGCCGAAGATGGCGTGGCGTCCCGTCGCAACAGGTCGTTCTTCGGCAGAACAACATGGACCCGTGCCGAGAGGACGCCGTCGATGTCGCTGATCGTGCGCGACAACTCCTCGCTCAAGGCATAAACGTAACGGGCGCGCTCCTCGGTCGGCGAAGCAATCAGGCCGGTGCCGCTGAACACTTCGCCGAGACTCTTGAAAGAGTGGTGCGGCAGGCCCTCGGCATTCAGCAGGTCGATGGAAAAGGCAATCTGGCTCTGTTCAACCTGGATCGTGCTGGTCCCGTCTTTGGCCGCAACGCGAGCCGAATCGACCCCGTTCCTAAGGAGGACCGCAAGCATCTCATTCGCCTCGCGCTCCTGAACTTTGGTATAGAGATCAGCTTTGCAACCAATAAGGAGCAGAAGGAGCGGCAACAGAGCTAGGGCGCGAAACCGCTTCTTGGACGGACGACCATGGCCTCCTTCATGATAGATTGAACCAATCATTCGGCCCACTCAGCCCGCCGATATCAGCTTGTTCAGAGACGAACTGACGCTGCCCATCCCATTCGAAATGAGCGTGACCTGAATGACGCTGTCAGACACATCTTTCAGATTCGCCATCATTGCCTCGAAGTTGTCGACGCTTTGAGGAGCGTTCGACAGACGTGTTTCCGACGCCCCCGGTTGTCGCAACAGCGGCTGCGACGCCGGCCCAGGCACCACAGCCTTCGAAAGTGAGGTTCCACCGCCAGCCACGACGTGAGGCGCTGGATTGATCCGATATAGCGAGGACAGATTCTGGAGGATGCGCTCGCCCAGCGGACTGGCTTGCGTTGTTGCCGGCGAAACTTCGGCTATGGGAGCAACAGGCGGTACGTCTGGCACTTGGGGCGCAACGGCTTGAAACGAAGCCGTCTGTAACAGTGTCTGTTCGAACCGGAGCTGCTCGCCGACCGCTGGTGACGTGCAGGTCTTGGACAACCCTCCGGTTAGACTATGTGAAATCGGCGCAGGGCCTAGCATTATCGTGGAGGACCTTGCTCTCTTGGAGATGTGATGAGACCGGCCGTTCAAGAACTCATTGGCAGCCGCTGTCCTAGAGAGGCGAGCTGACGACAAGCTGACGAGTTTGTCTCATCCAGTGCCATCTAAAGATCACGTTTGGGCTCCAAGTTTCGTGGATTCACTCCCGTCGGCAAACTTCAAGAGAGCCGTAAATGCGCATCCGGTCCATGATCTTGTGCGTCTTGAACGCCGTTCTGTGTGCCGGGGCTTTCATTGCGACCGGAATACAGATAGCGCTCGGCGCTCCCCTGTTGCTACCTTCGACGCCTTATCGCTATTTGGTTGTGGAACAGGAGCTCCCTATCGCGCTGCAGGAATTCGGCAACAATCTCAATATCAGAGTCAGCATCAGCGCCGAGGTGAAGGGACGGATTCGCGGGCGCATGCCGGATCTGGCACCGCGCGAATTCCTTGACCGTCTCACCAGCCTCTACAATCTTCAGTGGTACTACGATGGACTCGTGCTTTACGTGTCTGCCGCAAAGGAAGCACAAACTCGACTACTGCTTCTGGGCCCGATCAGCTTCGAGACGTTCACGGCGGCCCTCGATGCGCTCAACATCTCCGACGAGCGGTACATCCTGAGGCCGGCGCCCGGAAATGGCCTCATCCTGGCGTCCGGTCCACCCCGCTTCATCGCACTCGTGGAGGAGACGCTCAATGGGTTGGTGGCGCAGGCGCAAGCGCGACCACGCGCTGTCGAGACGCCGTCGCGGGATTCCGTGCTGATGTTATTTCGCGGTTCCTCGGAGACGATTGTTCGGGATGGACGACCGGAAGCCCCCTCTTCTTCGACACCCCGCGCCAGGATGGCGTCACGTCTATCCATGCGCCGGGCCAGAGATGATAAAGTTGTTGTCCAATTCCTGCAGTGCTCTCTATGACGGGATAGGCTTCGAGTTCGCGCAGCCTCGATCTCAAGGAGCTTGCGGCGCTCGGCGAGGTCCGGCGCGTCTGTTGCGCTTGCCAAGGATCCGTGGCGAACGACGATGTGGGATCATGAACCAAAATCTCCATTGGAAACGCAATTGAAGAAATGCGCGGCCTCTAAGAGGCCGCATTCTGTGTGATAAGCAGCAATTGAAAGCGTGAGCGTATGGCAGCGCACCAGAGGTGAGAGGAGGATTTCGATGTTCGAGGCTAAAGACTATCGCGTGTGTTGCCACCACTTCGTCACGCCGACCGATCGCGTTGTGTATCCGGCGCAGGAGCCCCTGCTGACCTACTCTGAGGCCCTCCGGCACGTGGAGGCCGAGCGGGAAAAGGGCCATATGGTGGCCTGGGTCATCGACCGCGCCGGAGCATGCGCCACCAGATGAGACGGGTGTTCGAACGCATTCGTCGGACATTTGAGCTGCCACTGACTATTTCCTCCAGAAAGCGTTGGAGCCGGGCCCGAAGAAGGACAGATAGATGAAGCGAGCAAGGTTCAAGAAAGAGCAGATTGTCGCGGGTCTCGAAGGAGCATGAGGCGGCGCGAGGACGGGCTGACCTGGCTTGCAAGCATGGGATCTCCAAAGCGACGATCGATAATTGAAAGGCCGAATTCGGCGGCATCGACGTTTCCGAGGCGAAGCGGCTGAGGGCCTTGGAAGAGGAGAACGCGAAGCTGAAGAAGCTTCTGGCCGAGTAGATGCTCGACGCGGCCGCCCTTGGCGAACTGCTACAAAAAATGGTAGGGCGCCGCCAAGCGCGCTGCTGTCGCGCATCTGCGGGCTACATGAGCCTGTAAGACATTGACGACGACTGTCTCAAGCGTCTCATGCAAGCGCTTCTGCGTCGAAATGGCCGTGCACGGCGGGAGGGATGTTTCTTACGCGCTGGTTGACGAGGCGTGGCCACCATCGGCTCCACTTGCGCCTCGATCGATAGCAACGGCAGGCGAAGCATTGCGATCCGCGCTGTGCGAGCCTGCCGACGTCCGGTTGGCATCGACATCAAAGGCGCAATTATCGCGTGCAAGATCTACCGAATTGATCGGCACGATCATTGTGCCGATTCCACCCTAGGCGGCGATATCCCGAGCCGATTCCCGCTCGCGCCGAAGATGGCCATGCAGCACCGCCACGCATTCATCCACCTGATATTTATGCGAGCTATCGCCTGAGTTGATCGTAAGATCGGCAGTTTGATAGACCGGCTCTCGCTCACTGACCAATCGCATGACGGTCGCCTCCGACTCGGCGGCCTGCGACAGCCGGCGGCCGGACCGGCCCTTGTTGCGCCGCATTATCACGCCCGCGTCGGCCTTGAGCCAAATTGAGACCGCGCTCTCATGGACGAGGCTACGGGTCCCATCATGGACGAACGCATCGGAGCCGGTCGCGATCACCGCCGGCCCTTGCTTGAGCGCACCCGCGATCACCCTCGCCTCAAGATCCTTGAAATGCTGCTCGCCATGAATCTGGCAGAGTTTGCTTATCGACATCCCAGCCTGCGCTCTGATCGCGTCGTCGGAGTCGACGAACTTCATCCGCAGCCGCTTCGCGAGACGCCGGCCAATGCTGGATTTTCCCGCGCCAGGCATGCCGACGAGCACGATCGGCCGCTGGCCAAGCCCGGCCACAATCTCTTCGTCTTCGTGGCTTCCTGACTCGGCAGCTTGCAACCCAAAGACTGCACCGGCGCCGCCGCTATGATCCGCTTCGATCTCCCAGTGCGGGATGTCCTTGGCTCCGTCGGGGACCACCACCTCCTTGCAGCGCTCTCGCGCGCGCTGCGCCAGATTCTCCTTGAGCCGCTCAAGAGCGTCTCCGCTCTCCTGGTGCCGCAACTGAGCGTCCGATTTGTAGGTATCGTGATTGGCAATCTTGACGTTGTAGCTGGCTGGCGTGTGAAACTCCACTTCGAAGCGGTAGTCTTTCGGGGTGGCGAGCACAGCCTTGATGCCCACAAAGGTCGGATTGCGCATTCTGAACCAATTGGTGGTACGGATTTCGGCGTAGCCTTGTTCGTCGAAACTCAGCATCGCTTTCTTGAACGCCCTCGCAAAATCCCCATCAGACACTTCGAAGACGTGGCGTACGGCGTTGCTGATCAGCTGTGCGGAGCCCTCGGAGGTCACGCTCATGCCAGTGAGCTGGTCTGTCATTGATCCTTCCGATCGGACGCGGCGATCGAGGTGCGGCATGTTCACGTGGATGCCCGCTTGTCTGAGGGTCTCAGCAACCGAGATTGCCGCCGCGGTGATTGTCTCCTCTTCGGCTTTGGCACGGGCAGCCTCAATTCTGGCGCGCGCTAAGGCGTCTTCGGGGGTAAGGGTGACCGCCATCCCGGTATCCTCGGCGACGACGCGTCGGCTAGACGGTTTCGGTATAATCTTCTTCTGCGCAGCGACACGAATCGAGGCATCCATCACTGAAGCCGCCAGCGTTGGATTCTCCTTCAGATTCTCCAACGTCGCATCGACATCGAACCTGCCCTGGCTAAGGGTCGCCGCCATGCTCTTGCTGAAGGGGACGAATTTGAGGCCTGGCGTCTGATGTAAGAGCCGCCCAAGCTCTTGGCTTTTCTTCATGAAAAGCCGGACCCCGGTATCGGATTTATAGCCATCCGTTCCGACCTTGATGCCGAGGCTCAGGAGGTTGCTTGCGCTTTGCACGAGGTCATCCGCAATGTACCCATCCGGACGCGGATCGATGCGGGCAGGATAGTGATCGAGCAAGACTTGGATCCGGTCGCGCGGCTGAGCAGTTGCCGGATAGGCCTCTGCCAGCTCCGGGAAAAGCTCGCAGAGCGCTGGACTGACAGTTTGGCTTACTTTGGCCAGGCTTTCACTTGGATCCGAAAGGACGTGCTCATCCGTCTTCGCAGCCCAGGCATCGAGGTCGGCGACAAGCAACTCGGCCGCTTCACGGGCAACTGGATGCTCTGCAATTTCAAGCTCGCGCTTCGCCCGTTCGAGTGTTTCCTGGATATCGGGGCCATGTACCTGTTCTTGGTTCAATAGGTGGCCGATCTCTCGCCTGAGCTCGTGGTGGACACCCTCGTACGTACCAAAGATGGTGCGCTCGGCAAACCAGCGTCGTGCTTCATGGGACTGCGCCAAAAAGTTTCGCTGCAGAGCGCTGTATATTTCCAGGACTTCCAGCGTGGCAGCAAGGATCTGGCTGGCACGACTGAATTGGTAATTGTTGCCCTCAATCGCCGGAGTATAGGACTTTGGCGGCTTGAGGGAGCGAACGCCGCGAGCTTGCTCCGTCTCATCGAACTGGCGAACATGCTCATAAAGCTGCGGCCGGTCGCCGATGATAACCACGGTATCCCCGTCAAAGTCGCCGTCGAGCTTTTTCTGCTCGCCGATCGGGACGGCAACCAACGATCCCGGAGCGAACACCTCGGTCACCTGCAGGATGCCGACGCAGTCGACCGGCGTGTCGTTCTTTGCGCGGTCCTTGCGCTCGGTCCAGCTCGAATGGCACTTGACGTCCTCGGCAGACAGCACCAGTCCACGGTCGGCGTAGTCGGCCGGCCACATCGCATCCGGCACCACGATCAGAATGCCCTTGGCAAAGAAGCTTGGGTCATCGGCTGCCAGCTCCTCCCGCGATTTCTGGGCGACACTGAAACTGTATTGTACGGCCGCGCATCGATCGAGGAATGCCGCGGTCGGATCGCCATCGACTGCCGACTTGACTCGTTGGGGTATGAACGGGCGCAGGTTGGGCTTGTCATAGGGCGCCCGCCCGATCAGCACGCCACTCGTTCCCGTCAATGTGTCGCTTTTGAGTGTCGGCACATGAAGACAGCCATCATCGGATGGGACGGCGACAGCGCCAAGACCATCCAAGTGTCCGGCCGTCACGGCGCGAAACAAGTCGTCGGACGTCAGCACTTTTCGGCTCTCAAGCCAATTCCAGACCTTGTCACCGGCCTCTTCCGCGACCTGCTCGCTGCGCGAATAGTGTTGCAACGCCGAGGCCGGCACAGACGATCTCCTTGCCTCACCAAAGGCCGGCATCCGATCGGGACCTTCCTGGGGGCCGGCCCGGCGAACCGCTGGCATACGCTCAGCGAGCGAGGCCTTGATGAAGCCACAGCCGTCATGCGGTCGCAAAGCAATGGGGCCTTCCGCTCCTATCAGTTTGAAGGGATGCGCCTCGTTGGTCGCGCGGTCTGGCGCCAGCAACAGCTTGAAGGTGCCCTCCAGTGCGTAGTCGTGAGGGCCCAGACCTTTGACCGACGGGGGCGCCGCAAAGCCCCTGCGCTGAGTATACCAATAGGCTTCCTTGAAGGGCGCCCAGGCGCGCAATAACTTCTCGAACGAGGTCCCCGGAGCGGTTTCGGCATAGGGAATGGCCAAGAGCTTCCCGCCGGAGGACCCGGCTGGCCGTTCGCTTGGAAGGCGAGCCGCAACTTGCGACAGGGTTGGTTTCGGCGGTTTTAACTTGCTGCCGCCGAACAGGTCCATGCGGTATGGCACCCCCTTGTACGTCAACGTACGTGCCAGCATGAAGGCGCTCGGCTTTCCGGGCAGCTGCACCGCGACCACCTCTATCGCTCCCGACGTCAGGCGGTGAAAAGTCGAGTAGCGAATCTCGGGGTCTGTGGCCACTGGCCGTCCCTGCAGGTCAACCACCGGCAACTGCATCAGTCCCGCATTCCCTTGCGGCGAGCGGGGCTCGTGGTCCATGTCGCGCAACACTTGATACACGTCGAATACCGATGCAGGATGTTGCGCCTGGATTGTCGCCGCATCCTGCGCCATGAACGAATCCAGCGCATCGACCGGATTGTCCACCTCGATCTGCGCGATCAGATTCCAGCTCATGTTGGAAAGATCGGCTTGGATGAGGTCGCGCGTGCTGGCCAGAATCTCCTTGGTCCCCCTCTGCAGCTCTTGCTGCCTCACCTTCAAATCGGGCTTCTTGCCCTCGACGTAGGGGCGCTGAAACAATGTCTCGAGGAGGGCACGGGCTTTTAGGACTTGATAGATCGACAAGGCCGGGCGGCGGCTCGCGAAAGGCCCACGGGTACGCTCGGCCTCGCTTGCTTTGAGATGAGCCTCGATCTTGCGCTCCACGACAGGCTGGATATCGTTCAGCAAATAGAGAGCTGGCCTCCGGTGCGGGCGTAATTCCTTTTGCGAGCCGCGCGCCAGAGGAAGTAGAGCGATGGAGAGATTGCCTATGGTTTCGAGGTTCTCGGTGTCAAAATCAGGGGCACGAACCAACTCTGCGAGCCGACCCAACCCTACCGGCGCCAGTAAACCAACGTCTCCGAACAGGCGGGCCTTCGCCAGTGCCTTGAAAATGAGCGTGATGCCTTGAACACCGGTGTGCTCCAGCCGATCAGGAGCATAGTGCAGGTAATGGGCCAGCTGGTGTAGGCGATCTTTCAGCAGAGCGGTCATTGCATCATCATCACTGCTCGCTCCGTCCACGACACCGCGTCCCAGGGCATTGGCGACCATTCTGAGCTCAGGCGTCGTGAACGAACCAAAGCGGCGGCCTCCTTTGCCGAGTCCGCGCGCGATGTCGACGACCACCTGGCGGCAGGCAGCCTCATCACCCCACTTGCTGAAGCCGTTCAACAGGTTTGCCAATCCCTGGCTCGTAAAAGCAGAGAGGCGATCGGCGCGACGAAGGAGCTCGCCGGCGATACCGACTATGGCTTTGCCCGTCTGCGCAGCATCCGGCCACTTGCAGAAACCGTTCACTAGGTTTGCGAGGTCTTGCGGCGCAAAATCAGAAAGCTGGCGCCGAAGGACTTCACTCGCTATCGCGAGCGTTGCCTCGCGACAATCCGCCCCTTCCGGCCACTTGCTGAAGCCGTTGACCAGGTTTGCCAAGCCTCGGCTGGTGAAATCACCGAGGCGGCCCGAGCGGCGCCGGACCTCACCAGCGATCGCGGCTACGGCTCGACCCGTTTCCGTCTCTTCCGGCCACTTGCTGAAACCGTTCACCAGATGTCTCAGGTCCAGCTCAGCAAGTTCGAAAAGCGGCCGCCCAACGACTTCAGCCGCGATAACAAGTATGGCCTGGCGCGTGTCTGTCGCCTCCGGCCATTTGCTAAACCCGTTCACCAGGGTCGACAGGTCCTGGTGAGTAAAGCGATAGAGCTGGTTGGCACGGCTAACGACCTCACGCGCTATCACGACGATAGCGTCGCCACAGCCCGTATCCTCCGGACACTTACTGAAGCCGTTCGCAAGGTTTGCCAGATGCTGGTGAGTGAAATGAAAGAGACGGTCGGCGCGGCCAAGGATCTCACCAGCAATCGCAACTGTGGCTTGCCGCGCGTCCACCTGTTCTGGGTATTTGCTGAAACCGTTCGCCAGGTTCGCCAAGGCCTGGCTATCGAAACCAGACAGACGGTCCGCGCGGCGACGGACCTCACCGGCGATCGCGACAATGGCTTGGTGCGTATAGGCATTCTCCGGCCACTTGCAGAAACCATTCGCCGAGGTTGCCAGCTCCTGCGGAGTAAAACTATCGACCCCGTTACTACGGCCAAACGCCTCACGGGCGATCGCGATCGTGGCTTGGTGGGCCTCCGGCTGTTCCAGCCATTTGCTGAAACCGTTCACTAAACTCGCCAGCTCCTGTTGAGCAAATTGAGAAAGCCGGATATCGCCGCGGTCGGCGCGGCAACGGACCTCAAGAGCGATCGCGGTCGCCGCATGCCGACACTCCGCCTGTTCCGGCCACTTACTGAAACCGTTCAAAAGGTTCGCTAGCTCCTGGTGAGCAAAATTGGAGAGCCGGACGTCGTCGTGGCGGGCGGCGCGGCAACAGATTTCTGCCGCGATCGCGAGGGTGGCGTCGCGACACTCCGGCCTTTCTGGCCACTTGCTGAACCCGTTCACGAGGTTCGCCAGCTGCTGCGCCGGAAAGTCAGATAACCGGGGAGCGCGGCGACACACCTCACCGGCAATCGTAACCGTGGCTCGGCGGGTTGCCACCTGGTCCGGCCATTTGCTGAAACCGTTCACGAGGTTCGCTAGTCCCAGGGGGGTATAGGAGAGCTGGCCGGGACGCCTGACGACCTCGCCAGCGACGCTGAGTGTGGCTTGGCGGCATGCCACCTCTTCCGGCCATTTGCTGAAACCATTCACGAGCAAAGACAGGCTTTGGCTGTTCAGCTCCTGAAGCAGCCTGCTTTCATCACAGCAAAATTCGGCGATCCTGATTGTTCCATGGCGGCATTCCGCTGCCCGTGGGTGCCGTCCGAACGATGATGCGAGGAGCGAAAGAGCTCGGCCTTCGGCGTCCCTCATGAGCGCGTTATCGAGCTGCGACACCCGTGCCGCCAGGGCCTTACAAGCTTTCACACCTTCCTGACCGCCAGCCTCCCGGCTCACCTCGTTACAAACCGTGGCGTAGTTCCAGGATTTCCCTGAGCGGATATTTTCCTCCAGGCGCGGCACAAATCGACCCTGGAAATCAGCCGCAGCCTTTTGCAAGAATGTCGCCTGGGCCGGCATCCGCAGCTGCTTGGCATGCTTGACCACTGGAGCTGAGAATTCACGGATGTCGCGGGCGCGATCGATGTCCCTTAGCGCTGCATTCAGTGCATTTGAGACCCTCTCGGATCGCCCCGACATCGCACTCTGAATACTCTGCGCGGCGGCATCGTCGAGGCGACGCTTTCCTGGTCTTTGATCAAGGTCAGGCGCGGATTGCCGGTGCGGCGGCATCGGTTCTATTTGCGAATGTCCGGCCTCCTGGCCGTAGCGCCGGAATTCATCACGAGAACGCAACACATCGCGCTCCCGCTGCCGCACGTCACGATCTCGCCCATGGAGCCGTTCAAAGCTTACACCATGGCTGCTTTGCGCCTCGACATCGTGGATGTGCTGCCCTCCTGGTCTAGATCCGACGTCGCGCGCGGATTGGGGGCGTCGCGGGAGCGCGTCTGGTTGCAAGCCTCCCGGCGCAAGTTCACGGGGCAACCGAGAATGCGATGAGCCTCCGCCTTGAGCTAGGGCCTCACGATAAGATCTATAGGGCCGTTCGGAACTTGCAGGATACCGCGCTTGAGCGGCGCAATCGTCTCGACTCTCCCTTCCTGATCCAGCTTCCCGGCCTGACATCGATCGCCCGTGCGGGGGGAGAGCGTCAGTTCGCGATCCTCTGAATGCTTGATCGCTGCGGCACGCTTCGCCGCCGAAACGCGACGAGGTTTCATCCCGATGTTGTGCGCCAGTATGAGGCCTGTACGAGACGTCGGAGCTCCTACCATGGCTGCCTTGGGCGCTACGATCGTCGACATTGAGAGGAGGAGAGGAAGCATCCAAATCGTGCGGCCCAGGGTGCATTCGCGCAAGCACAGAGCCGAACGATTGTCCGCCTTCTTCAGGACCACGGCCTGCTTCAGCGTGAGGCTCATCGAGTTCTCTGCGATTGTCGGCTCTAGTTCCTCGCGACCTTCCTCGACCGGTGATACCCCTCATGCAAACTCTCCAATGTCGGGCGTCAATGCGCTGCTCCGATCTTCGCAGGAGCGCACTCGATCTACTCGTTCCTGCTGAGACCGACGCATCGGACGCCACACTTGCGGCCGGACAATGCGACGCGTGACCTGTGACCAGTCGATGAGTTCTGGATGACTCGTGAGATCGGAACACTCAGGCCCGGCGCTCTGTTGAGTGCGGCGGCATGCGGCTGGCGAGATGACGGCACCGGTATGGACCGTGCCTCTCCATCCATCGCTCGTATAAGCTGTGCAAGTGTGGCGAGAACACATGCTACTCGCTGGCTCCCTTGGATATGCGACGAAGCTAGGTAAGCCGGACCTGTTAGCTAACGCGGTGAGCTGACCACAAGCTGACGAACTTGGCGGGGCATTGCCGCGTAGACATCGAGACTATCGTGCTACGCGCCGGCTTTCGAGAAGCCGAAAAGCTCGGCAGCGCAGAGTTCAGGTCCTGGCATGGCCAACGGCTCGTCGCCCATTCATGATGGCCCTTGTCGTAGCTGATGGCGCCAAACCCGTTCGGCCTCTTTGATGGCAAGTGGGTCGAAGTCCGAGCGCCCACCTGTTGTCTTTCGAGACTCACCGACAAGTCAATTTGCAAGGCAACAGCCAGTTCGCTTGTGTTGCCGCGAGTGCTTGTCGATATTGTGCTTGAGCCTCACACTTGCCCATCACCCGTGGATAAGTTTTCGTGTTCGGCGCGTGCGTCGCCTGGAGACACGGGCAAGACATTCACGAGCACCTCAAGCGCCCATCGGGCGCTTTAGGATCGAGACGACCTCCAGGAAGCGACATTCGCGTTGCCTGCCTCAGCGCGTCGCGCCGGGCCTCTAGTCAGAATTCCGACCGATCGCGCGTTCGATCCGTTCGCGCATAGCGGGATCGATATCTTTGGCGCCAAGCAATTTTGGCGATGGCGCCTCCTGCACTTGGAGAGCAGGTCTATCCCAGCTGGCACAGCCCCCGAGCCCCAGAATGGCGAGGAGAACCGAGCACGAGAGCGGACAAAATGAACGCGACTGCGTTGGGACTATGTTCTGACGTGACTTCATGCGGTCCTTCTCAGATCGAGCGCTGAGCCGGTGAATCGGCTGTAGCGAGCATGTTACGAACTTGCTCCGACGGAGCCTTGTCCTTCGTGGACTGTCAGCGTGATCGATCCAACGGGATGGACCGTGAAGTCCGTCGCAAGGTCCTGATAGGAGAGAACAGCAAGCTCGATCCCATTGCGGGTGAGAAACCCGCGGACAAAGCGTCGGACATCCATCGAAGTCAGGATAACGGGATGGGTCTGACCCGGCACTCTGTTCGAGTTGATCTGACGCATTTTTGACAGCAGCGCTTCGCTTTGCTCCTCAGACAACACCAGGTAGGGTCCTTTGGCAGTCTCGCGCACCGCGCTGCGCACGATCTCCTCAGTTTGACGCTCGATGATAAAGACGGGCACGACGCGATGAGGGTTGGCATAGCGGTGGCAGATCTGCCGCTTCAAACCGGAGCGAACATGTTCCGTGAGTAAGACGGTGTTTTGTTCTCGTCCACCCCATTCGGCCAATGCTTCCAAGACCAGCCGGGTATTTCGGATCGGAATTCCCTCCTCCAACAAACGCCGCAGAACGTCGGCTACCTTGGGGATGGGGGTGGTACGTAAAACCTCCTTCACCAGATCGGAATATTCGGCCTCCATTCGGGCCAGCAATTGGCGCGTCTCCTGGATACCGACCAAGCACTGTGCATAGCGGGTCAAAGCCGAATGCACGCGCAAAGCCAGAATCTCAACGGGACGGCGGTGCCCAATGCCGGCTGCCGTGAGAGCCGGTGCATTGCATTTGTCGATCCATATTTTATCCGTCTCCGGGTCCTGCCGGAACGGAATGCCACTCAGTTCGATGTTGGCCAAATCGTCATTGAGCGCCAGCTGCGTTGGATCAATGAGATCCTGATCGACCGGCACACCCTCGACATCCACCCTGAACCGTGATTCTGGCAAGCGCTCGTCGAGCTCAATGGGGATGCGCGGAATCGCAATGCCCAGATCCGCTGACACCAGTCCCGAAACGCGTGCAATGTGCTGTTGCAATTCGTCCTTGTCGATCGCCTGTGTCAGACTGGGCGCGAGGAACAACGCGATTGGAAGTGCCTCCGCAGGGACGGTTTGCTTCTGAGGCTGAGCGGGCGGCGGGGTAGAGGCGCTTTTCTTGTGGACCACACTCTCGGCAAAGCTCGCCGCCGCAAACACCGCGGCCAAACCGAAAAACACGGGGAGCGGGAATCCCGGAATGGCCCCCATGACAACCAGGACGCAGGCTGCCAGTCGCAACGCGTAAGGATTGGCCGTAAGCTGGTTTACGATATCGGTACCGAGATTGAGCCTGGCAACTCCATTGACACGCGTGATGATCGTTCCGGCTGTAATCGACAGCAGGAGCGAGGGAATCTGTGAAATAAGCGCATCGCCTATGGTCAGAAGGGTATACTGATGCAGCGCCTCGGCGAAAGACATGCCCTTGGAGAGCCCAATAGACGCCCCGCCCAGCATGTTGATGCAGATGACCACCAACCCTGCGATGGCATCGCCCTTCACGAATTTCATGGCGCCGTCCATGGCCCCATAAAGCTGGCTTTCTCTCTCCAATGTCGCGCGTCGGCTGCGGGCCTCGTTCTGATCGATATGGCCATTGCGCAGTTCCGCGTCGATCCCCATCTGCTTACCGGGCAGAGCATCGAGCGTGAAGCGCGCCGCCACCTCCGCCACGCGTTCAGCGCCCTTGGCGACCACGATGAATTGCACCATGGTTACGACCAAGAATATGACAATGCCGACGACGATATTTCCCGATATGACGAAGTCACCGAACGTGTGAATGATGCTGCCGGCATCCCCCTCCGCCAAGATCAGCCGCGTTGTCGAGATGGTGAGCGACAGACGGAATATTGTCGAAATCAGAATGACGCTCGGCAAGGACGAGAACTCAAGCGGCGTGCTGATATAGAGCGCAACCATCAGCAGCAGTATGGCCAAGCTGAGATTAAAACCGATGAGCGTATCGATTGCCATGGTCGGGATCGGCATGATCATCATGCTGATCGTCAGAAGCAGCATCAACGCGACCATGAGATCGGACTTTGTCGATGCGCGCACAATGATGTCACGCAGGACGCGGGTCATGGAATCCTTCTGATTGTTGTTTGGCAAGAACCGTGCCGCCACGCAACGAAACGTAGTTTTGGAAAACCGCGCGCGCCTCCTCCATGCGGCCCGCCCGGCGCAAGGCATGGCTACGTAAAAGCGTCAAAGGAATGCGCGATGACGGAGCGTCATCAACTGTATCAAGTCTATCCAGGATCGGCAGCGCTTCATCGCCAAGGCCCTCCGAGATGAGGGCGTAGGCGAGAATCCGGAGTAGATCGACGTCTTGGGAATTGTTGCGGACGATGAGCCGCAACAGAGCTACGCTTTGAGCCCCCTGCCCGCATGCAAGATGGAGATAGGAGAGGGCGCAGAGCAAATCCCGCTCCTGCCCGGACGTCAGCCAGACGCTACCGGTGTTGGAAAGCTCTGTTGTCGGCTGCGCTCCATCGCAATGGACCATGGCTAGGCTTCAATCAAGCTGTTCCGATTCTGGCGGAGAAGGATCAGCCACTGCAGTGCCTGCTGCAGGACGACCGCACCTTCGCGCGCCATCGAATCCGCAGGCACCGTCGAGAGCTTAAGGGCGAGACGTTCCAGAACAATGCCGTACGGCTCTGCCCCCAGCAGGTCTGGATGGCGCAGCCGTGGTGTGACGAAAGCGAGCAGATCATGCGCAATATCGCGGCCATAGAGCGACGCCAGAGCTGCGGGCGAGTCGACCTCATGGATGGGGCGGCGCATCTCGTTGAGGCTGACGCGCCCGGCCGCATCAATATCTTTAACCTCCGATACGGCTTCGATCGCCACATCCCGCTGCAAATATGGCGCGTTCAGTTCCCTCCGGACCGACGCTTGCTCGTTCTCATCCTTTGCACGAGGGCCGTCGATCTCAACCTCGTTGAGTTGGTCTATGGTTGGCTCGACGCCTGGTGCGTGATGGCCCTCATCAACTCTCTGCGAAGCAGTGCCAGGACGGACATCGTGGCGGGACAGCTTTGACATCACGCTCTCCTAAGTTTCCTTCCGCTGCTCGGTACGTCTAGTAGGGGATGACAGCAAAACGTCCATTCCGACTTAGCAACACACGCCTCTCCTCAATTTGGCTAACCGACCATCCGTCGGCCAACAGAGCACCGACGAAATATTTCTGCCCACCGATCAGCAGATAGGGCTGGACTCCACGCCAAACAGCTTCCAGGGCGATTGCGGATGGCTGCTTGTCCTCCTTGACCAGCACTGCGTTTACGAGTGTCAGCTCGCCATTTGTGCGACGATCGAACCATTGCTGGAGCTCCTGCCACTTCGCAACTGTTGCAGGTGTGACGGTTCCCTCAGCACTAACAAAACCCGGCCCAGGACCGACCCTGATATCGAACAGGCCCGCCTTATCAAGTTCTTGTTTCAACAGTTCGGCTGCGTCTTGGGCATGCCTATCGTTAGGGCGATTCATCCGCAGCTTGGGTGCGAGCTCGGCAGCAGTCGGCGCATTGGCGCCCGGTGCACCTCCGTTGGCCTTGAAGACCACGGGCAAGAGAGCACCGATCGCGACAAGGCCGAGCAGCACGAGGGCCAACGCCGAGATCGAAGCCCGGGATAGGCCGATCGCGTGATCTTCGAGCGCATTCTGCATCGACCAGCGAATAGACATCGCCCCCACATGGACGACCACGGGAAGGGAGTGAACGACGCGTTCGCCTGCTGCAACCTCCCCCTCGCCCGCCGCAGTGCTGATGGCTGCAAGGGCCTCGATCTCGATCGAGTTACCGCCGAGGGTGACACGAAGGTGATGCGGTTCGAGCTCTTGCTCGACGAAGATCATATCTGCGTCGAAGCCACTACCGATAAGACTCGTTCCAACCGGCGCTTTTCCGCCTAGCCCAGCATAAAATCCCGATAGCACCTCGAACTGGAAGGAGGCGGCCTCATTCACGGACAATCCCCACCAACCAAGAGGAGCAGGCGCAGGGATCACCGTACGACTCACTCCCAAGCCGCACTAGTCACATCGCCGCCGACGACGAGAAAAGCAGAGCAAGGACTGCCCCGCTTTTCCGGTGTTACCCGTTGACACGCTCGCTGGCCGCCTTCCTCTCGCTCGAGAGCTCGGTCGACAATGAACGCAACCGCATGTCCTGAACCATGGCCTCCTGGTTAACCGCCTTCAACTCTGCGATGAGCGCCTCGAAAGTGGCGGCGCCACCAACCTTATCGATCACAGCCCCAGCGCCCGATGCCACCGCAGACCCCCTGCTAGCATTGCTCGAGTCTCTGGCCGCGTCCTTGGACTTGTCGTTCGCGGACTTATTGTCGACCTTGCTTTCATCGAAGTCATGACCACCACCATGAGAGTTCACACCACTTGTTTTGGTCACTTCATTTACCTTCTGTTGGTCTCTGCCGCCACCGTGCGACACTCCCCGACGCCGAACCATTCGGCGTCAGGCGTCCTCTTCTGTTTCAGCCACGGCTTCGTGAAGATTCGCCATGTTTCGGTCCATCATCTGCAGCGCAACCGATCCAAGGACCGAACCAAAAGCTTTTTCCAGTTCTTGTTGCTGAGCTGCAGATTGCGAACTATCGCTCTCCTTCGCGTGAACCACGCTTTCGATTGCGCCCGACATCTGGTGCTTCTCACTTCCGTTCCAGAAAGCTGGCATCGCCGACTAGCGATCCACATTGCGTAGGCTAGTGGGGGTAGCTGTCGAGAAGCTGACGAGCCAAGACGGAATCCGACGACAACCTCAATATCAGTGAACATCGGCGCTGAGAGCCCGACATCGTCCACCACGCCGGAACTGCCACAGCGCGAGTTCAACCGGCTTGAGACCTAAGCTCCACAAAGCCTCCGCCCGCCAGACCTGACGCCCGATCAGCCGTACGTTATCGGATTCTCGAGCAGACGTTAGATCGTAGCGGGCCGCACACCCTGTCACTGGCTGTGGAAATGCCGACGGAATCGGCGGTCATATTGTTGCGCGTCCCCTCGATGATCGTATCCGCGATCGCCGACGGGAAGCCGTCCCCCATACGTCCAATAGACCGCCTCGTGTTGAGGTCATGTGCGTGCTTGCGCGAGGCGAGAGAATATTGAGGACCACGTAGGTCCGTATCCGGTGACAATCAAGGTGGCGCCGGTGGCTCAACGTGAACCTTCCAGGACTCGTCAGCTTGTCGAAAGGTCGCAGTCCTACGAAAGCGTTGATCTCAAGACGCCTCTACCGTCTATGTCCGCAGGGGAAACAAACACGGTGCAGCTCAACAACTTCTCGCGCCCCACCAATTCAGATCAAGCTCAGTTTATTCTTCCCGAGGCTTCGCCGGCAGTGTTCTCGCAGATGCCGGGGCATATACGGCAAAGCGATGCTTCGCTCTTCGAATCAGCGGTGTCCCTTTACTCGCCGCAGGACAAGCCCGAAGACTCCTCCACGCCACCAGATCTGCTGCAGCGAAACTTGCAGACGGCGCAGGATTCAATGGACGAAATGCCGGCGCACTTGAAGGCGTCGATCAAGGCATTCGAGAAGGCATTCGAGCAGCAACCGCTCCCCCCCGCCCCCGTCGAACAATCAGAGCCGACCGAGCCTGCTCCACCGCCTGTGCCGGCCTATCCGGTGCCAAGCACGAGGATCACGTGGAACGGCGGCACGCTAACCGATGCCGAGCTGCAGATTGTGGCAGTGCTGAACCGGCACACGGACCAATGTCCGCTCAGTTGGGATCAGCTGGCAGACAGGGCCAACGACCCCTCGACGCCACCGGACCTGGCGGAGGCACTCTACAAGTTGCGGCAAGACCCGGAGCTCTTCTACGCGATCGGCTCTCAAGGCGACGGCCGCTGCGGAGGCAAGATCAAGGCGAACGATCTGTCCGGGTTCTCCGCCAGTCACTCGCAGGTTGCTGCGTTCCAGGAGAAGCAGGCGCGCAGCTACCAGCAGAACTACATTTCGTCCGACGGTACCGGAAATGGACAACCGTCGGCCATGACCGCCAATGATGCAATGCGCGAGCTCTACCGATATTCCGACTACCTGCCCAAGTCTCTGAGTTTGGACGAATTCAAGCAGATCGTCGATGGCAAGGCCCAACCGGGCAAGTGTCCGGCCCAGGTGATCGCGGCGGCTCAATACTTCGTCGACCATCCGGACGCCTGGAAGCAGTTGTACGGCGGCGCGATTGATCTCGTCCACAAAGAGGATTTTCTGCAAGTCGCTTCGTCGTCCATGAATCTCACGCGGAGCGAGCTCAACACGCTCGAGACGATCAACAAAAGTCAGTCCGCATTTTTCGGGGGCGGCGTTCTGAGACGAGACAAGCTGAAGAGCATGGCCGACGACCAGAGCCTCAATCCAAACGTACGCCAAGCGGCGTCACAGCTGCTCTCGGACCCGCTGTTGTTTGGTTTGCTAAACAATTCGATTACGGGCTACAAGACCCACCACAAATTCTGGGACTTCGGCGGCGGGCATACCGTCGATTCCGGCAACATCAGCAACAACGACTTCGCGCACTTTTACGGCAACATGTCAGCTGCGAACCGTACCGTTCAGCAGACGAAGACCCATGTCCCCACGACCGGCGACGAGACGTCCGCTGTCGCGGACATGATGATAGGGATGACCAACCAGCCAGATATTAAAGCTGCCAAGAAGAATGGCGGAGCGCTCATGCATGTGGTCGATACTGTGCTCCAGGTAGGCTCGAAGGTACTTGATTGGGAGGCCACAGCAGTCGGCTTACTCGGCTTCATTCCGGGCTTGGGCGAAATAGCGGATGCGGTAGCGATGGGGCTCGAGGTCGAGTCGCAAGCAGCGAACATTGTGCACACGGCTATTACCGGAGGCAATATGAAAAAGGCGCTGGCAGAAGCAGGTCTCAATGTCGCCGCGCAGGCCATTGGCTGTATCGCGGGGCCGCAGGTCAAATTGGCGATGCGCGAGGGCCTCGCAAAGACGGTGCTGCAAGAGGCGGCGACGAGAGGGATCGATATGACGATCTCGGAGGCGCAATCCTATGCGGACAACTATTTGAACGACCTGAAGGCGCGGCTTGAGACCGAGTCGACGAGCGTCGCCGATGTTCCGGGTAAGGCCGCCATCACGCCGTCGTCTCAGAACGCGGCCTGAGGCCGGTTGCGCTGGCAATCTCCGGCTCGGTGTATCCTTTCAATGGCGAATGATGCGAACCTCGCCGCCACGTTCAAGCGCGTAACGGCGAGGACCTCGCGCAGAAGACTCCACCTTCCACCGAGAAGCCGTCCCTTGGCAAGCGTGAGAAGAATGCGCGCCGGCAACAGGCACTCTCAGCAGCAAGTGAACCCCTGGCGCTAACGCCGCCGTTGCATGCAACGTCCGATCGCCCTGCCTTGGGTCTGGCCGAGACTGCGAGCAGGGCCAGCTCGACGCCTTGGAACGCGGTTTTGGCTCGGCTACAAGGCAAATTGCTTGCTATGTGCCAGATTTCGACGGGCGGGTATTTTCGAACCTGACGATCGGCTTTTCTAACTGAACCCTCTGCGGTCGAGACCTCACCTCCGAGCTTAACTCGGAGGTGTCCAAACCTCTATTCTCAATCAATCCAGCTGTCCTTGCGCTCTGTGCTGAACAGGGGGGAATGGATCCCGCATTCTTGCTGAGCTTGCCGGCGTTGTTAGAACGCCAGTTGTCCGCCGAGTGCAGGCCCGGCTCAGTATACTTTTTGTGTGGTGATTGTCGTCAAATGCTGCTGGTTGGGGTTCCTGTAACGATTGGCGAGGCTTTGCCACAAGCCCTCCATCTCTTCTGGTTGAACGGTAAATTCTCCGTAGTTTGGATCGAAGAGTGTAGTACTTCCATTCGACGCCGACGTTGCGACTACGTGTGAGCCACCTTCGGCGAAATACAAACTGAGCAAATATTTCGATCCGTCGTTGGTGATTTTCCCCACCATGCGCGAGAGGCTCGAAGAGTCGCCGAATTCATAGACCTTCTCTTTTCCGGATGGCTGCAAGCCTGCTTCCCGCAACACGCTGTTTTGTGCTTCAAGGTCTGCCTGAGAAGCTTCTGCTCCTCTCCTTAGCAGGTGATCCTTCATATCCTGATACTGCTCCTGCCGCACAGCCGCTGCGCCGTGCCTTTGTGATCCGGGTGTTAGCGCACGCATTCGGGCCGACGGGGTGTTGCTGAGAATGGAGAACCACTCCGCCGTTAACCCGACGCAGATGCCGTTTATATTCGCCTCGTGCAATTCGGCCGTCCTGTATTCGAACAGAGAGGTGCTCCACCTCGCCGGTGAGGATGTACTGGGATTGCGAGGACCGCTGGTCTGTGGCCTGCTGACGCAGCACCCCATTTTGTCGGGCAACTCCCCAGGCGGCAGCCTCCTCCGCGACGTGAGATTTGGCCTGTTTCTGCCGAATGAAAGCCTGTCAAACTCCGTGATAGGGGGCTCGGAAAGGAGCGAGTACGGCCCTGTTGGCGTCGGAGGCGAACTCGCATGGGTATCTGGCACCGATCGGGCCGACATGCCCGCAAGTATCTGCTGAAAGCCGTCGCTGGCCACCGAATGGCTCGGCTCGTGAGCTTGGCTAGGACGTGTGGATAGGTCACTGATTTGATTATGCACGGCCATTCTCGCTTCCCTTCAACGGGGTGCCACTTCGCAGTGAGCTCTCGCTGCTTAGGCCCTGCTTTGAATGATGTTTTGACAAGCTGATGACAAGCTGACGGGCAGGCGTTGCCCAGCTTGGAGCGCATCACGAAGAAGGGAACGGCATAGTCTCCTGGCAGGAGCGCGACCGGTGTCTTGGCCCGCCTTGGCCAGCGATGCCTCAAGCCTTGAGGCGCTCGCAAGGCCTGACGATGGCACCTCCGTGAAACAGGTTCGCCACGGATCGTGGATAGAAGGAAAGGAAACGAAAGGAAAGGAAAGAAGAACACGTGCCCTTGCCGCTTGGATTTGAAGGGCATCATCCGCTTTTCCTCGGCGAGAACGTTGGTCCGAGCGGAACGATTTGACGAAGCGTCTAGCGATGCGTGCGACTTATGCAATGCCCACGCTGAGACACGATTTTTCATGAAGTAGGCTTGAACGCACTCAAGCCCTCGCGCAAGGACGTGCGGTGCATTCCGAGTTCGTCGCCTGCACGGAGGATGTGTTCGATCTTTATGCCGAAACCCCGATCAGAAGCGCCCGGTGGTCTGCTTTGACGAAAGCCCGACCCCAACTCATCGTCGAGGTTGCTCCGACCGATCCCGGTCAAAGCCGGCCAGCTCGAGCACTACGATTGCGAGTACAAGCGCAACGGCACCTTCAGTCTGTTCATCTTCCTTGACGCGCGCACCGGCCCTTGGCGCAAGGTCGACGTCACCGACAGCCGCGCCGCGGCCGGCTTCGCCGCCTGCATGCGCGACCGTCGCCGACGGTCACTTGGCAGAGCGAATCCGAGCCCTGCTGGATAATATGCCCACCCACTCCGTCGGCGCGCTTTACCAAGCCTTCCTTTCGGCCGAGGCGCGCCGCCGCCTGTGCTGGCTCCAGTTCCACTACGTCCCCAAGCATGCCAACTGGCTGAGCATGGCCGAGATCGAGATTGGCGTGCTGCGCAGCCACTTCCTGGATCGGCGGATCCAATGGACACAACGCATCCTGTCCGAGGTGGGGCCTGGGAGCGACAACACAATGCCTCGCGCGCCCGCATCAAATGGATGTTCACAACTGAGAACGCTCGCGCCAAAGCGGGCCGCGCTTACATCAGCCGGTCTTCGGCCAAAGAGGCATAATCACCGTGCCGAGAACCAGTCGCTCAGTCCGCCTCCCTTGGTCTGCACGCATTAGGACGGCAAGACCCAGCGCGTATCCTGTACATGCTTCACCGCGCCATTCAGCTCCTCCGGGGTTTCGTAGCTGGGCATTTCGGCCTCGTTGAGCCAACCGAAGCCGAGATATCGGAACTGATCCGCTGGCACCGCCACCCGACTGTGGCCGAGCTCGCGAAGGAAGTCCTTCGACCAGTCGTGGATCGTATAAGCCTCAAGCTTGTCCATCATCGGTCGCCAGCGTTCGATGCGCTCCTCGCGCGGCATCTCAGTCGCTGTCGAAATCGCAGTCGCGATGTCGTCAGGAGAGGCCGGATCCACGTGCAGTGCCTCATTTCCGTTGAGGTCTTCTGCCGCCCCGGCGAACTTCGATAAAATCAGCACACCCGGGTCGTTTGGATCTTGCGCAGCAACGTACTCTTTTGCCACCAGGTTCATGCCGTCACGCAACGGTGTCACCAGACCAACTTCCGCGGTACGATAGAGGCCCGCGAGTTGCATCTGCGATACGTGGCCCTTCTCGTAGAGCACCGGCTTCCAGCCCTGGTCCGTTCCGTGCTTACGGTTGACATCGCTGACGAGGCTGTCGATATCGCTCTGATATTCACTGTATGCTGGAATGTCCCCGCGCGAAGGCGTCCCAATCTGCAACAGCGAAATGCTGTGCGGCTTATCGGCCAACACCTGATCAAGAGCTTTGATCCGATTGTCGATACCCTTAGTATAGTCAAGGCGATCCACGCCGATCGCTAGCTTCGTGCCATCGAGTTTGTCCTGCATCGACGAGATCTCCTGACGATGCGTCGCGAGCGATTGCACTGCGTAGTCAACGAACTGCTTCGGATCGATCCCAATCGGAAACGTTTGGCACCGAGTCAGGCCACGAGCCGAAATAACAGCATCGCTCTTGCTCTCCAGCCCCAGATGCGCCTGTAGGCAACAGAGGAAATTATCCAGATCGCTGCGGGTTTGAAAGCCGACAAGATCGTATGCCAGCATCGATTCCATCAACTCGTGATGATGGGGAACCTTCTCCATCACGTCAGGCCTCGGCCATGGCGTATGCAAGAAAAAGCCGATCGGCTGCTGGATCGAGAGCTCGCGCAGCTCATCGCCGAGAGGAAGGAAATGATAGTCATGCACCCAAATCGCGCCTCTGTTCTTAAGGCGTGAGAGCGCGCGCGCCATGGAGCAGTTGATCTCACGATAGCTCTTATAATGCGCCTCCTCCGAAGGCGACATCCGTTCAGTCAGCGAATGGAATGCCGGCCACAGAGTGGAGTTTGCAAATCCATAGTAGAAGCTATCATAGTGGGCGGCCGGTAGATCTATCTTTGCAACCTGACCCGTGCCGTGCCGCTTGAGATCATTTAGCCGCTCGCTGCCCTCGCTTAGCGTGCCGGAGGACCCCGTCCAAACGGCGCCGGAACGTTCAACGACTGGCTCAAGGGCCGCGGCAAGACCACCCGTCTTGGGCTTGCTGGGATCGAAGGTCGACACACGGTTCGAAACAACAACTAGTTTCTCATCTGACAGCTGAGACTCCATGCCAGTTGCCGCCTCGCGCTGGGCAAGGACAACATGAGGGCCATCCGCTGGCTTCGCCCGCCCCAGTGCGGCTTGGCTCAGCTGCTGCTCGAAATCGGCTTGGTTCATTTTCAGCTGTTCTGGCCTGGCGCGCGACGTGACAGGAGCAGCTGCAGGAACGGATTTCATGACATTAAACGGATCCATTCTATACCTCCGATTCAGTCATCAGAACGGTTAGCGCGGGACGTCCATGCTTCTCATCTTAGGAGCTCGAGCTTTCGAGAAACTGACTAGATTCAGAGCGAGTATTGGTGGCCGCAAGAACAAGCTGGAAGCGGTGCCAATCTCTATTGTTTTGAGGATGCCACGATGGAAGTCGAGGCGTCCTATGACGAATTTCTTACGACGACCGACTGAAGAGGATACGCTTTGAAGACCAGGCTCGGCCGTCTGAGTGGCGGCTTGAGCTTTCGGGAGAAGAACCACCCTTCTCCGCGACAAGTCGCGCAACTTGCGCTGCTCCATTACCACGCATGTCGCCAGATGCATTGAGGATACCGGATTTATCCTTCATGCCTCACAGCAGATCTTGAACGCATTCTCGCCACGCTGGCCGACGGGATCCGCGGCGCATTGCGGGGGCCAGCCGTGGCGGACGACTGACTTCGCTACCCGCGTGCGAAACAGCTCGCGCCGATCGAGAACAGGTGTCGTAGCGACGCCCAACCATGGCTGCATCGCGATCAGCGGAGTGCGCGCGAGGTGAAGAGACCGTTCAGCACGATCGTTCAGCGCGACATCGACGGTCATGGAACCTTGTGAGCGACCACGTCATGGTGTCGCTCCGATCACATTGGCCGGTGTCCGGTCCACGCCCCCTTCGCCGCAAAGATGGGCATGCAGCGCAGCGACACATTGATCTGCGTTCTTGTTGTCACGTTTTTGACCTGGGACGATCGTGAGATCGGCAAGTTGATAAAATGGCGCGCGCTCGCTGATCAGCTGCGCGATCGTGTCCTCGCGGCTCGCGGTCTGCAACAGCGGGCGAGTGGTGTCACGACGAAGGCGTTTCCTGATCTCGCCTATATCGGTATTTAGCCAGATCGAGACCGCCTTATCGGCAACGTGCCGCCGCGTCTCCTCATGCATGAATGCGCCGCCACCGGTCGCCAGCACCACCGGCCCGGACCCAAGAAACCGTGCGATCGAGCTCGCCTCGAGCTCCCGGAAATGCTGCTCTCCTTTGCTCGCAAAAATCTCTGTTATCGACATGCGAGCCGCCGTCTCAATTTTTTTGTCGGAATCGATGAAGGGCAGGCCTAGTCGTCGCGCAAGATAGGGGCCAATGGTGGATTTTCCGGAACCGGGCATGCCGACGAGGACGATCGGCCGCCCGTTAAGAGCCGCGACAATCTCCTTTGCACCAGGCTCGAGCGTTCTTGACTGTTCGGCAGATCGCAAGCCGAATGCCGCGCGAACGCCACCGGTATACGCCCCTTCGATTGACCAGTGGGGAATGTTTCTGACACCTTCCGGTATCGCAACTTCTTTGCAGATATCTCGCGCGCGTTGCGTGAGTTGCTCTATCTTATGGGGATCCGGTGCATCCCCTCTGCGCCGTCGCTGGATCTCCTTATACGTGTCGTGATTGGCAACTTTCGCCTTGTAGCTGGCCGGCGTGTGGAACTCCGCATCGAAGCGGTAGCCACCGGGCGTCGCGAGCACAGTCTTCATGCCAACAAACGTCGGAACGCTCATCCTGAACCAGTTGGTGGTGCTGATTTCCGCGTAGCCTTGCTCCTCGAACGCCAGCATGGCTCGCCGGAACGCACGTACAAAGTCCTTGTCGGGCACTTCGAAGACATGGCGAACAGCACTGCTGATCAGCTGTGAGTCGCGTTCGGCGGCATCATTCATCTGCATGAGTTGGTCTCTGAGGGAGTTCTCCGTTTTCAGCCGGTGGTCGAGATGGGGCATTTTCACGTCGATGCCCGTTTGCCGGAGACTTTCGACAACCTGCAGTGCCGCTGCGGTGATTTCCTTCTCTTCAGCAGAGGCGCGGGCAGCCTCAATTCGAGCGCGCTCTGAAGCCTGCTCGCGGGTTAGCGTCATTGTGTTGGAAGATTCCGGGGCAGCCCGTAGTGCAAAGGGGCGAGGCAAGATCCCTTTATCCGAAGCGAGTTTGATCGAGACTTCCATGATTGAAGCCGCCAATGTGGGATTGTCCTTCAGATCCGCCAAGGTCGTGTCGATATTGAATCTTCCCTGGTTGAGGGTCGCCGCCATGGACTTGACATAGGGTACAGGCTTCACGCCCGGCGTCTGTTGCAGGAGCCGCTGGAGTCCTTGGCATTTCTTCATGAAAAGCGCGACGCTCGTGTCGGATTTAAAGGCGTCCGTTCCGACCTTGATGCCGAGGCTCAGGAGGTTACTTGCGCTTTGCACGAGGTCATCCGCAATGTACCCATCCGGACGCGGATCGATGCGCGCAGGATAGTGGTCGAGCAAGACCTGGATGCGGTCGCGTGGGTGGGTGGCTGCTGGATAGGCCTCCGCCAGATCTGGGAAAAGCTCTGCAAGCGCCCGGCTCACCGTCAGCCTGTTGTCGCCCACGGTTTCGGCTGTTTCGGGGAGCACCTGCTCATCCGTGCTTTCTGCCCACGCCTGGAGCTCGGAGACGAGCAACTCGGCAAACTCGTGGGCGACTGGATGGTCTGCAGCCTTGATCTCGCGCCTTGCTCTGTCGAGCTTGTCCTCTATGTCATGGCCACTCACCTGTTCCTCGTTCAGTAGCTGACGGATGTCGCGCCTGAGTTCGTGGTGAACACCCTCGTACGTACCAAAGATGGCGCGCTCGGCAAACCAGCGTCGTGCTTGATGGGACTGCGCCAGAAAGCTCCGCTGCAGGCCGCTATAAATTTCCAAAGCATCCCGCGTCGCCGCGAGGATCTGGCTGGCACGACTGAATTGGTAATTGTCGCTCTCAATGGCCGGAGTATAGGACTTTGGCGGCTTGAGCGAGCGAACTCCGCGAGCTTGCTCCTTCTCATCGAACTCGCGAACATGCTCATATAGCTGGGGCCGGTCGCCAATGATAACGACGGTATCTCCGTCGAAGTCGCCGTCGAGCTTTTTCTGCTCGCCAGTCGGGACGGCCACCAACGACCCCGGAGCGAACACCTCGGTCGCCTGCAGGATGCCGACGCAGTCGAGCGGCGTGTCTTTCTTTGCGCGGTCCTTGCGCTCGGTCCAGCTCGAATGGCTCTTGATGTCCTCGGCCGACAACACCAGTCCACGGTCGGCGTAGTCGGCCGGCCACATCGCATCCGGCACCACGATCAGAATGCCTTTGGCAAAGAAGCTCGGATCGTCCGCCGCCAGCTCCTCCCGTGACTTCTGGGCAACACTGAAACTGTACTGCATGGCCGCGCATCGATCGAGAAATGCCGCGGTCGGATCGCCGTCGGCTGCCGACTTGACTCGTTCGGGTGCGAGCGGGCGCAGGTTGGGGGTGTCATAGGGAGATCGCCCGATCAGCACGCCTCCGGTTCGGGTCAACGTTTCGCTCTTGCGCTTCGGCACATGGAGGTCATCATCGCTCGACGGGACGGCAACAGCACCGGACCCATCGATGTGGCCTGCCGTCACCGTGCGAAACAGCTGATCGCCGATCAAGCTGTCCCTTCCTCTGCTCTCAAGCCAAACGTTGGCCTTCTCGCGCGCCTCGTCCGCAACCCGCTCACTGCGCGGATAATGTTGCAGCGCCGAGGCCGGCACGGACGATCTCTTTGCCTCACCAAAGGCCGGCATCCGATCGGGACCTTCCTGGGGGCGGGCCCGGCGAACCGCTGGCATACGCTCGGCCAACGATGCCTTGATGAAGCCACAGCCGTCATGCGGCCGCAAAGCAATCGGGCCTTGCGCTCCCATCAGTTTGAAGGGATGTGCCTCGTTGCTCGGGCGGTCTGGCGTCAGCAACAGCTTGAAGGCGCCCTCCAGCGCGTAGTCATGAGGGCCTAGGCCGGTGATCGCTGGTGGCGCCGCAAACCCCCTGCGCTGAGCGTACCAATAGGCCTCTTTAAATGGCGCCCAGGCCCGCAATAGCTTCTCGAACGAGGTGCCCGGAGCGGTTTCGGCGTAGGGAACAGCGAGCAGCTTTCCTCCCGAAGGCGCCGCTGCGGGCTTGCCTGGAGCATGGGCGCCGATTTCCAACTCGGTTCGTTTTGGCGCCTTTAACTTGCTGCCGCCGAACAGGTCCATGCGGTATGGCACGCCCTTGTACGTGAATGTACGTGCCAGCATGAAGGCGCTCGGCTTTGCTGGCAGCTGCACCGCGACCACCTCGATCGTTCCCGAGGTCAGCCGATGAAAAATCGAATATCGTGTCTCGGTCTCCGTGGGCAGTGGCCGCCCCTGCATGTCCACCACGGGCAACCGCATCAGACCCGCTTCGCCCTGTGGGGGCCTAGGATCGTGGTCCATGGCTCGCAAGACCTTGTGGACATCGAATACGGCCGCCGGATATTTCTCCCGGATCATTGCCGCGTTCTGCTCGACGAATGTATCCAGCGCATCGACCGGATCATCCGCCTCGATCTGCGCGATCAGATTCCAGCTCATATTGGAAAGATCGCCTTGGATGAGGTCGCGCGTGCTGGCCAGGATCTTTCTGGTTCCGCGATGCAGCTCTTGCTGCCTCATCCGCAAATCGGACTTCTTGCCCTCGACGTCCGGTCGCTTGAACATGTTCGCCAAGACCGCGCGAGCCTTGAGCACCTGATAAATCGAGAGGGCGGGACCGCGACTGGCGAGCGGCCCACGGATACGCTCGGCCTTGCTTGCGTTGAAATGTGCCTCGATCTTTTGCTCCACGACGGGTTGGATGTCGTTCAGCAAGTAGAGAGCCTGTCTGCGGTGCCAGCGCAGGTGCGGGCTGCGCGCCAGCGGCATCAGTGCGGCACAGAGATTGCCCATTGTTTCGATGTCATTTTCAGCGGCGAATTCAGGGGCACGAAGCAATTGGTTGAGCCGATCCAACCCGGTCAGTGCGAGCAAACCAAGATCGTCGATCAGCCGGGCCTTCGCCAAGGCCTTAAAAATGGTTGCGATGGCCAATGCATCGCTGTGCTCCAGCCGATCATTGGCATAGTGCAGGTGGTGGGCCAGCTGATGTAAGCGATCCGTCAGCAGCGCGGTTTCAACGATCTCCCCCGCGTCTTCGCCTCGCGTGATGCCTCGGCCCAGGGCATTGGCGATCATGTTGAACTGAGGCATCGTGAAGGCACCGAAACGTTGGCCTCCCCGGCCAAGCCCACGCGCTATGTCCACGACCGCCTTGTGACACGCCACTTCTTCCGGCCACTTGCTGAAGCCATTCACCAGGTTTGCCAATTGCAACGGCGTGACATCGGAAATCGGGCGGCGACAGATCTCACGCGCAATCACGACTGCGGTTTGGCAAGTGTCCTCATCCTCCGACCACTTGCTCAAGCCGTTTACCAGGGTCGATAGAGTTTGATAATCGGCATGAGAGAGTCGGTCGCCCTCACGGAACTCACGGGCGATCGCCACTGTGGCCCGGCGCGCGTCCTGCTCTTCCGGCCACTTGCTGAAGCCGTTCACCAGATTTGCCAGCTCCTGCTGAGTAAACCCGGAGAGTTGATCGCGACGGCGACAGATTTCGCCGGCGATCACAACTGTGGCTTGGCCCGTGTACGCATCTTCCGTCCACTTGCTGAAACCGTTCGCCAGATTCGATAGCTCCTGCCGCGCAAAACCGGCGAGTTGGTCGCTACGGCGGCAGACCTCAGCGGCGATCGCGAGTATGGCCTGGCGAGTGTCCTCCACCAGCCACTTGCTGAAGCCGTTCGTCAGGTTTGCCAATCCCTGGCTGGTAAAAGCAGAGAGACGGTCAGCGCCGCGATGGATCTCGCAGGCAATCGCGATTGTGCCTTGGCGAGAGGATTCCTCTCCCGGCCACTTGCTGAAACCATTCACCAGGTTCGCCAGCTCCTGTTGACCAAAAGCAGACGGTTGGCGCCGAAGAACTTCGCTGGCGATCGCAATTGCACCCTGGCGAGCCGGCTCCGCTCCCGGCCACTTGCTGAAACCGTTCACCAGGTTCGCCAGCTCCTGTTGAGTAAAATCGGACGGTTGGCGCCGAAGGACTTCATTGGCGATCGCGATTGTGCCCTGGAGCGCGGCATCCTCTTGCGGCCACTTGCTGAAACCGCTCACCAGGTTCGCCAGCTCTTGTTGGGTAAAAGCAGAGAGTTGATTGGCGCGACGATAGACCTCACCGGCGATCGTGCGTACGGCATGTTGCGTATCGGCGTCCCCCGGCCACTTGCTGAAACCGTTGACCAGGTTGGCCAATGCTTGGCTGGAAAAAACAGAGAGGCGGTCAGCCCGACGATGGACCTCACGCGCGATCGCAATTGTGCCCAGGCGAGAGGGCTCTTCTTCCGGCCACTTGCTGAAGCCATTCACCAGCATAGCCAGACCCTGGCCCGTAAAGGCCGGGAGCCGCGTGGCGCGGCTGCAGAGTTCGGTTGCGATCAGGCGTGCAGCTGGCAGACAGGCTTCTACTGTTGGCCATTTGCTCAAGCCGTTCATCAGGATTGCCAACTGTCGGTCATTGCAATGAGCGAGCCCTGCGGCGCCGCGACGGACGAGTTCACTTGCGGCGGCAAATATGGCTTGGCCTATGTCGTCCTCTTCGGGCCACTTGCTGAAGCTGTTGACCAGGCTCGCCAATTGCCGCGGGGTCAAATCAGCTAGTCCGCCGTCGCTGACGGCGCGCCGGCGCAGTTCAGCAGCAATCAAACCTGTGGCTTGCAGACAGGCATCCTCTTCCGGCCATTTGCTAAAGCCATTCACGACCGCCGCCAAGTGCCGGTGAGTAAGTACCGAAATTTCGTCCGGGCGGCCTTGAATCGCATCGGCGATTGCGACGATGGCTTGGCGGGAGTTCAGCTCTCCCTTTGGCCACTTGCCGAAAGCATTGGCCAGGACTGCCAAATTCTGTGGAGCAAAACCAGGCAGCTTGTCGTCAAGGCCGGCGCGGCCGCGGAGTTCGGCCGCGATCAAGCCTGCCGCTTTGAGGCAGTTCTCGGTCTCCGGCCAGTTGCTGAACGCATTGAAGAGGCTCGTCACTTCCGATGGTGTAAAATCAGGCAGTAGGTCGGCACGTGCAATGACCTCCTTGGCGACCGCGATTTTTGCCGGGTCAGAAGCGCTCTGGTCCGGCCACTTGACCAATCCATTGACCAGGCCTGCTAGGCCCTGCGGATCAAAGTCAGAGAGCCCTTCGTTGCGCGCGGCGATCTCGTGAGTGATCACGACTGTGATGTCGCGGCAGATCGTCTCTTTCGGCCACTTGCTGAAGCCGCTCACCAGATTCGATAGTGCCTGCGGATCAAAAGCGGAAAGCTCTTCTTTGCGCGCGAGGATCTCGTTACCGATCGCGACCGCGACGTCGCGACATGGTTCCGGCCATTTGCTAAAACCACTCACCAGGTTTGCCAGGCCTTGCGGACCCAAAAGCAGGAAACTGGCCTTCGCGGTCCGCGCGCGACAGGACCTCACCCGCCATTTTGACGGTAGCTCGGCGACAGCTTTCTTCGGGCCTGCTACTGAAACCGCTTACCAGGTTCGCAAGGAGCTGTGGGGAAAAGCTCGAGAGCCGGCTTGCCTCGGCGTGAACAACCTCGTCGGCGATCGCAAGGGCCGCTTCGGTGCAGCCCGTCTGTTCCGGCCATTTGGTGAACCCGTTCACCAGGTTCGCCAAGTGTTGTGCGGTGAAATCGGAGAGCCCGTCGGCGCGGGTGGCGCGGCGACAGAGTACGGAGCCGACGAAGCCTGCGGCTCGAGCAGGAATCGCCTCGTCCGGCCACTTGCTGAAGCCGTTCACCAGGTTCGCCAAGTGTTGGGGATGGAAATCAGAGAGCGAAGCGTCGAGCACGGCGTAGCGGCAGAGTTCGGCTGCAATGTCGACGGTACCCTTGCGGCATCCCGCCTCGTTTGACCACTTGCTGAATCCGTTCACCAGATTCGCAAGGTCCTGCGAGACAAACCCACGGAGCTCGTTGTTTTGGGCGCGGCGAGATACCTCGTTGCCGATCGCGGCTGTGGCCCGACGGGATTCCTCCTCTTCCGGCCATTTGCTGAAACCATTCACCAGGTTAGCCAGTCCCTGTGACGTAAAATCAGGCAGTTGGTCGGCGCGTGCCACGATCTCCTTGGCGATCGCGACAATAGCCTTGCCGCAGCGGTCTTCCGGCCACTTGCCGAAACCATTCACCAGGTTGGCCAGTCCCTGTTGATTAAAATCGAATAGCCCGTCTCTGCGAGCGGCGCGGCGGCAGATTTCACCGGCAAGCAAGCCTGCAGCTTGGGAGCAGTGTGCCTGTTCAGGCCACTTGCTGAAGCCGTTCACCAGATTCGCCAGGTTCTGCGGAATGTATTCAGACAGGCGGGCGCCACAAACCTCCCGGGCGATCGCTTCTGTGGCTTCGCCACAGCTCTCCTCGTCTGGCCATTTACTGAAGCCGTTGACCAGCAATGCCTGGCTTTGGTTTTGCAGTTCGTCAAACGCAAAGCTTTCATCGCAACACAATTCAGCAATGCTGATGATTGCCGCCTGGCATTCCGCCGACGGATCCCGACCGAACGATGATGCGAAGAGAGAGAGGGCGCTGGGACTGATTTCCTTCATACGCGTGTTGTCAAGACGCGACACCCGAACCGCCAAGGCGCGGCAAGCTTCTATGCCTGCCTCACCTCCGGCTTCGCGGCTCACCGCGTTGCATGTCGTGGCGTACCCCCATGAGGACCGGAGATCGTCTTCAAACTGCGCAACAAATCGCGCATCGAAACGGCCAGCCGCGGTTTGCAGAAACTCTGAAAGATCTTGCCCCCGCAGCTGCTTGCTGTAACGCACCACTGCACGCGAGAACATGCCGATCTCGCGAGCGCTGGCGATTTCTCTCAGCGCAGCATTTAGTTCATCCGAACGTCTAGAGGGCCTTTGCGGTACTCCACCTAGCACGTTCTGCACGGCTGAATTGTCGATGTGCGGCCTTCCTGGTCGGCCATTCAGGCCAGAGAGGGATTGGCTATGCGGCACCCTGCCGCCTGTTTGCGCGCCTTCGGCCGCTCGATCGGTACGCCGCCGGCGGCCATCCGAACGTGACGGGTCAAGTTCCAGATTGGCCGCACCATGATGAGTTCGATGGGCTCGCCCCGAGTCCTCAGCCTGGGTCGGGTGCGCGTGAACACCGTCGATGCGCCAGTTTCCTGGCCCATCACGCCGCTCAGACACGGATTGCGTATTCGCTGAGACCTCGGCTCTTTGCGAGCTTTCAGTGGTGCGGTGGGCACGCCAGGGACCGTCATCGGAACGCGACAGGCGTGATTCCCGATTTGCCGCGCCATCATAAGTACGATCGGCTCGTTCCGAACCTTCACGCTGGATCGGCTGCGTCGGCGCATCGGGGGTGCGCCACCTTCCTGGTCTGCTACTCCCCTCAGAGACGGATTGCGTATCCGGCGGACGTCTGCCCGCGTGTGAACTTCCGGCCTCTCGATCGCCACGCCAGGACTCCTCGCCACGAGGCGGCAAGGGGCCGACGTCTCGACTTGGTTCCCTCGCGTAACGTCTATATGGTCGCTGCGGGCCTCGGGCTTGGACCGTCTGGGCGGGCACATCATGGACGTGTCCCCCTTCTGGTCCGCTAGCCGAGTGCGAGGGGAGTGAGCGTCCTGCTGAGCTTTCAGCCTCTGGATCGTCACGCCGCAGTTCCCCATCAGATCGCGACGAGCCGGATTCTGGCAAGGAGCGGAAACGACGGCGGCTCCCACCCATTGCGCCCTGCAGCGCGGCCCCGAGGAGTCGATGTGGGCCGGCGGGAGGACCGGCAAAGCGCCCCGCACCGCTGGGGCGCGGCGCGACGCGAGAGAAACCAGTGTCTGAATCCTGAGGCTCAGATTGCATCCGCTCCACAACAGAAGTGAATGATCGGCTCTCTTCACCATGGCCATGAGCCGATCCAGCGCTAGAACCGTCAGCGCCTCGGCCTTCGTTGGCACCAAATTGCGAAATGAGCGATTTGCCCCGCTCGTCAATAGGCCTCATAGTCCATCTCCAATGTCGCGAAAACTGTGCTGCCTGTCCTCACGAGCGCGATAGCCACGCGCCGGTTCGGCCGCTTGTGCTGGCCTTACCCGACAGAGCAGACTGAGTGGCATCGCCGGATCAGCAACTGGCGAGCACGCAGAACTTCCAATTGCATGCCCGTTAGGAACGACAGACCGACAGAGCGCATCGATCTCCGACCCAAAAACGCTTTCGAAAAACACGCTCAAGATTCCCAAGAAGCGGCGCGGCGAAAAAGTCCAGTTTGATGTCTTCGGTCTTGTTTTGACACGCGCCAGCCTTTCGCGGGGTCATTCAAAGCTCGCCCAGGTTCCAACAGCCGACCACAGCCACACAAGCCGCGCTTCCAGATCGACCGCGCGGCTTGGCCGGCTCAAGAGAGAGGAAGAGAGAAAGAGAGAGAAAGAGAGAGAGAGAGAGAGTCAACCGCCAGAACATGAATGTGATAACGGGAGCCGCCGCCCAGTCACTTCGGTTGGGAAGCTTCCGGCCAATCTGCGAACTCCAACTCGAAACGACGAGAGCCGACGGGTTTGGTCGTGAATTTGACGGTCTTTCCGGAGAGAGCCGCCAACGAGCCGGACGCGAATTTGAACACCGTCTTCCCGGCAGCTGCGATACCGGCAGCCCTGTTGTCCTCCATGACCGAGGAGCCGTCTCCCTCCAAGAGCTGACCGACCGCATAGCCTTCGAGCGCGCGGTGAACGTCGAGAGAAGCCAAGTACCTGCCTTTCTCGCTGTCCCATTCGCTGACCGATATCGCTGTGATGCCTGCGTCCTTCAACAGCCCATCTGAAACGTGGCAGGTATATTGAAGGCTGACGATCATGTGCCCATTCCGATCACCTATCGGCTCGCGATCGGTTCCGTCTATGGTGCAGTCGTAGCGTCGGATTGAGTCCGCGAGCGCTCCCCCAGTCAGCCCGAGCAAACCGAAAGCGGAACATAGAACAATAGTGAAAACCGGTTGCTTCATTTGCCGATGCTTTCGCGAACATGTCTTTGCAAAGGATGTACAACCTGACGCAACGTCAGGTTCAAGTGCCTTCGATCTGTTGCTGAGTTCGCTCTTTATCGTTACAGAGCAGCCGAGAGACGCGCGCCAGGTTTAGCTGCAGCGACAGCCTGATCGCGCTCGGGCGACCACCACAAATCCTCTCCGGCTTGAGATTCACGCAGCCACAAAAACGCGACCCCTTCCTTTGCGATACCATCGGTGCCACCTCTTCGAGAGCCTATGCCAACCAAGAGGCACTGAATGGAAGGGCAATTCTCTCAATGGTGCTGCCGCGGCGCGGACCGCATGTCGCATCGGCTACAGCAGCAGCCGGCTTCAATTTGCGATAGCTTATGGTGATTGTGAGCGCTTGCGCCTCGCCGTCGGGCGGACCGCGAATTGCGCCCTGCCAACCTGCCTTTGGCCGGCGCGACGTGGAACACGCGTCTCCCAGAGACTGAACTCGAGGCTGCGACCTCGCGCGGAAGAGTGAACTCTGCATTCCAGGCGCGCGAGGTTGTTGCGGGATTCCAGTTCGCAGTTGCCGCCTTTAGCAAAAGACAACATGGCAACTCGAGCAGCTCGCCGCACCTTCCGACAAGGCGCTCTCGGCCTGCGGTCAGCGCATTGTATTCAGCTCATTCTTTGTGTGACGACCGTCACGAGATGATGGCCCCTGTTCCTGTAATCCTCGGCGAGACTTCTGAGCAAGTCACCTATCTGGTCTGATGGGACAGCGAATTCTCCATCGCTCGGATCGAAAAGAGTGGTCATTCCATTGGAGGTGGACGTTGCGACCAGATGTCCGAGGCCTTCTGCGAAGCGCAAGCTGAGCAAATAGGCAGAAGGGTCTTCGGTGACTTCATTGACGATCCCGGCGATCTCCGAGGACTTACCAAACTGATATCCCCACCGTCGTTTGGATGGTTGCAAGCCTGCTTCCTGCAACATTATGTCTCTTGGTTGAAAATCTTCCGCCTGATCATCTTGCAATCGATTCCTGAGTTCTTCATACCGCTGCTGCCGCATCGCCGCCGAGACGTGGGTTTGCGAGCCGGGCCGCAGCGCGCTCATGCGTGATAGCGGACTGCTCGGAAGATTGAGGAGCCACTCTGCCGCGAGACCAACGCATATGCCATCTACATTCGCGTCACGCAATTCGGCAGTCTGGTATTCGAAAAGAGGAATGATCGGTCTTTGCGAAGGCGATGGGCTGGAACCGGGCGACGCAGAGGGTGGGGTCAAGCCGAAGGAGATTGGGGTCGGAATATGCGCATCAGAGGTATGTGGTCTGCTGCAGCAGAGCCCCATTTTTTCGCACGCACCGCCAGGTGACAGATTGCCCTGAAGTGTTAGATCCGCAAGCCTTCCCGCAAAGTTGCCATCGTCCGTCGACTCGCTCGATTCGTCGGCTTGATGAGCACCTGTGGATGAGGTGCTGATTCGGATATCCATGGAGATTCGCCTATCGCTTCGTCGTACTTTTCCGCACCGCGTGCGCCCCGGGTCCTGCTGCGGCGATATGCAGTCAAGCTGACGACGAGCTGACGCTCGTGCCCGTGGATGTGGTGAACAAAGCGGAGGGAAGTCGGCGAATTTCGCCGCCTAAATCGCCCGCAACCAAAACCGCCAGAGCGGGCGGAGAATGACGGGTCGGTACATTTGAAATATGGGGAGACGCTCTCAGAGCAACCGTGGGACTTGGCCAGGCGCGGGGGAGCACGATGAGAGGTAAGGACCGGAGGCCGCGCATGAATCCAGTATTCGCAGGTCACGTGCGCGAGGGGGCATCTGATGTCGTGCGGAGGGGTCTGGATGCGAGTGAGGCCACGCGCTTCGAAGATAGAAGCAATGGCCTTTCTTCCAGCGGTTGCGAGGGGACAATCGCGACCACTCCTGTAGAGATCCTCCCTATCGTCGCGACTGGTTCACGACATAGCATGAGCTCGAGCTGTTAGTGCATCCGGTTCCTCGACATTCAGATAGACCTAGGCGCAGCCCGAAGCTTGGTGGAAGGACGATTGAATCTGGCGTGATGTCGAGAAGATGCTCGCGGTCCGCCTTGAGGCGGGTCCCCACACCTTGGAATGTCGCAGCAGATTCGTCGCTCTACATCTTCACACCGCCTCAATGTCCAGCGTCAGCATCAACGCGACTAGCTGCAGGCCTCACGGAGGGAGAATGACTGGCGCCTCTTTCAAGAATAGGGGTTAGCCAGAGCGCAAAACCACCGTGGGGTTCATATATCGGCCAACATCTGCCACAAGAGGAGTGCTGGTCGAGGCAAGAGCCTTAGGCTTGCGTGCAAATCGAAATGTGGAGACGTTGGGTTGCGAGCAGATTTTTCGCGTATCAATCGGGATAAGGCAATCTTCGATGACATTTACGCTTTGGATGATCCAAGAGCGTATTTCTCCGTCCTGGGAGGTTTGGATTATATGATCCCGGATGTGGCTGAGCCGGTCGTGCGCCAGATTCTGGCAGCGAAAGCTTCGGCAAGTAGCGTTAAGCCGATCGTGCTTGATGTCGGCTGTTCATACGGCATCAACGCGGCGGTGCATCGGTTTCCACTGACCTTCGGCGGCTTGCGTCACCGCTATGCCCGGCGCGAGATGAGGGCGATCAGTTCCGAGACACTGGTGGATCTCGATCGCAAGTTTTATTCGGCTTGGCCTGATGTTGGTCTAGCGCGGTTTATCGGTCTCGATGTATCGGCACCGGCAATCCGTTATGCAACGGCCGTTGGCCTGCTTGAGCAGGGCGTTGTCGCCGACCTTGAAACGGAATCGCTTTCGACGGAAAGCGCGCGGATTCTCCGTTCCACTGATGTCATCATGTCGACGGGCTGCATCGGCTATGTGACCGAGAAGACGTTCGGTAAAATTCTCGACGCGACAGAGACGCGTCCATGGATCATCTCTTTCGTGCTGCGGATGTTCCCGTATGATTCCTTGGCTGCGACATTCGCGGAGCGTGGTCTTGTGACGGAACGCCTTACCGGTGCAACATTTATTCAGCGTCGATTTCGCGACGCAGAGGAATTTGAAAGGACCTTGGCTACTCTGGCAGCTCTTGGCGTCGATGCGACCGGACTGGAATCGGAAGGTCTGTTCCACGCCGATTTGATCTTGTCACGCCCTGAATCGGATGCACGCGCCGCTCCTCTGGACGAGATCGTCACCGTCGCCAGCGGTCGAGGTCGGCCAATCGGGCCGCGTTACGTTCACGTTGGAGGTCTCGAGGGTCTGCAGATCGCACTGGAGCCGTGAGAGGTTCGTGTTTTCAAAGATAGCCGCGCGTGCGCCGCCGGAACGGCGGACGGAAGCAGATCATGCTTCGATCCTCTCGAGGTTGGAGCATGATCAGGCTTTGACTGCGCGGCTGCGACAAGCGTATCCGCCGAGCGCGGCGATGCGGGTCCGGGCGAGGCGCGCATCGAGTAGCGCGCTGCCCGATATCTCTCTTGCTCGACTTGATAGCACGGTAAGCGAATTGGCTTCGCCCTTTCCGGGAGTGAAACGGAGCGGCACCCCGACGCCGATCGGTCAGCGAGGTGTCAGGATTTGCCCGCTCAATACCATGGTGTGAGTGGCCAGTATCGAAACGGCGCTCAGCGCTGCCGATCCGGAAGATGCCGACGACTTCAGAGCGAATGCCGCGCGGCTCAAGGGGTGTAACGCGACCCAGCACGCCTTAATTCGCATCTCACCTGCGAATAGCGCTCGCGCTCTGGATATCCCATGAGCTCGCAATAGCGGGCGAATGCGGCCCATATCGAGCATTGGGCTTGCGCCTCCGTTCGGCCCAACCCGCCCTGGCAGCGCATCGGTCTCAATCTATTCTCACAAGTGGCTCTCAAGAGGCTTGAATCGGACGTAACGTGAGCTTGTATCATACAAGTAAGGTGGCGGACCGCGTCCGACCTCCGGTCACTTCCTGACGCGCGATGAGAATTGTGAATCTTTCAGACCTTCGAACCTGCATCGCAAGACTTCTGTGTGCTGATGCCCGGGCACTCCCGACACGGCCAATCGGTCGCGATGCGCGCCGCCGGTCCGGTGGCCGCTCGGGTGATTCGGGCATCTGAGATCGGAGCACGACGTTCTCGGATCGCGGCGGGCTTGAAGGCAAGCTCGCCCATCGCACGACCATCACGCGGTGCAGCATGAACAGTATCGTAGATCACCCCGACAGAGGACAGCCGTGAACCACATGCAGCGCACCAACCGCTCGTCGCGCCCCAGAGCGCATCGCTATACAATTTCTCTTTTTGGCGTTTGGATGACGACAGCTCTGTGCTGCGGAAGTGCAGGTGCGCGAGATCGACCGGTCCCAGTGGAGGCGCGACAGGCGTGCACACCGGATGCGTTTCGCCTCTGCGGCGCCCACATACCTGATGAGGACGCCGTCGCGGCCTGCCTCAAAGCCAATATCCAGCGCCTGAGCGTGCAATGTCGTCAGATCATCTCAGTTCGGGATGCTGCCACAGGAAATGGGAACCCAAGATGAGGTATGCGCGACAGCTGGTTTCGCTTGATCGTATTCGTGCCGCAGCAAGTGAACGTTTCGCCGCCTTAGACCGATCCGATTATCTGTTGTGACACGTGACGCTGGCTGACCGGACGATCGTCCGCGCCCGAGCTCAACGTCTGTAGTCGGGCACACCAAGTAACTGAAGGTACGAGAATGCATGAACTCCCTTTTGATACCGTTCTAATCGCCAACAGGGGAGAGATCGCCGTTCGTATCATCAAGACCGTTCGCAAGTTGGGGCTTCGTTCTGCGATCGTCCACCACGACATTGATGCCCGCACGCTTGCGGTCTCTATGGCCGATGCAGCCATCGCGATCGACGGACCCACGCCGATTGCTGCCTATCTCGACATCCCGCAGATTATCGCCGCCGCCCGACAGGCGAGCGCTGGTGCACTGCATCCAGGTTATGGATTTCTGTCGGAGAACGCGAAGTTCGCCAGGGCCGTTACGGGCGCCGGCATCACCTTCATCGGACCTAGCCCCGAAAACATCGAACTGATGGGCGACAAAATCCGAGCTCGCAACTTCGTTCAGCAACACGGCTTTCCAGTCGTTCCTTGCGCCATCGAGGAAGATGATCCAACGACCTTCGTGCGCAGAGCCCGGGCCATGGGATCCCCTTTGCTGGTAAAACCTTCCGTGAGCGGCGGCGGCAAAGGCATGCAGATTGTGCGCGACCTCGGCGCGCTGGAGGACGCAATCGCGCAGGCACGCAGCGAGGCGCAGCGCTACTTCGGAGATGGCCGGCTTTACGTCGAACGACATATCGAAAACCCGCGCCATATCGAAGTCCAGGTGCTCGGCGACGCCTTCGGAAACGTTGCTCATCTGTTCGAGCGCGAGTGCTCGATCCAACGTCGGTTTCAGAAGGTTATCGAAGAGGCGCCCGCGTCGGGGCTGTCGTCGGAGTTGCGCCAAAGGATCTGCGATACTGCCGTCGGCATCGCGCGTGCAGCCAACTATCACAGTGCCGGCACTGTCGAATTCCTCCTTGCCGGAGGAGAGTTCCACTTTCTGGAAATGAATACACGTTTGCAAGTAGAGCATCCCGTGACCGAGATGATTACGGGCGTTGATCTTGTTGCCGAACAGATCCACATCGCTGCGGGCCGCCCACTTAGATTGGCGCAGTCCGACATTGTGCCGAGCGGACACGCGATCGAAGCCAGGTTGTGTGCCGAAGCGCCGGAGCGCGGATACGCTCCAACAACAGGTAAGGTCCTTGTGCTCGACTACCCCGGCGGCGAGGGTATACGCATCGACAGCGGCCTTTCGCGAGGTCAGAACATCACGACAGCATTCGATCCCTTGCTCGCCAAGATCATCGTGCATTCGCCCTCGCGTATCGAGACTGCGCAAAAGGCGCATCGCGCGATGCGGGACTTGGTGCTGCTCGGTTGCGCAACCAACGCAAGCTTTCTTGCCCGACTCCTGGCTGACGACGGATTTCTGCATGGACACATTCACACGGGTTATCTCGAGGAACATCCGCACATCGCCGCCGGCGATCCCCGGGCCGACTTGTCGACCTTCCTGGCAGCGGGCGCCCTCCTGACCGGACCTGTCCGCGAATCGGCAGATGCCGTGTCCGAGCTCCACGCGGCGCTGGGCAGTTGGAGAAACTAGCGTGAATCACTGTTTTGAGGTCGATGGCGTCGAATACCAGCTATGGCTGTCTCGATGCCGAGAGGACTACCGACTCTGCTTGCATGACAGGGTGATTGCCCCGGTCGCGTTCTCCCATCGCGATGACGGCTGCGGTGTTGTTATGATTGCGGGTGAAAGCCAACCCGTCAGGTTTGCCATTGATGGCGAAACCATTCACGTGCACATGAATGGCGAAACGCGCAGTTTGCATTACCGCGACCCATTGCGAACGCTTGCTAGGTCGAAGCAGGAGACAACCCAAGCCGTCGCTCGCGCGCCCATGCCGGGCGTCGTCATTGTCACCCGGGTTTCGCCTGGTCAGGCCGTTTCTGTTGGAACGCCCCTGATGACGATCGAGAGCATGAAGTTGGAGACCGTCATACGTTCTCCACAAGACGGCATTGTCGAGCGTATTCACTTCAAACAAGGCGAGAGCTTTGAACAGGATGCTGTCCTGGTTACGCTCCTCGAGGAGCGGACCTGAAATGCAGCAGCTCTCATCTCTGGTGGATGTCAGGTCGGAAGAGTTTCGGCTCAACGAACTTCATAACAGGCGACTTGCAAAAGAACTGGAGGAGCGCCAGCATGCCGCCCGCTTCAAGCGTCCGGTGCGGGATCTTGAGCGTCTCAAGCGGCAAAACAAGCTGTTTGTGCGTGATCGGATCGAGGCTTTGCTTGATCCAGACACGCCGTTCCTCGAGCTTTCGACGCTGGCGGCTAACAAGGCCTATGACGGTGAAGTGCCCGGCGCCGCTCAGGTCGTCGGGATCGGCATTGTCGCGGGTCGAGAGGTCGTCATTCACGCAGATGACGCCAGCGTCAAGGGCGGGGCCTGGTATCCACTATCGGTCAAGAAGATCGTGAGGGCCTTGGACATCGCGATCGAGAATTGCCTGCCAGTCGTTCACTTGTGCGACTGTGCCGGAGGTTTCTTGCCCTTACAGGCGGAGTTCTTCGCAGATCGCTATCACGCGGGTCGAATCCTTCGCAATCAGTCCATTCTCTCAAAGATGGGAGTACCGCAGGTCGGTATAGCCATGGGCCATTGCAGCGCCGGCGGGGCCTACGTCCCGGCGCTTAGCGACTACAACATCATTGTTGAGGGCACAGGAGCGATCTTTCTGGGCGGTCCTCCGGTCGTCAAAGCTGCCACCGGCGCAGAGATTTCCGCCGAAGAACTCGGCGGCGCTCACTTGCATACCAGCGTATCGGGGACGAGCGACTACCTTGCAAGCTCGGAGCTGCATGCGATTGCAATTGCCCGAGACATCGTCGCTCGCTTCAGTGATCCTGTGAAGGCCAAGATCAACCGGGCTGCTCCGGAACCTCCCGCCTATAGTGCATCCGAACTGTACGGCATTCTTCCGAGGGATCCCCGGACGCAATTCGATATGCGGGAGATCATCGCCCGTCTGGTTGATGGCAGCCGATTCCACGAACATAAGGCACGTTATGGCGAGACCCTTGTGTGCGGCTTCGCGCGACTGCATGGCTATCAGATAGGCATTCTCGCCAACAACGGTGTGCTGTTGAGCGAAAGCGCGCTAAAAGGCGCTCAGTTCATCCAATTGTGCGACAAGTCTCGAACGCCTCTCCTCTTCTTGCAGAATACGACCGGCTTTATGGTGGGCCGCGACTACGAAAGGCGCGGCATAACCAAGGACGGCGCCAAGCTGATCATGGCCGTCTCCGGGGCATCTGTGCCAAAATTCACAATCGTCTGTAACGCCTCCCACGGAGCGGGAACCTACGCTATGGCGGGACGGGCTTTCGACCCGCGTTTTGTGTTTACTTGGCCGCAGTCTCAGATTTCGGCGATGGGCGCCGAGCAGGCAGCGGGCGTCCTGACACACGTCAAGGCAAGACAGCTGGCCCGGCACGATGGGCACCTCTCCACCGAGCAGTTGGCAGCCATTCGCCAGCCGATCCTGGAAGAATATCGGGAGCGGTCGAGCGCGTACTATGCGACATCCGAGTTGTGGGATGATGGCATCCTTGATCCTGTCGATACCAGAAACGCGCTTGCAATGGTTCTGAGCGCCTCGCTGAACAGCCCAATCACCTCGCCGCATTACGGCGTATTCCGAATGTGACGGTGGCAGCGGAGGCCGCGCACGGCGCGAGATACCCTGCGCCCGATCTCCGTCATCGCAAATTAACCCTGCCGCAAAAAACCGCTAGCCCGCTTGCGGATCCTGAAGGGAATACCAAATCGTTGACGACTTGAAACTCACGCGACGTCAGGTTGTAAGCTCGAAAAGAGATGATGATCGATACTGCACCATGCAAGCCGCAAGTGAAGTCGTCACGAGATCAAACGCCTAAGGACACCTGCGACAACGAGCGCGTGAAGTTCAACCACCAATTTGATGCGATTGCTATCGCCGTCGCGACGATTGAGTGGCGCTAGCTTCGAACGCACCGGCGGCAGCTGGCGCAAGTGAAAGAAGCGGACGACTGATGATGGATCTTCCTACACTGATTGAGCGCAACGTGGCGTTCGCTCCGGACAAGCCGGCGATCCGCTTCGAGGGCACGATCTTGAGCTACGACGGATTCAATCGGCGCATCGAGCTGGTGGCGCGCTCTCTCAAAAGTCAGCTCGGCGTCGAAAAAGGTGATCGCGTTGCGATCCTGAGCCTTAATCGGCCTGACTATCTGGTACTGCTGTATGCCTGCGCGCGGCTTGGGGCAATCCTCGTGCCGTTGAACTGGCGGTTGGCTGTCACCGAGCAGCTCTTCATCCTGTCTGACGCTGGCGCCAAAGTACTGGTGCTCGAGCACGCTTTTGAGCCGATTCTATCGATTTTAGCGGAGAGACTGCCCTCGACCGCCGTCGTCGGTCTTGATTTCGCGCCGCGCTGCGGAAGCGGGTGGGATGAGCTGCTTGAAGGAGGTCGGGGCGATGGTCGCAATGCCCGCGCTGGCCTGCGCTGCCCGCTTCTGATTGTGTACACATCAGGCACGACGGGCCGGCCGAAAGGTGCCGTCCTGCGCCAGGAAGCATTACTGTGGAACGGGGTGATGAGCCAGCACATGCACGGCCTCACCTCAGCCGATCACGTCTTGACCGTGTTGCCGCTGTTCCACGTCGGCGGCCTCAACGTTCAGACCACACCAGCATTGCATCACGGCGCGACAATAACGATTCACCCACGGTTTACGCCGGACGCAGCAATTGCTGCATTTGACCGGGATCGACCTACGCTGACGGCGCTGGTACCTACCATGATTCAAGCGCTGATCGATCATCCTCAGTGGCCGACGACCGACCTGTCCTCGCTGAAGGCAATCACTACCGGTTCAACCATGGTCCCGCAGCAAGTTATCGCAGGTGTCGTGGCGCGCGGGATCTCGGCGTTGCAGGTTTATGGGTCTACGGAGACCTGCCCCATTGCGATCTACACAAAGCTCGGTGGCGATCTTGCCCGTGAGGGATCGACCGGCCTGCCCGGCCTGTGCTGCGACGCCGCGATCGTCGACGATACTGGCGACAGATTGCCGGCAGGGACTCCAGGCGAGATCGCGGTGCGAGGACCCAATGTGTTCTGCGAATACTGGGGCAATGGACAAGCAACGCGCGAGGCGCTGCGCAACGGTTGGTACCGCACGGGCGACATCGGTTGTTGCGATGCGGACGGATATTTTTGGGTCCAGGATCGAAAACGAAATCTGATCATTTCCGGCGGAGAGAACATTTATCCGGCGGAAGTGGAGCGTGTACTCCTGGAGCACCCAGATGTCTCGGAATGCGCGGTCGTCGGACGGCCAGATCCGAGTTGGGGCGAGGTGCCGGTGGCCTATGTGATTCTGCGTCCGGGGGCTCAGATTGAACAACAAGCGCTGACGGCGCACGTGCAGTCGCAACTCGCCCGCTTCAAAGTGCCTCACGAGATTATCTTTACGGAAGATTTGCCTCGAACGGCGTTGGGTAAGATCGAGCATTTTATCCTGAAAGCAATTCAAGCGGGATCACGCCCCTAGGTGAACAGGAGTTGGGTTAAGCCTTTTGCGTCTCGTCGTCTTACAGTCCAACTGATCTTGTCGGATATCATTCAGCGTCGATTGTCGGTTTTGAGACATCTCGCGCAACGTGAGGCGACGCACGATTCAAGGCTCTTGAAGATACTTGTTCAAGGGCTTGCAGAAGCGCCAGTTTCAGTGCGGCACGCCATTTGCGTGTGGGACGGACATCACCAAGCTGGGGCGGATCCAGCGCCTGACAATACCCTACGTTGGGCCACCCCGTTTGTAATCGGAACGAGGCGGTATGCAACGGTACGTCCGGACGGTTGCGGCGTAGCCGCGCTCGGTCACAGCCTTCGTCGTGACCCCTCGGGCTGTACGAACAGGAAGCCCCGTGCGTACGACAGGACAGGTACCTCCGCAGAAACATAGTGAATAGGTGGAAATCCCAATGCAGCCTATCGAACGAGCCGCGTTTGCAGATCCGGACCACTGGCGCTCGATGTTCGAAGATTTGCCTTTGCTGATAGAGGGCGAATCGAAGGTGATCCGCGTTATCGATGATCAAAGCGTCATCGTGCGTTTAAAGCCCACGTTGTTTTCGTACTCCGCAAATCGCGCTGCTACAGTTGAGGGCACCGACTGGTTACGTCTACGCATCAGCGAGCGGCTTTGGCGGATGCTAGAGACTGAGGGTGTGCCTTCCACGATCGTTCACGTTGGTGACGACTATTACATCAGTCGGCGAGTTGCGGCTCCGCCTATCGAGGTCATCGTGAAGGCAGCTTATGTGGGAACACCAAAACATATATACCTCGGGTTGGAGACTTTCTCAACGCGTCATGGCGGATACCTCCGACCCGATCAGCGACACGAGCCCTATGTGCGCTTCGACTGGCGCAACCCACTACCACATCGGGACGAATGCATGCCGGATTGGCTCGCGGACCGCTTCATCGATACGGATGCTGCCAGGCGTTTGGCTTTGCGCGCTTTCAAGGCGCTGGCGAGAGCCTTGGCATTGTGCGAAATTGAACTCCTCGATATTTGCTTTTTTATCACCGCCGAAGGCGATGCGGTATTTGGCGAGGTTTCACCAGACTGCATGCGAGCCAAGCACACGTCAAATGATCTAGATAAGGACCTTTGGCGTAAGGGAAAAGATCCAGAGATTATCCTCCGCCAGTGGCGAGCGTTTCTGGATCGGCTGAAAGCGCTTTCATAGAGATGAGCAATCCTGGAGCCATCATCTTTGACTGGGGTAACACCCTTTGCGACTATCCGTTACGGACCGAGGCCGAACAGATTGGGTTCTTGCATGATTTCCTCACCGATCCGTCCAGCTTTACAGATTTGGCCACTGTCGCAGCGCCGAGATCCATCGCTAGCGCAACATTGCAGGCGCTGAACAGAGAGCGCGAGGATTGTCGTGTGGTTTCTTTCGCCGACCGGTTGAGATGCGCGTTGGCACCTGACATGGATGACGCGGATGCAACGGTACTCGAGCTGCGTCTCTGCAACAGAATCTTTGCTGGTGGCCAGCTCATGCCAGGAGCGGAGAGAGTCATTACCACGGTTCACCGCATGGGCTACCGGACGGCAATCTTGTCCAATACGCCTTGGGGAACGAGCCATAGGTTGTGGCGAGCCGAGGTCGCTCGGCACACAAATGTCAGCCGCAACTGCGATCTTGTCATGTTCTGCGGCGATTGCGGCTATCGCAAACCCAGCAAAGCCGCCTTTGATGCCTGTTTAGACTTTTTGCGGGAGGCGCCGGACAAGGTCACGATGGTAGGCGACAGCTTTCGCTCCGACGTTCTGGGCGCGCGCGGCGCGGGATGCCGAGCAGTCTGGTTTTGCCGTGATGCCTTGCTGCCAAAAGACAAATCGGTCGCTGTCATGACGACGCTCGATGACACTATTACGCTCTTGGGCAAGGGCGCATAAGCAGTATCGGTCATTTCATTTCTGGAGGAGGCGTTGGTGATTCCGGATGCCTATACGCCAGGCTGAGATTGACCCCTACAGCTGGTGCGCTGGGAAACCGGCAAGGAGTAGGTGGTGGAAGTCCACTGCGAAGAAAGAGTCACCGCCTCGCAGATTGCTTCTGCATCGGTCGCGTCGTTCCTACCGCGCTTGGGGCAAGCCTTGACACCGCTCGGCGGCACTAGCCGGACCTCGTGGCCAAGCGCGATCAATGGCGTACCCAATTGTCCGCAGTCGCGCGCCTCGATACTGATCAGGCACGGAGCGAGGCGGGCTAAGTACGCCAGCAATCGATCTATTGTGCAGAAAAGCTGACGTCGCCGTGATGGCCACAATCACCTATCAAAACTCGTTCTCGGCCTGACATTCAGCGACGGGATCGAGGTCAGTCAACCCACAGCCGCCGCCTCCTGACCGGCCAACCCGTCACCAGAATTCAGCGATAGCTCGCAATGACGCTGCAACCAGCTGAGCTGATATGCGAGGACCAATTATAGCAGTCGACGCGAGCTCACGCTCCTCTCAATCATGGTAGGGGAGCCGCGCTCCAGCCTGCGTTATTGTTCGACCATTCGAACCGATCAATCGCTCGCAACTGAAAGCGCCACGGCGGGCGGGAAGTGGGCGTCGGTCACTCAAAAATCGTGGGAAGCTCTCATTGCCGCCTTGGGAATTCGCACCAGGCGAGGGCAGGCAGGATGAGAGGTTAAGGCCGGAGGGCGATCATGAAGACAGTATTGGCAGGTCACGCGCGCGAGGGGGCATATGACGTTCTTCTGAGCGATCTGGATGTCAGTGACATCAAGCGCTTTCAGGATGACAGCATTGGGCCCTACTTGGAGCGCTTACGAAAGGCAGATCCCATCCACTACTGTCGCGATAGTCCCTACGGTCCCTATTGGTCCATAACAAAATACCACGATATCGTCGCAGTCGACATGACTCACGGAGTGTTCTCGTCAGAGCAAGGCGTCACGATCGTCGATGTGCCGGAGGAGTATTGGACTCCGAGTTTCATCAAGATGAGCCCTCCGAAACATGGCGAGCAACGCAACACGATCAGTCCGATCCTGGCGCCGGAGAACCTGGCCAAGCTCGAAGGCTTGATCCGTCAGCGGGTCAAGGCCGTTCTGGATGGCTTGCCGCGCAATGAACCCTTCGATTGGGTCGACAAGGTCTCGGTCGAGTTAACGACGCAAATGTTGGCGACGCTGTTCGATTTTCCATTTGAGGATCGGCGGCTGCTGACCTATTGGTCGGACGTTGCCGCCACAACTCCGCGTACTGGCCACGAGATCGACACCTGGGAGAAGCGAGAGGCAGTCTTGTCCGGGTGCTTGGACTATTTCACAAGACTTTGGAACGAGCGCAAGAATGCCGAGCCCCGCGCCGACCTGATTTCGATGATGGCGCACTCAACGGCTACCCGGAATATGGAGCCACGCGAGTTCCTGGGAAACCTCATCCTGCTGATCGTGGGCGGGAACGACACCACGCGCAATTCAATGACTGGAAGCGTGTTGTTCATGAACCAGAATCCATCCGAGCTCCGGAAGCTACGCGAGACTCCTCGGCTCTTGTCGAGCGCCATCTCCGAGATCATACGCTACCAGACGCCGATCGCACACATGCGCCGCACCGCCGCGGTCGATATCGTGATAGGCAACAAGCATATCAGACGAGGCGATAAGGTCGTCATGTGGTACATGTCCGGGAACCGGGACGATGAGGTCATCGACCAGGCCGACAGCTTCATCATCGACCGGAAGAACCCACGGCAACATCTCTCGTTCGGGTTCGGTATCCATCGCTGTGTCGGAAGACACCTTGCGGAACTGCAGCTGAAGATCCTTTGGGAGGAAGTGCTGAATAAGCGTCTCGACATCAAGGTTGTCGGCGAGCCGGAGCGCGTCGCATCTAACTTCGTGCACGGTTATTCCGCCCTCCCAGTCCAGGTGAACGCTTAGGGAATCGGCGCCTCCGTGCAATCGCTCTAAGATAACCGGCGCTTGCAACCGTGAGCCGGTCGGAGCAGTTCCTGCTGGGAGAGGGTTCTCTCAGTCGCAAGCATTTTTGGCCTCCATGGGGCTCGCTGCATTATCCCTTCACCCAACAAACGCGTGCCGCTACAGAAACAGAACATGCTACTTTCCTGTAGACGGCAGCGGCGTCGTGTTGGTCCGCGTTGGCAGTATCGGATACTCGATCCTGGGCAGCTGCCCGGTTAGCGAATTCAGAAACGCGACGATATCGTTCTCTTCCTTATCGCTAAGCTTGGCGCCAAGCTGAAGTTCGGCCATCACGCCGACAGCTTGCTTAAGGCTCCAAATCTGACCCGAATGGAAGTATGGCGGTCGCAACGCAACGTTGCGCAACGGTGCTGCACGAAAGACGTATTCGTCGCTGGCCGCGTTTGTGACGGCGGACCGGCCTTTGTCGGCGGTCGGAAGCAGGCTTGTGCTTGGTCTTTCGACGGCGCCAAATGGATAATAATCCTGTCCGCCAACGTTGATGCCATTGTGGCAGGAGGAGCATCCTGTTTCCATGAATAGCTTCAATCCGGCTTTCTGCTGATCATTGAGAGCATTTGCATCGCCTTCAAGGTACTGATCGAAAGGGGCTGCGGGCGTAATGAGAGTCGCTTCAAAGGCTTCGATCGACTTCGCGAAATTGTCAAAAGTGACTGGCGATGCCTCGATTGGAAACGCCTTTTTGAACATGATCACATACTCGCTCATCGAGTTCAGCGTGTTGATGACATGATCTGGGGTGGCGTTCATTTCAGCACTCGCCTGCACGGGGCCCTTTGCTTGCGCCTTGAGATCCGGCGCCCGTCCATCCCAGAACTGCGCCACATTGAAGACTGCGTTATAGACGGTTGGGGCCCGACGTGGTCCTAGCTGCCAGCCGTGTCCAACCGATGTTGGACCGGCATCGACTCCGCCTGTACCAAGATTGTGACAGGTATTGCAGCTAATGATCCCGCTAGCCGACATCCGCGGATCGAAGAACAGCATCTTACCGAGTGCGATCTTCTCGTGGGTGACCGGGTTGTCCTTCACCGCCGGGACGACCGAGGGGATCGGTTTGAACGTGCGCCTGGCAGCGTTCATCAAATCATCTTCTGCATCAACGTGTGATGTGACCAGCATCGCAATGGCTGCAACACACACCTTGCGTACAAGGGGGAATTCCAGGATCACGCACTTCTTTCTACTAAGTACCATCGCTGCCAGTTCTCATTGATGCTTTGGGGAATTGGAAGGCACGGCGCCGCGTTCGGCTATCCTGCATGGGGTAGTCCGGTCTCGCGAAATCGCTTCGGGCTGGTGCTACCTCGTAGCTATTTGCGGTGTTCGATCTGATCGCGCGGCGCAGGTGGGCGCGTTTTGGACTGGCTGGACCGCGCCGCGACTTCAGCTAAGACAAATCTGACAACGATACCTTCCTTTTGGCCCGCGGGTACGATTCGCGGGTACGCTCAGCTCGGCGCAATCGGCAGCCAACTTGATCGAGGCGATTCCGTGCGCACAGGTCTCCAACTTCCGACGACGTGGCGTGAGAATAGCAAGTCTTGTACCAGTTCTGGCGCGCGTGAAATCAGCGCAAAATCGCACGTTAAGAGCATCGCGTCACACGATCAGAGCGATTGCGACCTATGTCCGAAATCAGACACCGCCGGTTCGAGGTAGCCGGAACACGAGCCAATACCGAACGAGCCTGGCCGGGGACGCATTTGCTCGATGCATTCTTACGAGAGCGAGGGACGTGAATGAGCGCTGCGTCCACCAGGGATACTTCCACCCCATTTACCTGGACCACGCTTGACAACGCCAAGCTACGCCGAGGGGCGTCAATCGCGTACGCGCATCTACGTTCGGCAATCAATGATCAACATCTTGCAGCTGCTGGAGGTTCGCCACAACCGCTGCATCATTTTTGGCACGTTGCAACTACCAACCCCGCCAATTGATCCGGATGATAGTTGCATGTCACCTGCTGATTGAGCCGTGGGGTTGTCCGAGCGCTTTGGTCACGGGCAGCCGGAGCAGCGCGTGTTGAGAGCCCGACGAGTCGAGCGCTCATGCAAGGAGACAGCGTACAACATCAACTACATCCGGCGGCCACGAATGTCCCTGAGCGACGCGCGGGCTCCCTACTTTCGCAAATGCTGCGTGCTGAGATTTGCTCCAGGAGCATCCTCTCCTTCCTCACGGAGGCTCATGATGCGCTTTCCGGCGCGATTGCCAAACGCGCAGGCTTCAAAGGCCTCTGGGCGTCAGGCCTGTCCATTGCCAGCTCCCTCGGCTACCGCGATGCCAACGAGGCTTCCTTGCACATCGTTGACGTCCTGAAACTTATCGACGAAATTGCGAAGCTCGCCTTTCTCGGGAAACGGAATGCCCTCGACCAGCACCGCAGGACGAATTCGTGCTCCTATCCGGACATACTTCTCGAATTCCGCACAGGACCAGATCGCAACGCTAGGAACACCCGGTTTGGCTGCCGCCGAGCGAACCTCGCGGAAGCGAGCGCCGCGCGGAAGCTTGGCTGACCTGGATCTCTCGCCCCGAGGTCCGCGAACGGTACGGCGCGCTCAGCAGCATCAGAAAAAGCGCCCTATGAGCTTCATAGCGAGCAGCGGATCGGCTGCTTCTTGAGCCCGTGATGACCAGCATGCCTTCGTTCGTGCGGACCGCCCACACCCACCTTCGTTTTCGCCGTTCCAAGACAACGCCGAAGATTGGAAATCGATCAGACATGTCGTTCAGCCCCTCAAGAAACAACCTCCACTCGTAGTCTGCATTTCTGCATCGGTAGCCAAATCTACCCCGTGCCGCTTGGTATTTCGCTCCAGTGATTCTACGGCCCGCGGCGCGGGGTCTCAGAAGGCTTTGATGAGCGCGTAAGGCCCAGACGGTATTCAGCCGGCATGTTTTTCCTTGGGCGCACCGAACTCGCTTCGCACACTCGCCTAAGATCCGTTTTTAATCCGGATAGCAGTTCCTTTGCCTGCAAGCTCGCCGCGCAGGGATCAAAACACGCAGAACTCCAGCTCTTTTTGTACCATTATGCAGGATTCCGGACGACTCACTTTCCGCATGGTCGAGGGCGCCGCCCGACCCGCCCGCAATCTCGCGGCTCGGCGTCGGCCGCGTTCATCCTCATCACTCGCGCACATGGCACATCGCAGGCCTCTCCGTCCATGGTCGCCCCGTTGCAAAGCCGGAAGTGGCGGCTGTCTGGGAGCCAAAAAAGGCCGGGACATCATCGCAGATTATTGGGCGACCTCTTCTTGGAACGGAAGCGACTTGAGATCAGAATGATGGGTGAGAACATCTCGGACCGGGTGGCCGACATAGAGCGGAATCCGCACTCCGGGTCGCGCGTGAAGTTCGAACAGACATATTCACGTCCTCGACCAGTCTTCACACTCCGCTCTCACCCTCGCCGCAGACTTTCCTTCTCCGCTTCGCACTCTTGCGGCCTTTGCGCACCCCTTCTCCCATCAGGAGGCCCCGCTCCCTCAATTTGAGCCGTTATGGCCCCCTTCCTTCCATAGCATGAATTCGATCCTTCCTGGGACATCAAGATGCTCAGGAAAGTCAGGAAACAAAATCGGATTTCCATCGCGCACAAAGGTCGCAACATCACGATCATCCGTCGCGATATAGTTTTCTCGCCGCGCCTTTCCGCTCTTGGAGTCGAATACAAAGCGTGTCGAATTGATCCATGATGGGGAGGTGGCGTTAAGACGATCAGCTATGCGCCACACACGACTCAAGCGCACGCGGAATGCCGCGGAGAAGTTGATGGGATCTGGAATGAAGATCGAGAGATTACGTACGTCCATCTCGTCGAGCATCTCCAGGAGCTGGTAGAGGACGAAATGGTGATCATTCGTGTTACGTAACAGCGGAAACTGGTTGTAGAGCCTGATCTTGCGCTCTCGAAGTTTTTTGATCTTTTCAGACACGTCCCCGCAGATTTCATATGGGTGCACGATGTGAAAGACGAGACGGATGTTATGCTTTGCAAAGAGATCAATTTTCTCGGCGGTGAAGGCTTTCGGTTCATACACAATAGCTCTCGTATGAATTCGGATTGACTTAACGGATGGAACCGAACGGATTCCCTCAATGATTTCCGCCAGCCTGGACGCCGGCAGAATCAACGGATCACCGCCTGACAGGATAACCTCCATGACCTCTGGGTGGTCGCCCAGATAGTCGCGCAGCAGGTGAAGATCAGCAAGTCGTCCAGCTCGTTTGTCGGGTGCACCGATTTCTGTAAGCACGTCTGTGCGGAAGCAATATTGGCAATTCCCAAAGCATTCCGATGTGGTGAGGAAAAGTATGCGGTCAGCATACTTTCTGACGATGGACGTTTTGTGGGTGCGGCCGAACGCATTGGACCGATCGTCGACGAAGTCCTTCACCTCGTTCGGCGCCCTTAACAACAGTCTGTCTTGCGTTGGAAAGGACACTCGGTGAAGCGGGCCCAGATGATTGCCTAACGCAGCGACCTCCTCCTTGATCTTCCTGTGATAGAACGGCGTCACCTTCAGCGGCAGCAGACCCTCTTTGATCGACATGGTCTTGAACCTCTCGTTGACAACGGATTGATCCATATCAGGTCAACTCCGTTCGATTGTTGCGGCTCAAGACGTATGCAAGGATGGCACTCGATGCGATAAAAGGGTGAGAAGACCTGAAGCCGGCGATGATCAGGACAGAGCAAATCACAATCGGAGTAGCGAGGAACCACGAGACCAGTCCTCCCCGGAGCCTCACGAGTGCAAGCGCCGAAATCATGTAAATGAAAAGAAGATTCATTCCAGCAAGACTGAACATCGTTTCGACGTCGAGCCAGCCAATCAGGTCGCAGGCCAGAACCAATAGCAAGCATGCAACCACGAAATAGACACCGGTCCGGGGTGCACCATTGTGCAAGCGCCCGAGGCAGGCCGGAAGGACGTGTCGTCCGGAGAGGTACAGAACGAGCCGTGAGATCGCGACAACTGACCCGAAGAGGTTCGCGGCGATCAACGATATGCCTAGCAGGGGAACCAGCCAGCCTGGTGCGGATGGTGCAAGTTCCGCCGCCGCCTGAAAGACTGGCGCACTGAAATTCGATTTTATATCAGCGACATGGACGAGCGCTGCGCTGCAAATGTAGACTCCACAGACAACAACAAAGGCCAACAGCATCGCCAGACCAAAATCCCTTTTGGGATTGCGAAAGTCTGCAGCTAGATGGGTCGCAATCTCCCAACCGCTGAAGGAGAAGAAGATCACGGGAATCTGGCTCGCAATGGACAATAGGTTTGCGGGTCGATCGAACTGAACACCCTTGGCCCGCGCTGCCAGCACCATGAGGGCGAACAGAGTGCCTACCAAAAAACAGACCGACCAACTGCCGATGAGCTTCACGCCACGATGGAGTGCCTCGCCACCGGACAGGGCAAAGACGCCAGCCAGTAGGATGAGCAACGCGGCAAGCAGATGGACGTCGACACTGGGGCCTGTCAGCTTCTGGAGGTAGACAGCCCCCGCCAGCGTGATGGATGGCAAGCCCACCATTGTCGCTCCCAGAAACAGCAATGACACCAGCAATTCCGGGTATTGGCCAAAAGCCAGCCTGGCATAGTATGCAACACCTCCGGAACTGGGATATGCGCCCCCTAACAGGACCATCGTCGCCAGGATCGGCGCAGAGAGCAAGGCGCAGGCGACCCACGCGTAAATGCCGTCCTGGCCAATGTTTTCGAACACAAATCCTGGAAGGACAAGAATCCCGGATCCAATGATGACTGTGACGATGAGTAAAATCCCGGAGGCAAGCCCCAGATGTCCCTCGAGTTTGCTCTCGCTTCCATGTTTCACGCTGACCTCGCATGAGCTCCCCGCAATAGCCGGCCACACGATCTGTCGATCGCCGGGCTAACGAGAGGGGTAAGCTAATCTGCAAAACCTATGCTGTCATCGACGCCGCCGCTGAGTTCGCCATTGGCGAGCCGTGGTCCTGCACATTCAAGGCTCAGGGTTCAAGCGGCGAGAACGGCCACGCCGCTGATGTACTGACCGTCACTTGAAGTGCAGAGGGCACTCGAGCGGGGCGTCCTCATTGTTGTCGGGTATCATGTACTGCGGCCACTGCGCTTCGCCCAGAACGTACGATCCCAGCAGCCCACTGTGTGCAACGTCATCGTAGGTGTCGACGTTCTGTCTGATCTTGGCCGTGATGGCGCTGCCTTGTTGATTGGCAGGTGCAGCAATGTCGAAGATCTTTCGTGGATTGATAATGAAAGCCAGACCGGCGCCCATGTTTCTGCTTCTGCGGAGAACATGCGCTGGATGGCTTACATTCACGAAGAGTTCGCAACCGTGAAAGCACATCGTCCAAGTGCGATGCGCGGGATCCTTGGACACGTGCGAAGGCCACGGTCGCTGATCTTCATCGAGTAGAAACTGCATCGCTTCGATGAATATGTTTTTGAATTGGTCCGAGGTCGTGAGGGTAGCGACCGGCTCAAACAGCACCAGCAGTGAACGATTGTGATTGATGTCGAGCGCGTCGATATTGATCTGATCAATGTAGGTGCATAAGCCAGAAGCAAGAAGGCTCAGTTCATACCGTGAATTTTCGGGTTCGTATGGAATGAGGAGGAAACGCAAATTCCCGCGCTTGACCGTGTTGCGCGCGAAAACGCAAGGAAATGCAGTGCGGGGGCCTGCTTCATTTTCGAATTTCGAAAGGATGTGCGAAATCGCTGATTGGCCCCAGCGGAACTTATCAGCGAGCCCAGCAAGTTCGTCCTGACTGTATAGCATGTTTTCTCCCCTCATTTGTGCATTAGGCGCCGGTGTGCGATTGCCCGAGCCCTCTGCGTCCCACCAACCGCTTCTGCAGCGAGCGATGTCATAACCTGTTGCAGCATGTCGGCTCACCGCTCGGTCTGACATATCAACGGCGTGAACCATCGATCACATGACGACTGTCGTGCAGCGTCCGCATCGACTCGGGAAAGCGCAGCTTTTCGCTCAGTGATCGCTGCGCGGCGAACCTGATCATGGCATCTCCTGTTGTTGGCGCAGGCGTTTGTGGCTAGTCGTGCATGTGTCGTGCCAACCGGGACTCAACACGATCAATCTGATAGCGATGCGTCTCATGTCCGACATCGTCGGAGATCCGACAATGCGTGCAAGCGTAAGCGAGAGCTCGGATCGGCGAGCATCCTTCGGACGCGGACCTATGGGGCGAATTCGCTGATGGGAGAAGGATGTACGATGTGGCTTCAAGCAAACCGCGACCGCAAGCGATGCGCCCCAACATGATGGGCCTTCCGGCGTCGGTCGTGATTCGATCCATGCAGACGTCGATCGAAAAGCTCGATCATGAGAGAACCATCAAATCCGCATCCACGGAGCGGATTTGGGCGTCCGGAGTGCGATCCAATCAGGATCCGACCACGACCGCTCCACCTCAAAGCTGAACAAAGGGATCAGATAGTCCCGGATGATGATCATGACGTGAGGTTCGTGGGCCTCATCCTCGGTCAATTGCCTGCTCTCATCGGCATCCGCATATTGAGCCGTCGACTGGACCAAATGTCTCTTTCCGAAGCAAAACCTCACGTCGTCGAAAAGGAATAGGGCGCCGGGTGCTCAACAGCCGCACTGCTGCAAAGGCAGCCGCCAGATCGACATAGATCGAATGGCTCCCGTCGAGATAGATGACGTCGAAAGTCTCTCGACTTCGCGCCAACCTGATCAGGTTGAAAAGGTATGTTCCTGACGCATTTCCCAGAAAGGTGATGTTTCGATCGGCGATGCCGGCCGCCGCCAGATCGGCCCGGCGTTCCGCGCAAACATGTTCGAAGTCCAAGCCGACATACTGGATGCCGAGCTCACTGATAGCCCTGAACCGCTCCTGCCTTAACGTCGGTCCTACACCGATCTCGAGAAAGCGGCACCCCGGATGCTGCCGAAGCAGCTGGACAAGCCGTGCATGAACCGACTGCCTGTACGCGCGGTAGTCGCTCGGCGGAGGATGGCTCCCGTCAAATAGAACGTCGTGACGGTCACCATTCATCATTCGTCTCGCAGTTGGTCGGAAAATACATCTGACATGCCGTACGCACGGCCAAGAGCCCCACCTTCCCGGTCACGATCAACGATGGCTAAGGTCGATCGCTTCCGGGCGAACACTGCAAGCCCAGACTGCCGAGGGCGCGCTGAAGCCAAAGCGGCGACATTCATGCCGGCACTTTGCTGAGGGCGCGCAATGGGGTCGCTTGATTTCGGTTCGCTCCATCCGTCGTGAGCGCCGCCAAATAGTGAGCAAAGAGCGATATCGTTCGGGTGTGGGAATCAAGGGAACTCTTGTCGCTCCGTCCCGCCAGCCAATCGTCAAACAGCCTTTTGCGGCCAGCGCCGAGATCAGCGTTTCGGACAAGCGTGTCCCGCGCGGGATAAATCCGTTCGCGTAAAACTACGCCTCCGAGGAAGCCGGCATTCCGCCATACCGTGATGTGCGCCTCCCTTCGCAGTTGCGGATGACCTTCCAAGCTTAACTGTGGGCGCTTGAAGATCCTGGCCTCGATCGCTGCGAAGGGACCGATATTCAAGCGAATGGTCTCGGACCCGTACCGTCCGTTCTTGTTGTAAATATCGGCCGGCAGTTGCCGCCAATTGCGCAACGACACGCTGGTCTGCAGAAGGTCGAGGCGAAACAGGCAGACGGTCTCGCGGCTTCCGGGACGCCTTGCGGCTCCAGACGAGACAATATCCGTCTCACCCCAGAACGGTGGCGCCGGAAACTGTGCAGCGCCTGGCGCATCGCCACGAAGCCTGCGGACCGGATCCGGGCCAATCTGCCCGACCTGGTCGGCGGCGGTCGCCCGGTGGACATCAAGCTCGACCGCCAGCCTCCCGAAGTGGTCCTCATTGTGAGCCAGCAGACCGGAGAGAATATCGATGTAGTGATAACCGGAATGGCAAAGCATTCCGTAGCCGTAGCGGTAAGGATGGTCCTCCCGGGAGAGGATCTCCACCTCCGTGTTCCACACTCCCGCGTGATGCTCGACACCGATGTAGGTGACCGGCGTGCCGAGGTTTCGGGAGGCGCGGCGCGCATAGCGTCCAATTAATTCATACACTGCGTTGTAGCGGCGCGGCGTCATGACCACGCAACGGCCGCCAGTCCGATCGCAGATTTCCTTGAGCTCGGCTACCGCATCAACCAGACGGTCCGCTGTAGGGCGTCCATTCGACCCCATCGGAAGAACGACGGGCTTGTCGACCAGGCAATCAAGGCCAAGTCCAAGAGCCGCGCGAAGGTAGCCCAAATGAGCCTTGGGTTCGGTCGAGACGATGACTTTTGCGCCGGGACGTGCAAGAGCCGTCAGGACGTCCTCCCCATGGCCGGAATACCAGATCGCCCGTCGCCGGAGATCGGGTACCCATGAGAGGCTCGCCGGCTTGCAAATGCGGGTCCGGAAAAAGGCATCCACATCGTCTCGCGCACTGTCGAGCTCGACGACATGGAAGGCCGATGCTCGACCGCTGGCCACGGCATCCTCGATCAGAGGAATATATTTCGCCCGGGCATAAGCACCGAGCCCGACGAGAATGATATCTCCTCGCATGCCTTCTGATACTCTCTCACTTTTCTCAATCAGAACTTCGGATGCGATGAGGGCAGACACTTGGTCGACCTGACGGATGCTGATAGGGTGAGATACTGCCTCCTCGCACGCCGAGAACCGCCGATATGGAGACGCCTTGAGTCCATCGATCGCTACGTCATGCGCAGGCGAGCGCACGGTTCTCGATATTCTTCAGGAGGGCGACCTGGCTCGGGCATTGGCCGCAGCCGCTGTTCGCCCGAAATTTCTTCAGAGCCGGCGAGGTACGCCAAACCTTCTCCAGGTCGAATTCCGGCGATCGGATATTGCCGAGGAGGAACTCGCGGCTATCGGGATCCCCGACGACGAAGGAACAGGGATACAAATCGCCGTTTGTAGAGAGGTAGACCGCGGTGGCACCACAGTCGCATTCGGTATATCTGACGTTTGGCCGCGGCTGCGAGGTATCGACGAAAATCGGCGGCGGCAGTTCAAGTTGCGCAGAGCTGGGCTGCGCAGCAATCTCCATCAGGGCTTCTTGCAGCTCTCGAATTTCGTCAGCCGATCCCAAGAGCGCATCCTCATTGCCGAGGGCAACGCCCGAGGCGAACATCGGCTTGACCCTGAAGGAGTAGACGCCGATTGACGACAGGAGCCGGTAGGCGTCAAGCGCCTCACCGATGTTGTGCCGGTTGGCAGTCATCCTGGCCTGCACCAAGGCCCCGCAATTGGCCGCCTCAGCCATCTGCCGGAGCGCAGAATCGTAAACCCCCGCCTTGCCCCGGAAGCGGTCCACCGTGTTTCGCTCCGCACCGTCAAAGCTGAACTGGAACGTCAGCTTCTCGCGATCGTCAAAGAACGAGGCGACGTCATAAATTGGCACCTGGCCGAGACCTCCTGTGTTCAGTTGTACGTGAACGCCGAGCTTGCTCGCATGGGCCATCACGGCTGCCGTGCGCGGAAACACGCGGTTGAGAAGCGGCTCGCCACCCGTCAAAGACACTTTTCTCAGGGAATATTTGTCGACGAGAACGTCGACGAACTCTGTCATCTCCTCGATAGACAGTTGTGATGGCTCCAAAAGCCGCTTGTACTGATCTCGATACTCTTCGGGAACATAGCAGTGCTCGCAATGAAGATTGCAGTAGAAAGATACGCAAATTCTCGCGTGGCTGAAGACAATGGGAAGCGGACTCTCGACTGGCATGGCGTCCTCCTAGCTTTCTCCTAGCGAGGGCGGAGCAGGATCTATGCCAGTACGACCCGACGAAACGCCGACAGTTTTTGAGGGCGCGATGTCGCGCTCCAAACAGGATTTCGCGGGTTCCAGACGTGAGGTGCGTTCTTCGGACAGAAGCGCACGCATACCCCGGGATGTAGGACAATAAAGCATTCCGTTACTCTTTGGATTTCGCGAAGCCGCCTGACCTTGTGACGGCGTCCATCGCCAATTCGTGTTCGCGACAACGGCGAGAGAATCCTTTTCATGCAGAACTTTCTCGAAGCTTGAAGGGGTCGCTGCGAGATGAAATGTCAAACGAGACGCGGTTCATGTCATTTGTTGGATGCTGCCCGATATAACGATGCCCGGAGCGAACTCAGGACAGGTTAAGACTTGGAGACATGGTCAACGCTGGGAATGCGGCGCATCTCGGGCGACATAGGAACTGTCGTACTCGGACACGAAATGAACCGCGAGCCTCTCTTCTCGGTGTACCGCCACCCCACTGGAACGCGGCTCGGCTTGAGATGGCTTGATCAATCCCGTCCCAAAAAATGTTTCCAAGCATCTCTAGACCCGCACGACGCGGTTGAGCATCGTCATCCAAAAGACCCGCCAACTCAGGATGCAAAAGAGCGAGATCAGATTGGTCAGACGCTGGGCGGTCCTGAGCTTTGACTCCTCAGCTTTGCAGCCTGATTTGAGGATCTTATGGAATACCTCGATCTTCCATCTCAAAGCATACCATTCGAGCTTCTCAATGGCGTCGGTGCGGGAGCTAACAGGCAGATTTGTGATCAGCTTCCACTCGATTTTCTTTCTATTCTTCGGCGTCACGCGTTCTTCGGCATGGATCACCGTCAAGGTCAGCGCGGGATAGCGCTTCTGCTTTCCGATCGGCGGCAGGACGCGAAGCTTGCGATATCTGATCTCGAGGACGGCTTCATCGGGATCGCCGTTGTTGTTTCTGACGTCGATGCAATGCCGTCCTTTGACGGCCACCTCGTCCATTTCGTCGGCGATCGCGTGATTTCCATCCCCAGCCAAACGGTCAACGCAAGTCCTAATCACGAAATGCGTTCCAGCGTCTCGAGCCGCGCAGAACAGCTCATAGATGTCGCTCTCGCGATCCCCGACGTGAACGCATCGTCCCGAATCGCCCAGCAGCTCCGTGGATTGCCGAACATTGTCCAGCCACCGAATGCTCTCCTTCTTCTCGATGGGAACGCGCGTCGGATTGATCTTCTTCTTAAGCGCGGCGGTCCCCTTGAATTTCTTCCGGGTTCAGAATTTGACGGCCGTCAGTCCAAGCGGCAGCCCTTCGGTCGTCACCGCCAGGCTCGAGTGCATCAGGATGCCGCAGACCGCGAGACGCTTATTCAGGCGCTCGTCGGCAAGGCTGCAGCCAGCGAGCTCGCAATCAAACCATGCGTCGGCTTCTTCGTCCATTGGCACCGCCACCTGCGAATCGCTGCCAGACAAGGAATCACGGTCGATTCTTGCGATGCAATAGTTGGTGCGCTCCCTCAGCCCTCTAGGCTAAATGTGGGTAATTGAAAGCTTCACCGGACGCGTACTATGAAAGGCGCCACGAGCGTGGCAATTTCTGGTGAAGGCCCGCGCAGCCCTTCGCAAACAGCAGGGCCTCAGTCCCGGAGCAAGGAAGCGAACACGATCAACCGGATCCGGACTCAAGGCCTTCGGCGGGTTTGATCTCGCCCTCTCGGATTTGCGAAGCAACTGCCGCGCTCGAGGTGATGGGTTAGCGCTTCCACACTGAAGCGAAACTGTGACGATGAATCAACGGCGCGAAGTGGAATTGAGGTCGAGATACCGGCGGCCAGCGACACCCGAACAGATGGCTGCCATGCCCACTCGATATAGAGCGGCTCCGGGTCCCGCTCTAGTTTTACTCGCGACGTATCCGGGGGCGCGGCATTGTTGGCGGGCGGCCATGGCAAACGCTCGCCGATTGTCACCGAATTCCTGCCGCCAGCATTTGCGCGGCTGCGGACCAAGGTTTAGGTACCGCTCGGTCATATGGGTGGAGATCTGGTAGCTGATATCTGCTCTCTTTCATCGTGACGATTAACACGGCTCCTCAACTCCTCGCCGGTTATCCAATTAAGCGAATCGTCGTCCGCAATACCCTCTTCCACCAGCTTTAAAATCGACCCCCCCGGTTCATAATGCGGCATTTCGGAGAGACCCTTATCCAGTAACCAGCTCCCTACGAGCGCACATATGAAGTCAGGAGACCACATGGCAAACGACACGGCGTGTGCTATTCCTGCCTCGATCCTGGTCATACCCTGCCCCCTAAAGTCTCTGCGCACCCAAAAATCCCCGTGGTAAGCTACTTTTCCGGTCATCTTCTTCGCGCTTGGCGCTATGCAAGTGCAACGATCCTGTGGATGTGCATGCACGATGGGGTCAGCGTAAAACGCCTTTAGGGATTGAAGATGTTCCGCAAAGTTGCTGAGCGAAAGGTCATACAGTCGAGCAGCCGATAAAAGCGCGACCTCGTTATTCTTGTCGACGCCAATGATACAATATCCCTCACCTGGTCTAATTAGCGAGCGATCTGGTCGGAAGTTTGGATATGTCGGCGGCTTTGTTGGAGTGGCCCGTGTGATCGAGACATACTCATGAAAATCGAATCCGATCGAAAGCTTGATGCCTTTTTGGGCGGCGGCATCATCATATACTTGAAGAAAGCGTGAGACCTGCAACGGATTAACTAGGTTTTGCATTGCTGCACCTGATGCTATCGTGATGAGCTGAGATAAGCTATCGGCAAGTCAGTAGTTGCTTGTACAGTACACCCATTAATGAGCATCGAGGCACTACCTGATTTGGTGAAGAATATCGCTTCGATATTTGAGGAAGCCGTGTTGGCATGTATCAGCGTTCACCCCTGATCCTCGCTCACACGACGTCGAACTTGACACCCTGGGCGGCTCCTTGAGTAGATCAATAGGTTGGATCAGCAGACCCTGATGAGCAACGAAGCTCTTGAAGCGCCAACTCTTGTTGGCGATACTGTCGATCGATATCGCAGTGATCAGTGAGAGGGTCGAGCAGCCTCCTCCGCAGGGTAAAGAGTCGCATGTACCGTTCGAGCGCAAGAGACGGCAGATTCAAGATCCTCGAATTCGTATGTCCTTTGTCTGCCGCTACTAATCTCAGTTACTAAAACTATGTTCGAAACATACAGAGGCTTGATCCCTTCTCGTACCAACTCATTGAGAGCAAAGTCTACGTCATGGCTTAAATAGATGTCGTATCCTTTATCTTGATCTACCTCGACCCACGTGATGTCGAGCGTGTCGAGGAGGGCTAATGCTACCTGAAGTACAAAAAGACTTTTGAATTTTACCTTTTTAGCTGATCTATCTATCACAACAGTAGCAGCATCTCCTATGCTGCCTACTACTGTTCCGACAATCTCCCGCGGCACCAGCGATTTACACGAGATCACAATTCCACGGGTCGAAGCGTACTCAACGGCTCCAGAGTGAACGACTCGAGCCCCGCGGCGCGCCATACGATTGACACTAGCGTAAGAAATTTTCGGAACGAGCCTCGCTCCATTCACTAGGTACGGGTCTGACGTGTAGATGCCGCACACGTCTGAATAGATTTCACACGAACTACTTCCCACGATGTCAGCCGCCACCACAGCGGTCAAATCCGAACTATTGCGGCCAAGCATTGAGAGGCGCCCGCCCTTATCTACGCCCTGTGCGCCGGCCACTATCACGATCCGGCTAGCCTGCAGAGCAGCACGAAGTGGCGATTTATCAATATTTTCGATGCACGATCGCGTGGCTCCCGAGGATGTTTGGATTCCCAACGAATACCCAAACAGTGATGATACCGGAACCGAATATCTCTTCAACGCAGCCTCAAGTAAGCCGACCGAAACAATCTCCCCTGTCGTGAGGACAGTGCCCAATGCCGCACCTTCGCATCGTTCATTTACAGATAATGCCAGTTCTTTTAATGAATCAGTTGCGCCGTACATTGCACTAACTACGACAACAATTTGATCCGCGTCAGTGACGAGTCTGTCCATTATGTGCGCAGAAACGGACCGGTAGTGGTGCGCTTCACGAAACGAAGAGCCGCCGAACTTCATGATTTTGACTGTCATGACGAAGTCGCCTCGGCTAGGCTTCTAATGAAGCAGCGCTATTGATCTACCGAATATTCGGTGCACAATAAACTAGGCCCACGATGCACGCTACCTACCAGCGCTGAGAGTGTGCCCCATCAACCGTGTCATGCGATTACGAGACGTAACAACCGTGTCATGCGGACCATTTTCGGTCAGCTTGCATTTATCCTGCGGTGGCGAAATTGTCGCTATTTGCTTGGCGTGAGAGCGACGATGAGTGATCCCAAACCCCGTCGGCAGATCCCTCGACGTCATCGTATGAGAGCGTCGTCAGCTTGATTAAGGCGTTCTCGCTGGGATTGGAATCAGGAAAATGTGGGGCGACACCGCCGAAGCTTCGCCGCTTCATGCCGGCGATAGCTGCCTGCGTTGTCCAGAGGGTTCGAGCGAGATGTACGCCGATCGAGCGCTGGAACATTGCCTCGGTGACTTTCTCGATCGGGCGACGGTCCGACGAGATCCGGCTTTGTTGAACAAGGCGTCGATTCGACGGAAGCGACACTTGATGATCACCAACCTCTCGGTCGCCCGCCTTTGCATCCTCCGTCAGGTGTACCCAACGTGAGCCGGTTTTGTCTCAACACTATCGTCCAGGTCAGAATCACCTTCGCCACAGTGACGAGGTACTGAAACTATTCGAAACCAGGTAGTCGTTAAATGCTCGTCACGAACTGTTGCTTCAGCCAAATTCTCCTCGTTCGCAGTGTGCGTCGACTTGCGACGTCATCCTGCAGCTTTCGGAATGGGTGTCCACGAACCGGTTGACTGCTGCCGCATCGCCTCTCCTGTGGGTTGCGGCGTTCGTTGAAGCTGTCGTTCCGGTGAAACAGGCTCCTCAAACTTCCGCTTCGGACCCGCTTGGAGTGTGTCGACGGCCTGCCCTCACCCACACACCTGTCGAAACACCCGAATGAAATTAATGCCGAGAATGCCCCGAATTTGCTCATCACTATACCCGCGCGAAACCAGCCCGCGCGTTATATTTGGAAAGTCGCGATAGTCATCGAAACCCTTCAACGCTTTTGGGTTTGCGAAGCCATCCTTGGAAGTGAACCCCGATGCGAGCAGATTCTCAGCTAGGCGAGCGTTCCCCCACTCGTCAGGCGCAGCAAAGGGAAAGTCCGACCCGATCCCGACATGCTGCCAGCCGACGAGGTCCGATACATAGTCGATATGATCGAGCACATGCTCGACTGTTGGCTGCTCCGCGTGTGTCAAAAAGTTCGGCAGGCAGTATATCCCCATATACCCCCCTTTGTCGGCGATGTACTTTATTTCTTCATCGGTCTTGTTACGGGGCGCTTCACATACCGAACAACAACCGCTGTGCGATGCTACTACTGGCTTTGAGGAGATCTTGCACGCATCAACGGTAGTTGATCGCCCGCAGTGGCTAATGTCAACGATCATACCGATGCCATTCATGTGATCGATGAAAGACTTGCCAAATGATGTTACTCCGCAGTCCGTGCGGTCCATGCAACCTCCGCCGATATAGTTGACCGAATTGTACGTCAACTGAAGCATTCTCATGCCCATGTCATGATATGCCTCCAGGCGAGTAATGTCCTTTCCTAGAGCGTCAGAGCCTTGGCTGCTGATGAAAGATCCAAGTAGCCCTTCCTTCTTCACCTTTGCAAAGTCATCTGCAACGAGGATTTTTCGGAGCCAAGGGAACGAATCAAATTGTTTCTGCAGGAAGGAAAACGAAGCGAGCGCGGAGTTGCTGTCCTTCCACCAGACTTCCTTGCTGGTAACGGTCAGTCCGGACTCCCGCCAAGTCTGCTCAAGTGCAGGAAACCGTCCCTCGAGCGCGAGTCGGACCGGCATCGTCCAGGTTTCCTTAAGTGCTCGCGAAGAATCGCGATGTTCAGCATACTGCGTTTCTAAAACATTGATCATCTCCTCAGTGAAGGCCCGTTTGCCACAGGGGCCCTGATGTGTTGTGTCGACGATGATCGCGTCCCGATGTAGGCGCTGCGCGCGCCGTTCCTCATCTGGATCGAGCGACAAATCGAGAGTTCCGAATACGTCAGACATCGTTCTTTTCTCCTCTATCACAAATTGTCCGTTTTACGTATTTGAGCACCGAACGTGCGGAGCCACTGCCCGTTCGGCTTTGTCGACAGCCGTTCCCGGAGCGCGAGCACCTTTGATCTGGCAAGAAGCGCATTTGTTCCTGGGCTGAATTAGCTGCTCAAGCCTCAAATCCAATTCTCACGCTTGGTTGGATAGCGGTATGCCCAGAGATTTCGATAAGTTCGAGTCCTGATTGGAGCGGCTCGTGCGATCGAGACATGCTTACGAAATTCGACACTATAGAAAGCTTATATCTCTTTCGGGACATGCTGGAAGAGTAAGATGCTGGTGACTCGCTTCATATGACTCTCGTGTTTCTTCAGCCGGGCAACTCATCGCGCCCTTGGCTCTAGCCTCACCGAGGCAGAATCGTTCCTATCCCAAAAGCCCGGGCTTTTCGGATTGCCAATTCCGCGAGCGCCAGATCTGCTATTACGAAGCCTTGAAAGCCGAAAAAAGCCCTTATTCGTGGACGAGGCCGCGACGAACCGGAAGCAAGGTGCACAAGGTCATCTTCATAACTTACGGAGTCGACGCGTCGTTCTGATGCGTCTACCGGCGACTTGGATTGCTCCAAACTGTCTGTAACAAATCTGTCGAACGCGGTGAGCGTCTCCGGCCGCCAACTCCTGCCGCTATCGATAGCCGAGGCAAATGACGAGCGCGGCAGCGATCGAGCGTCCAGAAACGGTTTCAATCCGTGCGAGCTCGGAATCATTGAGACCACGATCTCGCTTTCGCTCAATAGTGCATCAGGATCGTTCGCTATGATCGGGTCGAGCTGTTTTTCGGAGGCAGCAGTCGCAATTCTCTCGGCGGAGCTGACGCTCCGACTTAAGAGATAGACTCTGCGCAGAGACGGGAACAGATCGACAAACGAATCGAGGTGGCTAAGCGCCTGCAAGCCGCAGCCGATCAAACCAATGGTAACGGGTGCCTGAGGTGCGAGATAGACGGCCGCCGCCGTTGATATCGCCGCTGTCCTTATTAGCGTGACGGAGTTCCCATCAAGAACCGCGATGGGTACCCCCGTTTCGTAATCGCTCACAGATACCAAGCCGTTAACTCTCGGCCTGGTTTGATTCCCTTCCACCGGAACGATCGCCACCATTTTCATTGTCCCGAGACCCTTGGCCTCGGATGCCGAACTCATCGACAACAACCACGAGTCCGGGCCGATGTTGATGGCCGACTTTGGCAAGCCGACGTTGCGGCCTTCCGCATTGTCGCGAAAAGCCGCAATAATTGCCTCACGCGCCTCCCGAGGCGAAATTTGCAGATGTTGGATATCGGCATTCGACAGGTAAAGTAGGTCGGCGGACATCGCTGGTCCTTTCTTATGCGGGGAGGCGGAAAACCCGGGCATTGGGATAACAACTGAGCTTCAGTGAGTGTTGCTGGATCCTAGCAGCAACCACCGTGCCAGCTTGCTCCTCGCCCAATAAGTGGCTGACTACGCGTTCAAAAATTGCGGTCAGGGCTGCCGGGTAGGCGTTTTGAATCTGACAAAGATTTGTGGCACCGTCAGAAACCGGACAGTGGTCGCAAATCCGACCGGCAGGAGCGCACTCGCAGCGCTTTTTAGGTCCACTCTCTCGAAACGGGAACTACTCGTTTGGTGGCTTCGGAGGGCGACGCATGGCACCGAGTTCACGTGCAATGCCATGCTGGCACTTCGAGCAAGGGCACAGTCATCGACTGCCACTTCATCGCGCTGAGAAAGCCGATGCAGAACGGCTTCATCGAGAGCTTCACTGGCCGGATGCACGAAGCCATGTTCTCCGATCTCGACGACGCCCGCGCCAAGCTGGCCAATTGGGTCGCCGAGTAGAGCTATGTGGGAAAGTGGGTGATGACGGCATGAGATAGGCGGCGTATCGAGGCGGTGTCGAGCCTGCCAGAATCTCTCAAAGAGAGCGATACGCCATCAACAAGACTAGCAACATTTTCCAGCTTCGTCAGCCCGACGAGATCGATGATCCACTGACCAATATTCTGCGCGCTGGTGCGCGGCAGCTTCTGGCGCAGGCCGTCGAGGTCGAAGTCGAGACATTTCTTGCCGCGGTGAATGATTTGAAGCTTGCCGACGGCCGCGCTCGTGTCGTGCGGCATGGTTAGGGCCGGGCGCGACCGATTGCGACCGGCATCGGCGCGGTCGAGGTGGCGCGGGCGAAGATTCGGGACCGCGGGGCAGCCCATGAAGGCGAGTGGGTCCGGTTCAGCTCGGCGATCCTGCCGCTGTGCGCGCGGCGGAGCAGGAGTCTGGAAGCGCTGTTGCCGGTGCTTTACCTGCGCGGCATTTCGATCGGCAATTTCCAGGAGGCGCTGACGGCCTGCTGAGCAAGGACGCGCCGAACCTGTCGCCGGCGGTGATTTCGCGGCTGACAGCCGAGTGGCAGGGCGAGTATGAACGCTTGGCGGAGGCGCGCTTTGTCGGCGCGGCGGTACGTCTACGTGTGGGCCGCCGGCGTCTTCCTACAGGCCCGCATGGAGGATCACGGCGAATGCATGCTGGTGCTGATCGGCGCGACACCCGAAAGCAAGAAGGAACTGATCGGCTTTCAGGTCGGCGTGCGGGAAAGCGCGCAGAGCTGGCGCGAGCTGCTGATCAACGTCAAGCAGCGCGAGTTGCAGATCGCTCCGCAAATTGCCGTTGGTGACGGTGCGCTCGAGTTGTGGAAGGTGCTAGACGAGATCTTTCCCGGGACGTGGCACCAGCGCTGCTGGGGGCCCAAGGCCGTGAACGTCCTGGACAAAGTCCCGCTCGGTGCAGGCCACCATGAAGGAGGATTTGCACGAGGTCCATTGGGCGCCGAACCGGGCTTCCGCCGAAGTGGCGATCGATGTCTTCACTGAGAAATTCCGCGCCAAGTACGGCCGGGAGGTCGAATGCCTGATGAAGGATCGCGACGCGCTGCTGGCCTTCTATGACTTTCGTCTCCCTCCGGCGACGGCCGCCTTGTGGAGTTCGGCGGCGTTTCTGAGGATGTGACCTTAAGTCTAGCCTTAAGGTCATGTGGCGAATGCAGGTCAAGGTGCTGGGTGCCGAGCGTCGGCGCCGATGGAATTACGACGAGAAGGTTCGTCTGGTTGAGGAGACCTTGCAAGCTGGCGAGACTGTGTGCGGCGTTGCGCGCCGGCATGGAATGGCTCAGAGCCTGCTGTTCACCTGGCGTCGGCAGGCGCGCCAGGGCGGTCTAGGCGGCGAGGCTATGCCGGCTCTTGTTCCCGTCGAGATCACATCCACGCCGGCTCCGGCATCGGCGTGCGCACCGCTGCCGTCATCTTCGCCTCCTGCGCAGCGCGCAAGGGCCGGAATAATCGAGATCGAACTTGGCGGCTGTCGCGTGCGCGTTGACCGTGACGTGGACACCGAGGCGCTGCAGCGGGTCCTTGAGCTCCTGAGGCGGCGATGATCCCGATCCCGAGCGGCGTCCGGGTCTGGATCGCCACTGGCCACACCGACATGCGCCGTGGGATGCAAAGCCTGGCTCTTGCGGTTCAGGAGAGCTTGAAGCGCGATCCTCATGCCGGCGATCTCTATATCTTCCGGGGTCGTCGCGGCGATCTGGTCAAGATCCTCTGGCACGATGGGTTGGGCATGTCGCTCTACGCCAAACGCCTGGACCGCGGCAAGTTCATCTGGCCCTCAGCGTCGGCCGGCGCGGTGTCGATCTCGGCGGCGCAGATGGCCTATATGCTGGAAGGAATCGACTGGAGGAATCCTCAACTAACGTGGCGGCCAGAGAGCGCGGGCTGAGCAAAGAAATTTGCGGGGTGCCGGCCACTTTGGGGAATCACAACGCATCCAATCTGTGATTCACTGCGTCGCATGGATGCTGAGCACGAAGCGATTCCGGATGACATTGCTGCCTTGAAAGAGGCGTTGGCGCTCGAGCGTGCGAAGGCCCTGGAGATCGCGGCAGAACTCGCGGTCGCCCGCGCAAAAGCCTCGGAAGACAGCGCGCTGATCGCGCAGCAGCAGCTTAGGATCGCCAAGCTCGAGCGTCAGATCTACGGACAGCGCTCGGAGCGTTCGTCGCGGTTGATCGACCAGTTGGCGCTAACGTTCGAGGAGCTTCAAGCCGACGCCACCGAGGACGAGCTTGCGGCGGAACGGGCTGTCGCCAAGACGACGACGGTGCGCGGATTTACGCGCCAGCGCGCCGAGCGCCAGACGTTCCCCGAGCATCTCCCACGCGAACGGGTGGTGATCGATCCGCCGACCGCTTGCGAATGCTGCGGCGGCAATCGCCTGCGCAAGCTCGGTGAGGACGTGACCCGGACGCTGGAAACGGTGCTGCGCCAGTGGAAGGTGATCGAGACGGTGCGGGAGAAGTTCTCCTGCCGTGACTGCGAGAAGATCAGCCAGGCGCCAGCGCCATTCCATGCCGTCGCACGAGGATGGGCCGGCCCGAGCCTGTTGGCCATGATCATGTTCGAGAAGTTCGGCCAACATCAGCCGCTGAACCGCCAGGCCGAGCGCTACGCTCTGGAAGGGGTGCCAATCGCGCTGTCGACCATGGCCGACGCCGTGGGATCGGTCTGTACGGCACTCGATCCCTTGCTGCGCCTGGTCGAGGCCCATGTCATGGCGGCCGAGCGTCTTCACGCTGATGATACGACCGTGCCGGTGCTGGCCAAGGGAAAGACCGACACGGGACGGTGCTGGATCTACGTCCGGGACGATCGGCCCTTTGGCGGTGTGGGCCCACCGGCGGCGATGTTCTATTACTCACGCGACCGCAGAGGTGAGCATCCTCGGGCGCATCTGGCGGGGTATGCCGGCATCCTGCAGGCCGACGCCTATGACGGATATAATCAACTCTATCTGGCGGGACGCCATCCCGGACCGATCCGGGAAGCTGCGTGCTGGGTCCATGCGCGGCGCCCGTTCTTCGCCATGGCCGATATCGAAGAGAATGCGCGGCGCAAGGCTGCCGGCAAAAAGGAAATCCCTCTGTCTCCGATCGCGATCGAGGTGGTGCGTCGGATCGATGCGCTGTTTGAGATCGAGCGCTCCGTCAATGGCAAGAGTGCCGAGGAGCGCCTGGAGGTGCGGCAGACGTTGAGCCGACCCCTGGTCGAGGATCTTCAGGTCTATATGCGCGAACAACTCGCCAAGCTCTCCCGGGGCCACGACTTGACCAAGGCGTTCAACTACATTCTGAAGCGCTGGGCGAGCTTCACCCTGTTCCTTGAGGACGGACGTGTGTGCCTCTCCAACAACGCCGCCGAAAGAGGCCTAAGAGGCATCGCTCTTGGCCGTAAATCCTGGCTGTTCTGCGGATCCGATCGCGGGGGACGACGGGCCGCGGCAATGTACAGCCTGATCGTCACCTGCAAAATAAACGGCGTCGACCCGCAAGCCTGGCTTAAAGATATCCTTGCTCGCATCGCCGCCCATCCGGCTCATCGGCTGGACGAATTGCTGCCCTGGAATTGGACGCCACCGACCGCAACGATCTCCGCTCAAGCAGCATGACCACGCACGTCAACAAGGTTCATCACGTCACCACCATTGCCCGTGTGGCCGCGGACCTCGGCGAGGACGAAGACTGGCTGCGGGACGTCGCCAACGAAATGGAGATCGAGGACGGCGTCATCTGGGTCTATGGCGTCGGAGAAGATGGCATCCAAGCGTTCACCGACTTCGGTATCGAAAACCTGATCGAGCTCGTCCGCATGTACAAAGAAAATCCGACCTGGCTCAAGCGCTGGCAGCCAGAATAATCCAATCAGGATGCGGCCTACGCCGGATGCGTACTGACTTTCCTGGCGAGCATTGGGATCACTTGCGCACGACCAATCCCATCAAGAGCGTGTTCGCCACCGTGCGGCACAGGACGGTGCGAACGAAGGGCTCGTTGTCGCCGACCACCGCCATGCTGATGGTGTTCAAGCTGGTGATCGCAGCGTCAAAGGCCTGGCGGCGGCTCAAAGGAACAAATCAGTTGCCCAAGGTCATCGCAGGTGCAAATTTAATGACGGCATCGAGGTCATCCAAGTGCGGGCGAACCGCGCCGCCTGATCACCTCGTCACCCAAAATCCCTCAGCCGATTCGCAGGCGATTGATTGACTCAGCAAACGCTCACATCGGTGAAGGATTTCAGCAGACTGCTAGCTATCTCAGTGTTTCGACCAAAGATTCCTCAAACATCTCAATTCCTTGATTTAATGTCTCATGGTCAATTGTGAGTGCAGGTAAAAATTTTATGACTTGATCGTTGGGTCCGCATCGTACGACGATCAATCCCTTTTCAAATGCTTTGCGTGTCGTAGCCTCTGCTAATTCGACCATTTGGCAATCGAACCCCAATGCCATGCCCCGTCCTCTAACAGCAAAACTATTTCCATGCTCGGATGCAATGGCTTCAAGTCGGCTCCGCATAAGTTCTCCCATGCGCTGAACGCCCTGCGAGAACGTCCGGCTGCGCCAATAAGTATTTATAGCTGCGGTGGCAGATACAAGCGCAAGGTTATTTCCTCGAAACGTGCTGGTGTGTTCCCCTGGTCGCCATGCGTCGACCGCTCGCTTGATCAGCAACAATGATAACGGCAGACCGTAGCCACTCAGCGATTTCGACATTACGACAATATCTGGCGATAACCCTGCGAATTCGAAGCTAAAGAATTCGCCAGTGCGACCGCAGCCCATTTGGATATCGTCAACTATAAAAAGAGCGCCGGCGTCTTTTGCTATGGCTTGAATTGATTGCAACCATTCCTTCCGAGCGACGTTTATACCCCCTTCTCCCTGCACAGTTTCGACAAGAATGGCAGCTGGAAGATCGATGCCACTGCTCTTGTCCAGCAACATTTTTTGTAGGTATTGAGCCGTATCAACGGCGGGCCCAAGATAGCCATCATACGGCATGAAAGTTGCGCCAGACAAGGAAATGCCGCTGGCTGCGCGATGAAAGCGATTGCCGCTCGCTGCAATCGCTCCTAAACTCAGGCCATGATATCCGTGTGTGAATGAAATGATATTTTGACGTCCTGTTACCTTACGTGAGAGCTTCAAGGCTGCCTCGACAGCATTAGCGCCTGTTGGCCCCGTGAATTGGAACCGATATTGCAGCCCCCGTTCCCGCAGTATGACAGAGTTGAAGGTCTCCATAAAATCGAGCTTTGCAGGAGTGGCCATGTCAAGCCCGTGGATTACGGCGTCCGACGCCAGATACTCCGCAATAGCCGCTTTGATCTCATAATTGTTGTGGCCGTAGTTCAGCGCGCCAGCACCAGAGACAAAGTCAATGATCTTTCGACCATCCTCTGTAAACATCGTAGAGCCCCGCGCGCGACTGAAAGAAACCGGAAACGAACGCGAGTATAAGCGGACGTTTGATTCCAGGACTTCGAAGGCCTGCATAATATGAGAATTGCCGATGACTTCACCCATGGTCGTCTCCTTCGCAGGTGGTTCAATGAACAAGCACGCTTGTCTGCGCGTGTCTCCCAAAATGACCCCAGCTCACTTATCTGAGAACCACGGACAACGAACCTACTGAGATTAGTAGTCTTTTATCTAAAGGCTCGTGTGGATCTTGCCATGTAGGCGGGAGTCGTCGATTTCAGAAAACTGAAGCGCCTTTCAGTATTTCGATGAGTTCGGACTGGAGAATCTGGAGGCTTCTGTGGGTCCTTCGCGCGATCTTCCGAGCACTCGCATTCGGACACCATTGAATTCCGATCTTCGGATGGGTTTGCTGAAAGCGCTGTGGGATTGTTCGGCGGCACTTGGCTCTGAGTCCAAGGATGCGAGCTCGCTGATTTTGGGCGTGGCGCTGCCGAAGTGCACCTGTATTTTCATCTAGCGGCGGTTACAGCCTCGGAGAGCGGGAGGCGACACTGAGCTAATCTAGCCAGTTTGCGTGCCCATCTCGCAAAAGAGCCCGCGTCCATTGGTGGTCTATGCCAGAGAGCCTTTTGGCAGCCGATTCAGCGCTTGCGCACCGATCATGATCGCCAACAGCCTCCTCCTCGCCCTCGACGATCAGGGTCGCTTTCACCTCGAGGGATTACCGGCAGAGCGGCGCCGCCAAAATCATGAAACTCGCGAGCCGCAAGCAACAGTGGAGGGCGTGGGCCAGCTAGCATTGCAGTTGCGGTTTTTGTGGGCTTCTAGTTTACGGGCAATGATGATTCGAAGACCGCGAATGCAGGCAGCGTCGATTGAGGAGACACTTGCGCTGTCGGCGGCGTCGCTTCAGGGAGAACTCGGTGGATGCGCGCGCTGAAGCCGCCGGCGATCCCGGCTCCTGGCATCAAGATCGAGAAGTGGACACGCCCGCTGTTCACACAGGAGCGGGTTGCGGTGAATGCCGGCTTCTTCCCAGCAGTGAGCGACGTTCGTCGTACCTCAGAGGGGTAGCGAGAATTTGAGGCGCTCGGGTGTCCGCAATGATCGGCACGAGGGTACAGGCGTTTATGAGTAGGCTCTGGAGCGGCTGGCATCCTTGGTCTCATGATGTATTACGCCTGGGCACGATGGATTGAAGCCGCCCGCAACGGTCGCGATCGAGATCCGACTCTTACGGGGGACAATGCCTCAATCGCAGGGTAGATGCCAGAAGCGGCTGTGCTGGGAAATTATCGCCCGGGAATGGCTGCCGCTCGCCCCCCGTCAAATGGAGACAGATAAGGCCGGCGCCAAAAATTGCCCGAGCCAACCCCGACACTGCCAAAGAGTCATAATCACTGTGCGGAGGTTCTGGAGCCCGGCCGCATGGCCGAGTAAGACGCTCACGGCCACGGCGCAGGAAGCTTACGTGCCAAGCATCTCGCCATCCAAGCCGTGGCGTTGATTGTCAACCTGAAGATGCTTTCTTTTTTTTTGCGAGCTCCCGTTCAGGGAGCATCTCCGCACCAATAATGCCCTCCATCGTCAATTGCGCTATCTCGGCGTCGGAGAGGCCGAGAAGCTCTGATAGGATCTCTCCGTTGTGCTGACCGAGCGTCGGCGCCGCTGTGCGGATCGCATATGGTTCTGCACCTTCGCGAATCGGCATCGAGGGCTGCGGATGCCTCCCTATGAAAGCGCGTTCGACCTCCTGCAGAAATGCCCGCGAGCCGAGATGCCGATCCTGGAGCAGGTCAATTGGCAGGCGGACCACGCCGGCAGCAACTTTTGCGGCCTGCAACTCGGACATGGCTTCGTCCGCGTTCCGGGTGATCGTCCAGGCTGAGATGCCTGCCTCTATGACATCTTGAACTGACCGGCGAGCTTCCGCAGATTTCAGCGAAGCGTCCATCGACCAGTCGGGTCGGCCAATAAGCAGCGCAAGCCTCTGCCACATGCGGGCGTCCGTCGCCGCTACCAGGATCCAGTTGTCCTCACCAGCACATCGGAAGCAGCCGTGCGGCACGAATTGCGGATGGCGATTGCCGTATCTTGTCGGCGGCGTACCGCAGATTGAGTGGACCGTGATCCATGGCGCCGCAAACGGCATCATGCATTCGATCTGCGCAAGGTCAATGAATTGCCCCTCCCCAGTTTTGCGCGCATGAATCAGGGCAACCAGAACTGCAGCGCAGCCGTTCAACCCGCCGACAGCATCCCCAAACGCGATATGGCTCATGACGGGTGGCCCGACGGGGCTTCCGATCACGCTCGGCAATCCCGACCCCTGCTCGAGAGTTGAGCCGTAGGCCCGGCAATCGCGATGGACACTGTTCGCCCCAAAGGCTGACATCGACATCATGACGAGGCGCGGATTGAACGTTCTGAGCACGTCGTAGCCAAGCCCGAGCTTCGGCAACACATCAACAGAATAGTTGTCGACGACAATATCGGCTTCCGCCAAAAGCCGCTTGGCAAGAGCGAGGCCCCGCGGCCGCGTCAGATCGAGTGTGATGCCGCGCTTGTTGCGGTTCATGATGCAGAAGCGCACTGTCTTTTCGTACATCTGGCCGTCGACGTAAGCAGGCCGCCGATCAACACCGCGCCACCAGTCCGGATACTGGATGGCCTCGATCTTGATGACGTCGGCGCCGAGATCAGCGAGGGTGCGCGTACACAACGGGCCAGCCCAGCCCATCGAGAAGTCAATGACGCGAATCCCATGCAACGGCTGCCGATCGGCATCGATGCAGTAGGACGACTCCGGCGCAGCGAAGGACATGTGTGTTCGGGTGTTCGCGAAAGCCCGTTGCTCGCCGGGAGCCGGAACCTTTCCCCCACGGCGCGGCGGTGTCAATGTCAGCCGCAGCATCGATCCAGCGGTGAGGCCATCTTCTTCTTCGCCAAACAGGACCGGTACGATTGCGCCGCGCGCCTTCTTCTCCGGGTCCTCTACCAGATCAGATATTTCGGGTACTTGCACGACCGGGATCTTGCGTTTCAGTCCCTCTGCAAACCACTCACGCGCTGTCCGCGCTTTTAGCCTCGGCACAAACTGTTGTTCGATCTGTTCCATCTGTTTCAGACGATCTTCGCCGCGGGCCAGAGCCGGATCACCACCCAATTCAGACAGGCCGAGCATGTCGCAGAATGCGCGCCATTGTGCCGGCGTTACAACGGTAACGCCGAGCCAACCCTTTCTGGTTTCGTAAATGCCGACGGGAAAGCCTGGCCAGAAGCGGTTAATGCCAATCCGGCGCATCACGTCGCCGCGCGCAAAGGCTTCGAACATGAGATACTCGCTGAGAGCGAGGCTCGATTCGAAAATATTGAGCGACCACGACCGTCCTGCCCTGCCCTGCATTCGTCCAATGGCTGAAGAAGCCGCGGCAATGAACCCCCAAAGCCCAGCGATGAGACCCGTTTGGAAATCCGGTGCGTGCAATGGCGGCCCCTCGACCGGTCCAACCAGCTTGATAAGGCCGGCGAGCGCACGGACGGTCGTGTCGGTTGCGGAAAATCCTGCATAGGGACCTTCGCGGCCGAACCAGCTCGCTTCAACATAGATCAACCCGGGATGCAAGAGGCGGATCGCGGCAATATCAATCGACGGGCAATCTGCTGAATCGACGTCGCAGCCATCGACCAGAACGTCACAATGCTGGATCAATGCCGTTAGCTGCGTGCTCGCGTCTCGGGCGGTGGGATCGATAGTTCTGCTTGATTTATTGAAGTTGAGGAATGCGAACCACGCGCTCTCACCCTTTGGGGTAAGCGGCGCGCTGCGGCGAAGTGGATCGCCGGCTGGCGGCTCGACTTTCTGCACATCGGCGCCGAAATCCGCGAACAACCGCGAGCAATAGCTTGTTGCAGCCGAGCTACCGATCTCGACGACCCGTAGATGCGATAACACTCCCATCGATGGCTCCATTTTCCTGGCCATGCTGATAATTAGCCGCGCAGTGGAAGCCTGGTGTCACCATGAGCGCAGCGCTGCTTAGCATTACGACACACCGTCTTTTGCGACTGGCACGATGTGGCGGTACTGCCACCGAGGGCGGGCGCGCACCATGATCCATCGCAGCGTCTCCGCAGAATCAATGGCGTCGTCGATCTCGAAGATCGAGGTACTCGACAGGATCTTCCGTTACATCAGGCTGACGTGGAAGTTCTGTATAAATCTTGCGGGATGTCGTCTCCTTGGTTCAAACGAACTAAAGCACTAGCTGCGTCGTCGGGCAGCTACCAAATCAAATAGCGCTGCAATTCTCAGGAGATTAGATCACCTGCTTATGGAGGCCGCTCTGCGAACGCTAGAAGCTCCGCAACTAACCCATTGCAAGCTCGCCGAGCTTGCACGAGACGCCGACTTGAAACAAAACATTCTAGGGTCTGAAAGTTGATCCTTGCGATCCTTTTTTGCTTCTCCTCACTCGCGCAAACTCGACGACCGGCTTGGGGGTCCCAGTGCTTTGACCAGCAAGCGGATGTTTTCGGAATAGTCGATCGGCACATCGACAACATGGACGCCGCCGCCCGTGAACGCAGCCTCAAGCGTGGGTACCAGCGCATCGATCGACGCCACCCGCGCTCCCTTAGCGCCGTAGGATTCGGCGTAGCGGACGAAGTCGGGATTGCTAAAGCTTAGTCCGAAATCCGGGAGGTTGTCGACCGCCTGTTTCCAGCGGATCATGCCATAAGCGCCGTCAACGAGAATCAGAACCACGAGATTGAGCTTGAGCCTTACCGCGGTCTCGAGCTCCTGACTGTTCATCATGAAGCCACCATCGCCACAGATCGCCATCACCCGGCGGTCCGGATAGAGCATGGCCGCCGTGATCGCTGAGGGCAGCCCAGCCCCCATCGTCGCGAGTGCATTATCGAGCAGCAGCGTGTTGGCAACATAGGTCCGGTAGTTGCGTGCAAACCAGATCTTGTACATGCCGTTGTCGAGCGCGACGATCCCGGATTCAGGCATGACAGCGCGAATGTCGTGCACGAGCCGCTGCGGCGTGACAGGGAAGCGGCCTTCGGTGTTGCGATCGGCGATACGCCCTAGAATGCCTTCGCGCAACGGCAACAGCGCGTCGGCATTCGGTAGTTTGCCTTCGAGACGGTCGGCTAGCAGTTCGAGACTCGGTCCCAAATCGCCAATGACCTCGGCATGCGGAAAGTAGACCCGCTCGACGTTTGCCGGCGTATAGCCGACGTGCACGACCTTCGGTCCGTTGGGTCCCATGATGAAGGGTGGCTTCTCCACCGTATCATGACCAACGGCGATGATCAGGTCTGTCCGGTCGATCGCCTCATGGACGTAATCGCGCTCCGAGAGGGCGGCCGTACCCATATAGAGGCTGGTACTTCCGGGAGCAGTCCCCTTGCCCATTTGGGTGGTGAAGAAGGGAATGCCGGTGCGCCGCACGAAATCGGCAATGCCGAAAGACTTCGGCCGGCTCGCCGCCGCTCCTAACATGATCAGCGGACGCCTGGCCGCAAGGATCATCTCCGCAGCGCGCTTTAGCGCATCCCGATGCGCCACCGGAATCTCCATAGGATGGATCGGCACCATCGGGACCGGCTCGACCTCCTCGCGAGCGATGTCTTCTGGCAGCTCCAGATGCACCGGCCCTGGCCGCTCCTCCATGGCAAGGCGGAACGCGTCGCGAATGATGGTGGGTATGCTTGAGGCGCTGACAATTTGGCGGGACATTTTGGTCAACGGCTTCATCGACGCGACCACGTCGACGATCTGGAAGCGGGCTTGGCGGCTGCGCATGATCGCCTTCTGGCCGGTGAGCAGTACCATGGGCATCGCACCGAGGTGAGCGTAGGCGGCACCGGTGGTGAAATTGAGGGCACCCGGACCGAGCGTCGACATGCAGACGCCGGCCCGGCCGGTCAGCCGGCCGTGGGTCGCGGCCATGAAGGCGGCCGCCTGCTCATGCCGGGTCAGAACAAGCTCAATGCTCGAGCAACGCAGCGATTCGACAACATCAAGGTTCTCTTCGCCGGGCAGGCCGAATATCCGGTCGACGCCCTCATGCTCCAGCGCCGCAACCAGTAGATCCGAGCCCTTTACCATGTGCCATGCTCCTTTTTTTGGCTCGCGATCTGCGCCTCGCGCCGTCAGTTGACCACGCGCCTGATCACCGACCTCGAAAACTCGGGAGGTGGACGTCTTGCCGCCAAGATCGGGCGCGCGCGTCTTGGACGTGGAAGATCAACTTGATTCAAGGCGAGCAGCGAGATCGATCTTACGGGACCGAGCATCATGTTTGCGGCAGGCAGCAAGGCCAAGGCGTCGGCGACGCCCCTACCGCGAAAGTCTGCGCCGAGTCGGCCTCAAAGATCGGGCCATGCTCGCCAATACCGAGGCTTGGCGACGATGCCGAGATCCCAATAACGGCCGCCATCTGGCCCTACAAGATGTGGTCTAACAGAAGCGTGGTCAGTATGGGACATCGCACCGCGCAGAGTTTCATCACAAACTGCATGGCGGAGGCACCACAATGCGATCGTCCATCGCCACCCGACACTTATGTTCTTGCGCGATCTCGCGGCTGGCTTGGAGGGACAACCAAGTGAGCGCTTTGGGCACATTGACCTTGTGGACGACGATGACCTTGCACCCATTGACAAGTGCACAGTCGAAAGCAAAGCGATCGATGCTGTGCGCCGCGCAAGCGCGTTCATGCCGGAAGAGGCCGCAACCGAATGCGGATGCATCGCAGATACGAGTGAAGGGCTTGATGGCCAAACAGAGTGCTTCGATATTCTCGTGCACCAGCACGAGATCGATACCCTCACACTGACCAGCAGGCACCTCATCTTCAACGGACGCAGATTGGCGATCAGCCAGAACTCCTCGCGCAGGAAAACTTTGAGCGCGCGGAGACCGCCCTCAACCGCGGTTCCCGCGCAACTTGGAATCTGGCCGCCTACGCCTATGTTAATAGTCGATCTTTGCACGGTGCGCCCCACCATGGTCGTAAAGGATCCTGCGCCGATCGTAGCAATTTTCGTGCCGTCAAAGACATTGCTCTAACTTTGCCTCGAGAGGAGCCAAAGGATGCACTTCGCGCCGCGCCGAGCGAGTACCTCCGCGTGAGTGTCGGAATCTGAACATAGTCATCTTGAACCGGACATGGCTGACACGACAAACGGAGCGTATGATGACGATTTCCTCTTGTGTGAAGGGTTTCGGATGCTGGCCGCTTGAGGGACGGCGCCACGAGTTCGGCGGCCGGCGTCCGAAAGCCTCCAAGGGAGGAAACCGCGATTGGGGAAGGTAGAGCGGTGCGGCAGGCGCTATTGGTGATTTGAGTGCCGCGGGCGAGCTGTCTGATTTGGATCAAGCCGATGCAACGAGTCGTACGACGGTGAAGCGGCTGACGAATGAGCGGCGGTTGGCGTCGAACTCGATGAGTTGTCCGACGACTTGCGACGGCTGGCGGATATCTGAACGCACCCTGCCGTGGCCGGTCGAGAGCTGGCGATCACGACGAGCAGATTTGCAGGGTTGTGACGCGGTCATGAGGTGTCGATCCTGATGCGGTTCGTTGGCGCTGTCGGCTGATGTCGTGGCGTTGCACCGCGCGCGAACACCTCAATGATGATCATGCGACCGCCGCAGCATGGACAACTCGGCTTGTTGGGATCGACGGCAGCGCTAGTGGGCTCGCCTTCAGGTTTTGCAACGGTGAGCAGCTCACGCGCGCGGGCGACGTTATCGGCGCACGCGCTTTTGGCGAACAGGCCGTAGTGGCGGATGCGGTGCAAGCCTTTTGGCAGCACATGGATGAGGAAGCGGCGGATGAACTCGTCAGTGGCAAGCGTCATGCGCTTGTGCCGATTGTGGCCCTCGATCCGGTAATCCTTCCACTTGAAGGTGATGCCCTGCTCGTCGACGGCGATCAAGCGGCTGTTGGCGATGGCGACGCGATGGGTGTAGCGCGACAGATAGGCCAGCACCGCCTCGGGTCCGCCGAACGGGCGCTTGCTGTAGACCACCCATTCGCTTCTGCGCAGCGGCGCCAGATGGGTCGCGAAGGCCTGCGTGTCGGCAAGCAGGGCATGATCGCCGAAGAAGTTGAGGCGGCCGGCGGCGTACGCCGCCATGAGCTTCTCCAGGAACAGCCGGCGGAACAGCCGCGAGAGCACGCGCACCGGGAGGAAGAATCCAGGTCGACACGATATCCACTTGCTGCCGTCGAGGGAGATGCCGCCACCCGGTACGATCATGTGCACATGGGGATGATGGGTCATGGCCGAGCCCCAGGTGTGCAGCACGGAGGTGATGCCAATGCGGGCGCCGAGGTGCCTCGGATCGGCGGCGATCGTCAGTATGGTCTCGGCCGAGACCTTGAACAGGAGATCGTAGACCACGGCCTTGTTCTGGTAGGCGATGTCGGCGACCGCCGCAGGCGGCGTGAACACGACGTGATAGTGCGGCACCGGCAACAGGTCGGCTTCGCGGTCGGCAAGCCAGTCCTTCGCCGCGGCGCCCTGGCACTTTGGGCAATGCCGATTGCGGCAGGAGTTGTAGGCGATACTCGTATAGGCGCAGTCCGCGCAACGCGCGACATGGCCGCCGAGCGCTGCCGTGCGGCAACGCTCAATCGCCGACATCACCTTCAGCTGGTCGAGGCTGACATGGCCGGCATGGGCTCGACGCCATGCCGGACCATGGCTGCGGAAGACATCCGCAACCTCCAAGGCCGGGCGCGACACGCGCCGCGTCAGCCGGGCGGCCGGATCTCCTTCTTGAGCGCGATGTGCTCCAGCGGGCTCATGACCTCGCTGATCGTCTTGGTAGCGACGCGGGTATAGAGCGCCGTGGTGTCGAGCTTGGCGTCACCGAGCAACACCTGGATGACGCGGACATCGATGTTCTGCTCGAGCAGGTGGGTGGCGAAGCTGTGCCGCAAGGTGTGCAACGAGACGCGCTTATTGATCTTCGCCATCAGGGCGGCGGCATGACAGGCGCGATTGAGCTGGCGGGTGGTCATCGGCTGCGCCGGATCGCGGCCTGGGAACAGCCAACCCTGAGGCCGCGCCGCCTTCCACCAGGCCCGCAGCAACTCGAGCAGACTCGGCGATAGCATCACGTTACGGTCCTTGCCGCCCTTGCCCTGCTCGACGCGGATGATCATCCGCTTGCTGTCGATGTCGGGGACCTTGAGCGAGATCACCTCGGTGTCGCGCAGGCCGGCGCCGTAGGCACGCTCAGCGCCGCCTTGTACTTCAGCCCCGGCGCGGCATCGAGCAGCCTTGCCACTTCCTCCACGCTGAGTACTACCGGCAGCTTGCGCGGCTCGTGAATGACATGCGTGTGCTCGACGATCTCATGGCGCTTGAGTGTGACCTTAAAAAAGAACCGTAGGGTCGAGACGGTCTGATTGATGGTCGACAGGCCAACGCCGCTCGCCATCAAATGCAACCGGTAGCGGCGCACGTCCTCGAAGCTCGCCGTATCGGGCGATCGCCCGAGAAACGCCGCGAAGTTTTGCACGTAGTCGCATTGGGTCTTCGGCGCGAGCTTGCGGATCGTCTGTCTTCGATCATGCGCCGGCGCAACGGCGCTCATTGCCTCGTCGGTCATGGGGATGCTCCTGTTTTGAGTGAAGGTTGCGAACCCCTCATCTCAAGACAGGACGCCCCATTGCGCTATCCTCTTGGCCGTGCCGCCAGCCGCAGCGCCCTACCGCGCGAGCGGTTTAGTCCTCTGTCCAATTCGGACCTCGGCTCAAAAGTGATGTCCCCCAACTCCACGGCCGAAGCGCGACATACGATCTTGCGGCGTGGAATCCAATGATACTGGCCGACGACCGTTGCAACTGACGCCGCGCGATGAACTCGGCCTTGCAGGCCAGCATAGCGAGCTGGAGCTTGCGGAGCCCACAGCCTTCCACTGGGCTCAATCAACTCAGACATATGATTGGGTCGTCTATGGCAACTCCGTCCGCGTAGCGATCTGAAGATTTCTCACTCCCAGCAGCCGATCCGCGAGAGCGTCCTTGCCGAGCCAATCGCTCTTTGCAACGATTGCGTAGCTACCGTCAAATTTGGCTCGCGTCCGCGTTGCTTCTCGATTGTGCCAAACAACTCGCGGCATCGTTCAATCCGGCAGGTCGTACTCGCGCCCTGCGCAATAGGCACCGCCGGGCCCGCGACTTCACAGAACCCTCAAGGGAGAGAGTTTCTGATTCCAACCGCAACCAATCTTCGCGATCAGATTGCCCAGATGCTGCGCTGCTCAAACGACGTTTCGCGATAAACAACCCCCCGGCGGGTTCTCGCCGGGGGGCTTGTCAACATGTATGATCGGCGACTAGGTTCAGAAAGCGCGAAGCGCGCGAACCGTGAACGAGACGGTGCCTTGATCCTTGACCTGATAGATCGCAGGCGGTTTGGCAGTCGCAGCAGAACCGGGGTAGACGATCGACCCCGAATAGTTCTGGTTAAGCCGCTCGTAATTGACCTCGCCCGAGATGGCAAACTTATTCACGGGCGTCCAAGTCGCCTTCGTACCGACAACCCAAAGGTCGAAGTCTGGGTTGCAGATCGAACCAGCCGTCAAGAGCGCCCCCATCGCGGCGCCACCGCAGATATAACTCTTGGCCGTCCCGTTGTAGCGGACCGCACCCCAACCACCATAGAGCGACGTGTTCCAGTTCGGATTCCAGTTGTGCGTGTAACCAGCGTTCATACCATACGTTGTGGTCAGTTCCATACCAGAGCCAGCCACGAATACTGCATCGGACAGACCGGCGAAACCGATGCTCCCATAGGCACCGGCCAATCCAGTACCACCGAACATCGAGTAGCTGGTACTCGTAAATTCCTGGAAGTTGTAACGGCTTGCACCATTGGTATACACGCCCTGGATATTGATCGTGTCGCCCGGCCCGGTCGGCAGGTTCTTGATCGACAACGCCAATTGTCCAGCCCAGCCCCACTTGTCGGCGGGATAGCCGGAGGTTTCGTATTGGCCGTAGTAGCCGGCGTGGTTGTCATGCGCCGCGAATGAAGCCTGAAACAGCCCCCAAGCCTGATCGACGCGGAACATGGCAACGAGGTCAGGAGCTCGCGTGCCACCGAAGTCACTGGCACCATAAGCGCCACCAGCGACGCCCGCACTGGTGGCGGCGCTCACGTTCCAGAGGTTAGTCTGGTAGTTCAGCGTTGGGTCCTGCGCCGAGAGCGAGAGCGAGAGACCCTGCCCGAAGTCTGCAGTGTAGCTGAACTGGTTGACACCAACGACCGTGCCCCCGCCGCCAGGCAGACCATCAAAGAGGTTCGCCGGATAGTTAGTCCAGGGCGCGGAGAATTGTGAGATCGCGTGCCCTAAGGTGAAACCAGCGAATTGGATAAAGGCAGTGTAGACGCCAAGCGAACCGCCCGCGAGGGCGTCACCACTATAGGTCGTGGCACCGCCAGTGGGGCCGGCACCAGCGCCGGTGGTACTACCGGTCGTCCAAGTGTACACCACATCGGCAAACGTACGTAGCGTGCCATATTCGGTCGCGGTGCGGCTGTCGATATTGAGGTCTACGCGAGATCGGGCGCCAAAGTAGTTCGTCAAACGGTTGTTCGCAGCGGCCGAACCACTGTTGTAGGCCGTGAAGTCAAAGGCGTGTGCGGTGAAATCTGCTCGCACATATCCGCCGAGCTTGATGCAGGTGTCGGATCCCGGAATGTAATAAAACCCGGCCCCGTACAACGAGCAGATCTTCACGTACTCGACCGGCTTCGCCTTTACCGGAAGATCGGCCGCCTGCGCCCCGGCTCCGGTCAACATTGCTACAGAACTTAGGATAACACTCTTTGTCAGTTTCATCGATTAACCTCTGAGTTGGAAACGTCTTTGTCCGCCCTTCATAGATCCACCGCTGCTAGCCTCGTCGTACGGGCCAATGCTCGACGGAACGACTTCGAGGCGCCCCCTCGCTGTCCATCGACCTATAATTTCTGAAATTCATTGGTGCAATTAATTAATTTTTGCAATCTAATTTTGGCGCTATCTGTTGCGCTTGAGTAACGCCTGGTTTGCGCCAAACCCATGCCAATGTCGGTCGTATCGATAGAATAAAACAAAACCTCCGGGGGGCATCCCGGAGGTTCCATTTGGAGGTCTTAAACGATGACCGTTGGCAGAAGCTGTTAACGGCCTAGCTGTTGATTATCACTATCAATTGTTTTCGTCAATTAATTTTTAGCATGGCCACCATGTTGCGCAGACGCTTGTTCGGGGGCCTCAGATGTCCCAAGTAGAATACAGGTGTTCCCGCTAACTAAGGGATTAACTGTGCGCCCTGTCGGCGGCACCGAATTATAGCGGAGAAACCAACATGGCCGAAAAGGAACAACTCGATAGAGCCGTTAGGGATTTCATCTGGAACATTGTCGAAATCCACTCTCAACTTGAGGAAATACATAAGAGCTGGGCTCAAATCTTAGGAATAACCGAACCGCAATGGTTGATTCTAATGGCAATTGACGCACTTGATGAAGGTCGTGGTGTCTCGGGAATAGCCGTTGCAAACAAGTTACGAATCCATCCAGCCTTTGTTACCAATCAAACCAAGAAACTAGAATTGATCAGATTCCTTTCCCGCGCGCCATCGCCGGATGATGCAAGGTTTGTCCAGATGTCGTTGACTCAAAAGGCACGTGCAGAAATCGAGAAACTGTCAATCAAGAGACAAGCCCTTAACACAACGATGTTCGACGGGCTAGATGAGGCGTCCGTTCATTACCTGAATCAACGACTAGTCTCGATCGCCAAAAATAGCCGACTGGCGTCTCAAAAGCTGAGTATAGGCGTATTGTAGGGACCAGATTCACCGGTGGCCGAGCTTGCCAACAAAGCCTATCGTTTCGGCACCATGCAATGACGGACCGTGTGACGGTTGGCAGCGATTTGGTCTCAAGTTATCTGATTATCTTGGCCTACAACATATTGATGTGAATTGAGCGCAAGTTTGTGCTCCAACCATCCAAAGATGCAATCGTCGGAAGTCACGAAATTTTCGATTCCCCTCCCGGGGCTCCGGATCATCCGCGGTAGGGCTAGCTCCAGATCAATTCGCGCTGCCATGCAATAGGCTTGTAACTTGGTCGCCTCCGAGACGCTAACGATGCCACGTCCACCGGCAACCACGAGGACGGGGCACCTCAACTGTCGTATAAACTGCAAGCGACGTGCCGATATTGCGTCGTTCTCCAGGGCGATGTTTGCTGTCCGCGTCAGCCAATCGACTGACGCTACGATCCGAGCCCAATTCCAAAGGCCACCGTCGCAGACGGCCGCAGCCAGGCGACCATCGGACACAGCAAATTCAGTAGCGAGAACGGCCGAAAATGCTTCTCCATAGACACCGATCCGAGTGTCATCAACGTCCCGCCGAGCTGATAAGTAATCCAAACAGAACGACAACAGTGCTTCGGATTTGCCGCGCGAGTGACTTGAGACGTCGTCGTGAGTGATAACGAGAAGTGACATGCCCCGGCCAATCACCACGGGCAAGAGCCTTCCGAGCAGCGTCGCTCCTGTTTCTTGTTCCATACTGATGCAAATGACTGCGGATGCGGGCAAATCGGGACTACCGGCCGGCAGATAATAGGCTGAAAGTTCAGCGTGATCGCAACACGTAATTTTTACCCGCTCTATTTTTTGCGCCAGAGACAATTCGAACCTCTGAATGCCGCCGTCGACTTTGGCTAACACGTCCACACTTCGCGGATCGTCTTGATCAACTAGTCGCCTGGCAGTTTCAAAGGCAGTTAGCGCACAGAGCCAAGCGTCGGTCGCCTCATCGAAAGCTCCTTTCTTGATATTCAAGTCACCAAGAAGGCAGTACTCATCTCCGATCTTTGTCCATCTGGTGATCCAGTTCTGCTGACCTATAGCCGCGTGGGGGTCGTCGACAGGTAAATTGTCCAAGAATGCCGCGGCGCCTCGCCGTGTGGACGAAAGATCGCCCATTAAATAAGGCCTAGTAGCGTACCCCATCCGATTTGCCCCCTGGTGCTGATGCTCATTGGTCAGCTATCTAGCAGCGTGTAAGATGCCGGCCGTGAATGAACACTCTGCGCGTCGAGATAGTAGGAGCCGCGTCGAGTCTGTCAGCAACAACTCAGTTCTCAGACTCTCCATTTGTTACGAGAATATTACGAGAAGCGCGAAGTCGAAATTCCTCAAGATACCCGATCGTCTCTCCGAAATTCTGCGTCTGATCACTACAATTTGCGGGTTTTTGTGCGATACAGAGCATCGAGCAGCCACAACGCAGCTTGCATACAAATCGAACCGTTGCGCCAACGCACTAAATGCCACCATGACGCCGACGGTCGGATGGTCCGTTGAGATCCGTGTGCATGCTGATCACCCGCCCTCATGGCGTAGGTCGTCCGACATCCGCACCATTGGCCGCTGGCGAGTTGTTGTTCTATGTAGCTTTCACAGCGATGATGGAATTCCAACCGCCGCGAATACCAGTCTTCGATTGACCCCTCGATCATAAATTGATTGCGGCGACTGCTTTGCCCCACGATGTCAGGAAAATACATACCCGACTGCATCATTGCGGCCACTTCCGGGCAGAGCTCACAGTACTTCGTTCCAGAACGGGAGTCTGGTCATGCTTGTCCCAAATAACAACGGCCTCGGGAGACAGAGGATCGATTCTGCGATCTTCTGGCGGAGGTCGTTGTCCCAATGGTGAGACGCCATCCTGTGCTCTTGTCAAACCGATAGTTCGAACAATCTGCCAAACTTGGGCATGGTGTCGTGAATGCCAGCCAATCGCAAGGCGTGCCATGCCATTGCGTGATTGCTCGATGTAACAGGCTTGCCCAATTCTTGTTCGATCTTCGCGACCTCGTCAACAAGGCGAAGGCTCGTGCAGCCAACGAGCACCGCTTCGACGCCCTCGATCCGGCCAAGCGTCAGCACGGCCTTGCTAATCGACGCGAGTGACGTCCGGGCAACCTTGTGATCGTTTTCCTCATTGAACGAACCTAACGCCACCACGTCAAGACCACGCTCTCGCAGGAAGTTGGATACGAAATCGTTGACCGAGTCGCTGTACGGCGTCAGCACCGCAATGCGCGACACACCAAGCCGCTTGTATGCTGCGATCGTGCCCGTGACCGGAGAGGTGCAGGGCACGCCAGGCCGCGCAGCTCTGATCTTTTCGTAGACGACGTTTTCTCCGAGAATCATTGTTCCCGAGTTGCAGCCGAAGGCCATAACGTCGATGGGGACGCCAGGTAGGATCAACTTTGCGCCCTGAGTGATTTCCTTTTCCAGCGCCTTCAACGTGTCCGGCGTCACTTCCGGCGCATTGTAAATCCGCGACTCGTAAATTCCGACTCCCGGCAGGGTGACGACGCGGCGGAACTCGTATTCGATGCTCTGGTCGCTTGCCAGTACAATTAACCCGAGTGCCGCACGCGCAGAAACGCCAGCGTCCGTCTCGAACGGCATGTTGCGTATATAGCGATCCGATACTTTGTTCATGTAATCCAACCTCACTCTTCTCCCGTGCTCCGATTTGGAGAACCTGCGCCCAATCATCGTTAGACCGATCGGTGAAGCCGTGATGCTTGTCGAGAGCGCCGCCAGCATTGTTCACGATGATGTCGGGGATCAACTCTTTCTTAAGCGCTTCGGCATCTGCCAGAATGGCGGATGAGTCGTTTACATTTACCTCGGCAAAGGGGACACCGTGCCCGGCGTGACGCATCTCGCCTAGGAACTTCTCTCCTCCCGTAATATCGCGATCCCAGACCACGATCCGCGCCCCTTCTGCGGCAAGGCCGTTACTGTCGCTCTGCCAATGGCCCCAGCCCCCCTGTTGCAAGCGCAGCCCGTCCCTTGAATCGGTCACCAACGAATTTTGATGTCTGCTTTTCTAGGCCAGAGAATCTCTCTCACACTACACGAGGCGGCTCGTGCGTTGAGCCGTCCTTAAGTTGAACCATCGTTGTAGTCAGCTTGAACCCGAAAATTTTCGATCGGCGGCCATCTGTTGGATTGAGGATAATCTCTCGCGACCGCCTGAGAACTCAGGCTGTCGAAAGAGGCAGTCATGTCATTCGGTTCGGCAGCAGACGCCGCGAGGGGCGTGCAGCTAGCCTCATTCATACCCCAGGCCGCAACGCATGGGCCCTCGGAGGAAAGCCGCGGGCGATCGCCGAGCCGAGCAAGTCGGCACCGCCGACGACAACTGGCCACCCTTCAGCCACGTCAAAGCCTAGAATCCAACCATCGCCAGCCATTCACCGTCAATGCCGGGCGTCAACCGGTGCGTACGCGAACGTGCTAATCGGAGGACGGGCATCTGGCGGCGTCACGACATCGATGAGCAGCGGGCGGCGCAGCCCCCGACTTTTCTGTAGAGCAGCCTCAAATTCCGCTGGAGTTGTTACACGTATGCCATCACAGTTTAGCGTGCGCGCCAAGTCTGCATAGTTGACAGCGGTAAAGGACGTCTCGATCGTCTTGCCGAAACGATGGATCTCGTAGTGCCTCTGAAAGCCTAGAATACCATTATTGAGTACGATCACACAGATCGGTACGTCGTAGCGAGCCGCCGTCTCCATCTCCATCGCGACGTAGCCGAATCCGCCATCACCGGTTACGCAAAACACGGCCGCCTCCGGCTTAGCGAACTTAGCTCCGATCGCCGCGGGCACGCCCCACCCTAGACCGGCGAAGCCCCGCGGCGCGAGGAACTTGCGACCTGCCTTCTTGTACCGAAGCAAATCCATTCCCCAAGCTGACGAGTAACTAGCATCTGTGGTTACAATATCGTCTTCGCCCAAGAGGGCGTTCAAAGAACGATATATGAGGCGTGGGTCGATGGTCTCCGAGTTCATCTCAAGAGCTTCGAAGTTCGCTTGCCAGTCCGAGATCTTAGATTGCAGCTCTCGTGTCCAAGCACACGGCTTCGTCCGCGGGGCTATCGACTGAACAAGTTGATCAAGCGCTAGCTTCGCATCCGCGGCGATCTCCAGCGCCGGATAGGTCCTGCCAAGCTCCAGCGGATCGATATCGATATGGATGATCTGCTGGCCAACTGCGGGGATGGTCCAGTCGTTGGTCGCGATTGAATCGGTCTTTGTGCCCACAAGGACCACCAGATCTGCTTCACGCACAGCCTGATTCGCGATCCATCCTCGCGCCCCTGGGCCAGCCGTGTAGGCGCCGACTACCCCCGCAGCAAGCGGATGTATCTCCGCGATAGCGCCTTTGCCCAATGGGGTAGTCGCGACTGGAATTTGCCGCCGCTCGGCTAGCGCTTGCAGCGCCTCATAACCCTGCGACAGATGCAGTCCACCGCCAGCGATCATTATTGGGCGAGAGGCGGACTCGATCTGCTGCGCGGCCACTTTAATGAGCGCTGGATCAGCCGACACGCGCACGCGCGGATACGCGGCGGGTTCAGTGATTTGTACTGGGTTAACGGGGCCGTTGGTCAGAGCGGAGTCTGGAAAGGCGAGCAGAACCGGCCCCGGCCGACCTGTCGTTGCCACGCGCATCGCATGGACAACGTAGTCAGCCGTCCGCTCGGAAGTATCGACCCGCCTGCCCCACTTAGTCACCTGTTCGAATAGGCGGACATGGTCGATACCTTGGATGGGGTTACGGTCGAGATTTGCAGTTGCGACGTCGTTGACGAGCGCCAACACCGGCGTAGACGAGTTGTAGGCCTCCGCCAGGCCAGACAACAAGTTCGTTGCACCGGGACCGCGTATCGCGCCACACACTCCAACGCGACCTGATGTCCTGGCGAACGCATCGGCCATTACTGCGCCCGCGCGCTCATCATGGATCGTGATCGCCCGGATGCTCTGATCCAAGTCGATATATAACGGCTCAGGGGTATCCATGCCGAAGATGTGAGTTACGCCAAGCCTGACGAGCGCTTCGCTTACACCTTGAGCGCCCGTTGTGCTGTTCTTGTTAGTCATAGCGTTCCTTGCGAATTGAAGTTTCGGGAATTAGTGACCTGGTTGATGTATCCAAAACATTTCTTCGGATTTTTCTGGGACTGACTGGAATCATGTGTTACCGGCGACCCTTCGCTAACCGGGAACACCACCTGCGGCGCAACAATCATACGAATTCTGGTCCTGATTTTCGCGTGGATCGAACTGGAGGAAATTCCTCACGTTATAACGAAGCCTCCGTTCGGACTGAGTACTTGCCCGGTAATGAAAGACGCCTCGTCGCTTGCTAAGAAAGCGATAGCTTCACCCATTTCATGAGGTTGCGCGTAGCGTCCGAGCGGAATTGTCTTAGCCTTTTCCGCCCGCAACTCAGGCGGGTCATTACGTACCGTCATCTCAGTCTCGGTATGCCCGGGCGCGACGACGTTGACGCGAATATTCCAGGGCGCGAATTCCTTGGCCCAACCCTTTGAGAGCGCGAGGACGGCACCCTTGGCCGCATTGTAAGTCGCGCCTTCGGGCCAGCCAACGAGAGCCTGGACCGACGAGAGATTGACGATACTGCCGAAACTTCGCCGCTTCATGCCGGCGATAGCTGCTTGCGTTGTCCAGAGGGTTCCAGCGAGATGTACGCCGATCGAGCGCTGGAACATTGTCTCGGTGACTTTTTCGACCGGACAACGGTCCGACGAGATCCCAGCATTGTTGATCAAGATGTCGATTTGACCGAAGCGACTCTCGACGGTCGCCACGACACCATGCATCGCCTCGCGGTCGGACACATCGGCAGCATAGCTTTCCGCCTCGACACCGAATTTGCGAACAAGCGCGACGGTCTCGACCGCTGTGCTTGCGTCAATGTCGTGCACTGCAACATCGAAACCGCGCCTGCCGAGCACGAGAGCCGTCGCCTTGCCGATTCCTCGACCAGCGCCAGTGACTAGGGCGACTTTCCGCTTACTTTCAGACATAGCCGTCTCTCTGAATTTGTTATTTGGCAGCTAGCTTTGAGCTGGAAGGTCTGAATTCTTGGCCGGGCTTTTTCGCTGAAGGCCAAGTCGAGCATTGAGCGGATGCTCGATATCGACAACAGAACGATAGAGCGCGATGGGAATACTTCGTCCGATCAGCACGCCAATGTCATGACGCCCGACATCAACGATGAGCTTCTGCGCAACTGCCTGGTTTGAGGCTCGAAGCGACCTCCGACGCAGTACTGGCATAGGCGGATTTCCCAAATGGCAGCCGGGCCCGCGCCGGCTTCGACATAACGATGGCAGCCTTTTTTGTTTTTGCCAATAGAGAAATTTCTTGCATATTATGCAACTCTGCTCTCGTGAGTTTGGACAGAAGCTGAGGAAACGCGGTGGACGGAAGCACGGCCTGCCTGTTACGGCGATGCAGGCGGTTTTTGTGATGACCGCCAGGACAGCTCCGCCGATCAGCGCTGCTGATCGTCTCGGATTGAACAAGCGTTTGTTTCCGGCTGCTGGCCCCATTCGCCTCGTCAGGCATCGTCCAGCGGCAGCCAGACCGATCATACAGGGCCAGCCGGCTCGCAAATCGCGTTGGGTCTACTCACCACGCCGACACTCGCGTCGCAGACCGGATCAACGCCCCACAACGTCTTAAGCCGAAGCTGCCGCCGTTTCCCGAACCGAAAGGCTTTCGGGTCGATCCAGGCAATTTCCAAGAGCCCTGGATCCGGGGCTGCACAGACTTCTGAGAGCAATTTGACTCCGCGTGGACAGAGAAATCGAAGACCGAAGTCGACGCCGTTCTGGAGCTGCGCCGTGGTGTCGACCGTGACGCGCCTGAGGCCCTGACTGCGTAACGCGCCGGCTTCGTGCGCCACCCGCAGGCTCTCAGCTAGCAGCCGTTCCAGCTTGTCGCCGAGCCGCTTGCGCCAATAGCTGAGGTCCGAGCGCTCGTGCGGCAAGGCATGCCGGAAGAATTCTTCGCCAGTGAAGAACTGGAAATACGGGTCGCCGACCCAGCGCTCGCAAATGCCATCATCGGACAGCCCATAAATATGCTTGAGCAACAGCAACCCGATCATGAAGCGGGTCTCGATCCCGGGCCGGCCATTCTCGCTGTAGAGCAGCGCGACCTCGCCGTCGATCCAGCCCCAATCGATCTTGCAAGCGAGTTGAACCAGCTCGTGCTTCGGGTTGATGATCTGGTCCAGCCTCGCCCGGAACAGGTCATTCGAGCCCGTCGGCTTGTGCTTCTTCGGCCGCATCGGCCCCTCAGATGCACCACAGAATCATGGTCCGCGGCGAAAGGGAGTCTTGAGGGTTCTGTGAGGTAGCGGGGCAAAGGCGAGCCCGCGCTCTGTCGTAGCGTGCGACCTCATAGAAGCTGGATTGAAGAAGCCGCGGAGTTGCGGGGCGCTATGCCGATAGTGCAGCCAGTGCGGCTGCCGAGAAGGTGCGACTGTAGTCGCCGCGCGTCGGCGAGGCATTGAGCTGATGTGAGCGGCCCCATTGCTCGGACAAAGGGCGCGATGCCGTGACGGATTTGCGGCGCTGGGAGGCGTGGCCGAACGACTGGCGGGGTGTTCGGTGACGAACGCGACCGCGGCGACAATGGACTTTGCCGCCGAGAAGCTGGTCACGGAAGAGCCGGATGGTGGAGGCGCCGGTCATGACGTATCACAACGAAACAGATGGTTGCGGGCGCAGGCTCGCGGGACGACATCGACGCGCCGCACGGGCCGCCGCAATGTGGGCAGACGGGATCTCGCATTTGACGAGGGGGTCGGTGGCGGCTCTTTGATCAGTTGGCGCGTTGCGGACAGCGAGGAGTTGACGACAGAGGGCAATCTTATCGTTGCGTCCGCCGTTGGCAAGGAAGCCATAGTGGCGGATGCGGTGGAAGCCGTCCGGCAGCGTGTGCAGGAGAAAGCGACGAATGAACTCGCCGGCATCAAGCGTCATCACCTTGGCTTTGCGATTCTGCCGAGAGTCCTTCCAGGAAAAGCTCACCTTGTCATCGGCGAGTGAGATCAGCCGACTGTTGGCGATGCCGACGCGATGCGTATAGCGGCCGAGCAGCGCCTGTTCGGGCCCGCCGAATGGCGGCTTGGCATAGACGACCCAGTCGGTCCGTCGGAGCTGATCGAGGCGCTGGGTGAACGCGGCGGGATCGGCGAGATAGACGAGATCGCCAAAGAAGCCCAACCGGCCGGCCGTGAAGGCGGCTTGCAGCTCTTGCAGAAACAGACGGCGGAACAGCCGAGAGAGGACGCGCACGGCAGGAAGAAGCCGGGCCGGCAAGCGACCCAGCGTTTGCCGTCGAGCGAAGGTGCACGGCCGGGCACGATGCAGTGGACATGCGGATGGTGTTGCAGGGTCTGGCCCCAGGTATGGAGCACGGCGGTCACGCCGAGCTGAGCGCCGAGATGCTTGGGATCGGCCGCAATGGTGGCGAGCGTCTCTGCCGCGCAGCAGAACAGGATGGCATAGACGATCGCCTTGTTATGGAAGGCAATCTCTCCGGCGGGCGCCGGCAAGGTGAAGACGACGTGGAAATACGGCACAGAAGGAGCTCGGTTTGCCGCTCGGCAAGCCATTGCGCGCGCGCCGCGCCCTGCCACTTCGGGCAATGCCGATTGCGAGTTGTAGGCGATGTGCGTAGCGCCGCAGTCGTCGCATTGCTCGACATGGCCGCCGAGCACCGCCGTCCGACACGCGGTGATGGCGCCCATCGCGCGGCGCTCGATGCGGCCGAGGTGACCGGCATGCGCCTGTCGAAAAGGCTTCGCCGTGGCGGCGGAATACGTCCGCCACCTCCAAAGCCGGACCCATGATGCCCGATCAGCCGGGCGGAACGATCTCCAATCGCAGCCGGTCAAGCGGACTCGGGTCTGGCTGATCGTTTTGGTGGCAACCTGGGCGTAGCGTGCGGTGCTTCGCAGGCTGGTATGGCCGAGCAGCACCTGGATGACACGAATGTCGGCGCCGTTCTCCAGAAGATCGGTCGCAAAACTGTGCCGCAGCGTGCACAGTCACGCGCTTCTTCAGATCGGCTGCAATGTGGGCCGAGCGGCACGCCGCGTGCAGCACGGTCGCATCAAGCGGCCGCTCACTGTCGCGGCCAGGAAATAGCCAGCGCGTCGGCCGGGTTAGCCGCCAATAGGCCCGCGGAATCTTCAGAAGCTGCGGCGAGAGCATGACGTAACGGTCTCTGCCGCCATTGCCTTGCTCGACCCGGATCACCATCCGCTGGCTGTCGATATCCGCGACCTTGAGGAAAACCACCTCCGACACGCGTAATCCGGTGGCATAGACTGTCGTCAACGCTATGCGGCTCTTTAGGCTCGGGATTGCCTCCAGAAAGCTCACTACCTCGTCGGCACCCAGCACGACCGGCAGCTTGCGTGACTCCCGCGCATAGGCGATGCGCTCCGGGATCGTGCTGTGACCGAGCGTCACGCCGTAGAAAAAGCGCAACGCACAGACGATCTGGTTGAGGCCGGCCATGAGATCCCCGTCGCCACCAGATGAACCTGGAACGCGTGGACATCCTCCAAGCCTAGACGGTCGGGCGATCGGCCAAAATATCGGCTGAACTTCGATACCGCGTTGAGATATGATCGCTGCGTCGCCGACGACAGATTGCGGACAGTCATATCCTCGATCATGCGTCGGCGGAGGGGGCTCACCTGGACCTTCGAAAAACCTCCTGTCTGAAGGGTTGGGTTCTGAAAACCCTCGATCCTCTCAGACAGGAGGCGGCCGTTACATAGCGAGTGCGGATAACGGCGTGAGTTCGGAGGACGCGCGACGAAGGTGCAGCCGGCGGCTAACGCCGGGCCGATCTTGCGCGCAATCACTGCATTCGGGAAGTTCCAGGGTGGAATTTATGGCGCGACGCCAATCGGTTGCTTGAGCACGAAAATGCGCTTGTTGACCTGATGACCAGGGATCGCCCATAGACACGGGATCCTTAGCAAACCACTCGATGAAGCTGGCGCCATAAGCGATTTCGCCCTTCGACTTGAGAAATGGCTTGCCCATCTCCGCAATCAGAATGCGCGCTAGGTCATCGGCATTGTCCAGCATAAGCAGGTCCACTTGAGCAAAACTGCTGATCCACCACGTGCTGTGCGAGACGCCCAATCACGTTGCGCTCGCGCTGCTGCATCGATGGCGAGCGGCCGTGCGACCCAACATCGGGCACCGTCAATACAGGTGCTGGAAACGAGCAGAGACGTAAGTTGAGATTCAACATGGGTATTTCCAGAATTGACGATAGATTGCGGACGACGGCTTCCATTAGCGGACGCGCGTTATTGACGTGTGTGCGTTTCTGATTCATGGCAACGCGCGAATATTGGCGGCTTGTCGTTCGGCGCGTTGGCGTCTCGCATGCGCTGCGAGAGAGTGCTTGCCAGATAACTTCTTAAGGGCCTGGCGTAGAGATTCCGCGCGGCTCACCGATGGAACTACCTAAGTCCTCTACTGGCGTACGCGCCTCGGCCAGCTTGTCGTGCAAAACGCGCCCGTAGCTGAGCATGAACTCGGCCACGATATGCTCGGCGCCGGCTGCGACTCACGTCAAACTCGATAAGCGGATCCATGGCAGGCCGTCCACCCAGCTCGATGCGCGCAAGACCCCTGCCTTGCCGCGACACATTTGCACCGGCGAGCTCGTTTAGAATGATCTGATCGACATCAAAGCCGGAGCCGTCGCCACGCGAGATGCGCTTCACCTGCAGCCACGGATGCAGAATTGGTTTGTCGAATTGCACGGCGGCAGGCTCGTATGATATCGATCAGGCGGTGGCCAAGCCGGGAAACGCTCGCACGAATGGAGCCGCTGGCCGCTACCTGCCGGTCTTAGGATATCCCCAAACCTTTCGCCCGCCCGCCATTCCGTCCGTCAGTGCGGCATGGCTTTGAACCAAGGGCGTACGGTCGGGAGCCGTAAAGGGCCATCGAAAGTGCTCACTGGAAGCCATCCTCGTCTCGAAGTTCGGGTGTAGGCTCAGCCGCGAAGGTCGATCGCAGTGGAGCCTGACTTGCGCTGCAGCAGCAGGGCCAATAGCAGGATCATGGTGAGGACGAGCAGCATTACCGTTGAGATCGCCGCGAGCCCCGGCGAGACCTGATTAATCGCATCCTCCCACATCTGTTTGGGCAAGGTCGCCGTCAGTCCGCCGGTAACAAACAAGGCGACGGTCAACTCGTCGAAGGAGTTGATGAACGAGAACAGGAAAGCCGAAGACATGCCAGTTCCGATGAGAGGCAGCGTTACCCTCCAGAATGTCCTGAGCGGAGTTGCACCAAGGATCGCTGCGGCTTGATCGAGGCGGTGGTCGTAATTGCGCAGAACTGAGGAGACGGTGATTACCACGAGCGGGATGGCGAGCACTGCATGGGCGAGCACCAAGCCCATCATGGAGCCCACGAGCCCGATCCTGGAATAAAGCGCAAACAGCGCGATCGCTAGCACCATATGCGGCAGGACCATCGGCACGATGATAATGTTCATTAGCAACTGCTTGCCAGGTATTCTGCCCCTGACCAACACGAATGCCGCCGGTGTTCCCGCAAAGGTCGCGATTGCAGCCGAGAAAAATCCGACAATCACTGAGCGGACAATGGCTGAGATCCAGATCGGCTCGGTCAGATAACTCTGGTACCATCGCCAGGTGAAGAGATTCGGCGGCCAGACCATGAAGGAAGTCCGCGAGAACGAAACTGGCACAAGGAAGAGAACCGGCACTATCAGAAAGATCAGCACAAGTCCGACGAAGGCAGCGAGCGGCAGACGCAGGAAGCCTGATCGGCGCGGCACGCCGGCCTTACGTAGCATATGCTCAATGCCGCGCCCGAGCGCACTCAGGATTTGGCCGAACGCGCCGACGAGCCTGACCGCGAGCTTGCCCGGCGTCCGACGAAGCGGGCCGGCGCGATGGGTGGACTGCATGCCGGTGACTGCCGTCAGCCCGAAGGAGCTCTGATAGGCTGCAACGATCACCAGTGCGACTACGAGCAGCAGCAAGCAGACCGCCCCAGCGAAGCCCCAGTCGAGCGATGTGCTGAGCTGGTCAATGATCAACTGGGTGACGACGGTCTCCCGCCTGGAGCCGAGCAGCGCGGGATTTATAAAGAAGCCGAGGCAGATGATGAAGACCATGAGGCTGGCAGCCGCGACACCCGGAAGCGAGAGCGGTAGGTAGACGCGCGAAAACGCCTGCGCACCTCGTGCGCCCAGCGTGCCTGCGGCGCGGCCATAATGGGAAGGTATGTTCTGCATCGTTGAGAACATGGTGAGGATGGCGAGCGGGAGCATCGCATGGGTCATACCTGTAACCACCGCGAAGAAGCTGTAGGAAAGTTCCAGCTGGCCAATGCCGGTCGAGAGCAGTAGGTTGTTGATGGCGCCGTTGCGTCCGAGCAGAATGATCCAGGCGAAGGTGCGCACGAGATAGCTCGTCCAGAATGGCAGGACGACCAGCAGCACTAAGGTCGAGGCGCCCCTCATGGTCGACATGAGATATGCCACGGGATAACCGATCAGGATACAGACCCCCGTGGTCGTGAGGGACAGCTTCAGCGTGTTCATGATTGTTGTGAAGTACGCAGCGCTACGGAACAGCTTGCCGTAATTCGCAACGCTCAAGCCCTGATCCGGGGTGATAAAGCTCGATCCTAGGAAGAAGACGACGGGCCCAATATAGATCAGCAACAGCAGCGCCAAAGCCGGGAAGAGGAGAGCGGCATCGCTGAGACGGCCGGCCCGCAGAGCTGCCGGAGCGAAAGTAGCCCAACGCATGCTCATCGTGCCTCCGAAACGATGATCGCGTCCTCGCGTGCGAAGAAAAGGTTAATACGTTGGCCGGGTTCGAGGGTCGCTAGCTTCCTGCGAGTCGGCAGTTTCGCGACGAGCGACGTATCGTCGTCACAGACGAGGTCCAGCCGGGTGAGTGGTCCAAGCATGGTAATGTCGACGAGCCGCCCCTCGATGCAGTTGGCCGGGGTGTGCGGTGCCTCAAGCAGAAAGCTCTCGGGCCTGATCAAGACCGAGAGGCTTTCCGGTACACCATCCGGCAACTCGGCAAGCTCAATCATTGTCCCGGCCACCATGACCGACTTATCGTGGGAAGTGCGCCTCGCCGCAAGAATATTGGCCTCGCCGAGAAACTTCGCAGCGAAGAGTGTGCTGGGCGAAAAATAAAGCTCCTCCGGACGGCCAATCTGCTCAATCGATCCACCGTTCATGAGGCAGATGCGGTCCGACATCGAGAGCGCCTCTTCTTGATCATGCGTAACGTAGATAACTGTCACGGCGAGCTGCCGATGGATGCGCCGGATCTCCGCCTGCATCTGCTCGCGAAGCCGCTTGTCAAGAGCGCCCAGAGGCTCATCCATCAGGATGATGCTCGGCTCGTAGACAAGCGAGCGCGCGATCGCGACGCGCTGCTGCTGGCCTCCCGACAGTTCTTTCGGAAAGCGCCGTATCAGATGATCGAGTTGCACCAGAGCCAGGGCGTATTGCGCGCGCTGCCGGATCTGTGCCTCGCTGACACCTCTGACGCGCAGAGAAAAAGCAACGTTCTCGAAGACGTCGAGATGAGGGAAGAGCGCGTAGTTCTGGAACACCATTCCGATGTCGCGATCATGGACGGCGCGCGAGGTGCTGTCCTGGCCATCGATCCAGATGCGGCCCCGATCGGGCTGCACGAGCCCCGCAATCGCCATGAGCAGCGTCGTTTTGCCGGAGCCGGAAGGTCCGAGCAGGGTCAGGAATTCGCCCGCCCGCACTTCGAGACTCGTGGGAGCCAACGCCTGGACGTTCCCATAGTGCTTCTCAAGCTGCTCAATTTTTAGCTTCGAGTTCGGCGGCGGTGCTTCGGCGCCCAGCAATATGGATCGTGCTGACGAAGTCTCAGTTGCGGGGGCAAAGGCGCGCGGGATCACTTCACGATCCATTCGTTGAAGCGGGCCGTGACCTTCTCCAAATGCTCGGCCCAATAGTTGCTGCTCTCCATCAGCATGTGTTCGAGACGGCCCGGCGCAGTTGGCATCAGCGGGATGCGAGCCTTGTCAATGAACTCGAAGGCCTTAGGATTTGGTGGGCTATACGGGACCCATTTCGAAAATTCGGCCTGCCGGCCCGGTCTGGCGCAGAACGTCAGGAAATCGTGGCACAGCTTCGCCTTTGGATTCCCCTTGGGAATGGCGTAGCCGTCAGCCGCCCATATGCCTTGGTTCCAGACAATCTTATAGGGCGCGCCATCGTCGATGGCCGCCTGAATACGTCCATTCCAGGTCGAAACGATATCGACTTCGCGCGAGGAAGCGATCTGGGATGATTGGGCCCCGTTGCTCCACCACACATCGACGCCAGGCTTAACCTGGTCGAGTTTCGCGAAGGCTCGCTCAAGATCCAAGGGATAGACGTCCCTCGGCGAGACCCCGTCCGCCATGACTGCGGATTCCAGCGTATCGATCGGGTATTTCCGCAGACCGCGACGTCCGGGAAACTTCTTGAGATCAAAGACGTCCGCCCAAGAAGTCAGAGCTTTATCTCCATAAGTCTGCGTATTGTAGGCAAACACCGTCGCGTAGATCTGCACGCCCACACCCCATTTGGACTTCGCCTGGGAAAGAATATCCCTAATGCCGGGCGCATTAAGGTCGATCTCATTCAGATACCCCGCCTCGCCTAGGATCCGCTGCGCCTGCATCGACAACAGCGCGATGTCCCAGAGATATGACTTGCTATCGACGATAGTGCGGATCTGGCTCAGCGGCTCGAGCTGGGAGGTGACGCCAACTACATTGACTCCAGTTTCCTCTGTGAACGGCTTATAGAATGCTTTAATAGCCGCGTCGTTGACGACCCCTCCCGGGTCGCGCACCACGAGTTGCTCGGCCGCGTAACCGCGGTGGATGAAGGGAGCCGCCAAGCTGGCGACGCCGCCTACGATGCTCTTGACGAAAGCTCTCCGCGCCGGGCTCAACATCGTCTTTTCGATCGCCATTTTCCTCTCCCTGCTGAACCGTTCTGTGACGCGTGTGGGTACGGCAAAGTTTTTGGACGCGACCGACTTCCGCGGCCTTGGTTGCGCATGTTTCAACAGCACGTCTGTGCGAAGCACAGGGACCAAGTCGGCCGGGAGGTCTCACTTAAGCAGATTGGAGTGCCACTGGAATGCCTTAGCAGGTCATAACCTCGACGCTATCGCACTACAGAGCAGCGACAACTCTCATGTGAGTTTCTGTGCCTCGGCACTCCTGCTCGCTCAGTAACTGCTAATGCCCTCGCATCGTGTGACGTACCATGCCAGAGCGAAATAAACTTGTAAATATTCAAATATATTGCATATATTGCAAGTAGGGGCCAAAAAAAGAGGGAGTGAGATAGAAGTGAAGACAGTTCGCACTGCCATCCAGCTTTTGACGATATTCAGTTCCGAGACACCGGCGGTTACCGTCAGCGCCGCTGCGGCGCGGTTCGGATTGACCGCAAGCGGCTCATCGCGCCTCCTTGCGTCGATGGCCGCCTCGGGTCTGATTCAGCAAGGGCCGGATCGCGCCTATCGGCCCGGTCCTTTGGCCTATAAACTGGGCCTGCTCTATCATTCGCACAATCGCCTTGCCGAGCTCGTGAACCAGGGCGCTCGCAAGATCGTGCTTGAGACGGGCCTGAGCTGCTGGGTATCCGTTCTGACCGGCACCGAGGTTATGCTGATTAGCCGCTTTCCGGGCCAGGTCGACCAGGGCTTCCACGTCGATGCGGGCAACCTCTTGCCTTGCAACGCGAGCGCGGCTGGAAAGGCGCTGCTTGCCAGAATGCCTGCCGACCAGGCCCGGAAACTTCTCTCATCGGGCAAGCTGCCTGTCTGGACTAAAAGGACCAAGACGGACCTCCCCGAGTTGCTGGTCGATCTCGCGAATGTCCGCGAGAGAGGCTGGAGCATCATCGTCGAGGAATTGTTCCTGGGATTAACATCGGTGGCCGTTGCCCTGTCAGCTCCGACTGAGCCGACGCCGATGGCGCTCAGCATATCCATGCCGAGCGGCTCGCGAGGGGCAAACCAAGTCGTAAAGGCAATTGTCGCGCTCAGGCGAAGCGCCATCGAAATCGCCGGCATGATCGGAGATGAATTTTGGGCGACAAGGACTCCCGCCAGTGACACCACCACTCTAACAAGAGAGGTCAAGAAGTATATTGGTCATAGTTGACACATTTTGCGCGCGCACAGGTCCTCTGCTATTGAGAAAAGGAGACCACGAGAGAGGCGCATCGTGGAGACAGGCAGAAAATGAATTGGCCGCGTGACGAAGGAAAGATGCGACACCGTGTCAAGGAGGGCTCGCACTTCGCTTGCGTAAGCATATTCTGCGCGATGCATGCAACTCCGACAGATAGACGCAAAGCGGTCGGCGCACCTTTGTGACAACGCTTTGCCGAAGTGCAGAGTCGGTCGGCTGACCCTGGCGGCTCCTGTCCGCAAACTACATGAGCGGGAGGCGGTTCGTCGCCACAGATTCGACCTCAAACTTGCCGGTGCAAAGGCCACTGTCGCTTAGCTAAAATGCCTAGAGAGACTAGCTAGTGGCTGTGCACAGTGATTATGACTCTTTGGAAGTAGCGGGATAGGCGCGTCCCATTTTGGCGCGAGCCTTGTCCGTTGTGAACATCCATTTCATGCGGAAGCCAGAGGCATTTCTCTGCCGTTCCCCGGCGATGTTCGCAGCGCAGTCGGTTGGGGTCGTCGATCCTGCGATCGAGGCACTGTCCCGCAAAGACACCGATCTCGATTTCAACCATGTTGAGCCAGCTTGCATGCTTGGAGGTGTAGCGGAACTCGAGCCGCCGCAAGACCCGCTTGGCCTTGGCGGGCGAGAACGTCTGATACGAGGCGCCAGCACAGTGAGTTGATAGATTATCCTGGACCACCCGCCTGATTTCGGCATCGGGATAATGGATGTCGACGAGGTCGCGCATGCATTGAGCATAGTCTTCCGGCCGCTCGTCGCTCGGTGACTTTGACCTTGCGCCAGGGACGATGCACGTCGAGGAGAACGAAGAGATTGACCGTGCCATCGCGACGATATTCGTAATCGTTACGTTCGAGCCGTCCGCGCTCGGCCGGGATCGGCTGACGCGCCTCGCCGATGAGCTGCACCGGGCTTTCGTCGAAGCATACCACTGGCCGCTTTGGGTCGGGCGCCTCGGCGTAGAGGTCGAGCTTGTCCTCCATGCGAGCGACGTATTCACCATCAATCTGCGGAATGCACCGCATGTCTTTGCGCCAGGGTTTCATGTCATTTTCCGCCACGCGGCGCCGAACCGTCTCGTACGACAGGCTCTTGTGTTCGGTGAGCTTGACTATTGCGCCTGCCAGCAGCTTAAGCGTCCAGCGGGCACCCCCTTTGGCGGACTGGCACAGGCGGTCGCCACCAGCAGGGTTTCTTCCTTGCCCGTGAGTTTACGCTCCGCTCCGGGGCGCGGTTCCTCGCTCAGCGCCGCTCCAGATTGCTTTCCACAAAGCGTCGCTTGGTCCGATACACGGTCGAGCCGCCCACGCCGAGGCTCCTGGCGATCTCCTCGTCGCCGGCTCTCCGCCATCGGCGCCAGTAAAATCTGTGCCCGCTTGAGCTTGCGGGACGCATGTTGCCGCCGCTGAGCAACGTCTTGAGTTCCGTGCGCTCGACTTGGCTGAGTTCGACCCGATAGCGTACATTCATGGCATGCCTCCTCGGCCGAGGCACGCACGAACAACTGAATCGGACGGCCGGAGTGAGTCCTACGGCAAAAATCTTCACGCCCAAGCAGGGGCAGTACCTGGCTTTTATCAACCTTTATACCCGCCTGCATCGCAGGTCCCCGGCCGAAACCAACACGTCAGCCCGCCGTCGGTTCACCAAATGGTGCTGACGCTGGAACGCGCCGGCCTCATCACAAGCCAGCCAAGGACCCGTCGCAGCATCGAGGTCCTCCTTGATCCCAAAAACCTGCTGGAGCTAATCTGACTGTCGCCAGACGCAACCCGTCAAAATCACGGTGCAGAGCCACTTCCCTTGGAGCAAACTGGCCAAACGCGCATGCCCTGTTGCCAGTCCGTGCTCGCGTGCATGGCGTGCCAGCAACCGCGTCGTCCACAACTAATGCGGATAGCCGTGATCCTTGGCCTTGTCGCATGCCGACGACACCAACCAGGCTTTGGCCTCAGGCGTGATTGTTGGCTTCTTGCCCGGTCGCGGACGATCATCGAGGGGCCGCCAGTGGGCATCGACACAGCGCTGCACCGTCTGATGATAGACCCCAAGTCTTTGGCTCACCGCGCAGAACGAAGGATTCTCCCGGTACGCCAGCAGCATCTGCGCCCGCGATACCCAGGCCCGCCAGCTCAGTTCTCGACCGCAAAAGAGCCGCCCACGTCGCCATCTCTTCATCACTCATTATCACTCATTGCCAATTCGACCGCTCGCCGCCATCCTGGCATAGCACAGCTCCTCGTTTCGCCAACCGCAAGCGAGGAATCCGCCAACAACCCGTCCGTTCCACCAATTCAACCTGCTACATTTCCGCAGGTTTCATGGAATCGGTGGTCTGGGTGGTATCGACTTTTGGGATTTCCCTTGAGGCGACAAATCAGATTCAAGATTGCTTTTGGGTGGCAGTCTTACGTGTGATGATGGATTGGTTTTGAGCGACGCGGCGTGGGCCCGGAGGCCCGACTAGACTAGACGCGACAACCAGATGTTCGTGGAGGGCGCCCTGTGGATTGTGCGTACGGGCGATCCCTGGCGGGATCTTCCAGAGGTGTTCGGCGATTGGACCAGCGTTCGCGGCGGTTCGGTCGCTGGAGCATCAAGGGTGTTTGGTGGCGTATCTTCGAGGCGATGTCGGATGATTCGGAATTCGAATACCTGATGTTGCTTCCACGCTTCGTCCGAGCCATCAGCACGCTGCCGACCAAAAAGTGGGCTGAAGATCAAGCGATCGGCCGTTCTCGCGGCGGTCTGAGCACCAAGATCCACATGGCGGTTCGAGGCTTGGGATGTCCTGAGCGGTTTACGCTGACAGCCGGTCAGAAGGGCTGATGTGCTGCAAGTCGCAGCCTTGATCGAGGAGACTGTCCGCCGAGTTCGTTATGGACGATACAACCTATGACTCCGATCGCTTACGCCAAGCCATCGCGGCCAAGGGAGCGCGGCGACATAGGCGCCGGGATTCGGCAACGCCCGGCTTCTTCCGCCACCTGACGAATTTCTGGCGCAGATCGAGATTGGACTCGCGCTGACGCATCCCGTCGCAGGAGATCTCCAGCCGTTCGGTGCAAACGCGCTTGCGGACGCGCCAGCCGAGATCGCCGTCAAAGCGCGCGAGGGGAAGACATGCACCGCCCGGTTGCGTTTAATCAGGTCGGGGAACGCCGGCATCTTCCGCGAGCTTCCTGTGCAGCAGCGGTGCGTCCCTCAGGAGATCAAGCAATGCACGGTCGTCTTTTCGACGCGCACTTCCGAACGGCCCGCGAGCAGATACCGAATCAACGGGTGCAAGGCCTTGGGACCAGCGGATCGCGAGGGGGCCCGAGCGGTTCTATCAGATAGCCCGGCACCTTTTTCCAAATGCTCGGAATCGCCGAATGCGACGATTAGCCAGCCGGCGTTGCGATAGCTCGCGGCGTCCGTGCCTCCGGGATCGCCGAGGATCGATCGCAGCGCCTCGATGGCGCTGATCGCGCCAACTGCGCCATCTCCGATGATGGTAACGTGATGGCCTATCATTGTGCTCATCAGCGCGCCGCTTCCTGCGGCACAAAATCCTTGCCGACCGAGATCGCCCTGGGATCGATGATGCAGTGGAGGATCGACGGCTTGCCCGAGGCGAGCGCGCGCTCGAATGCCGGCGCGAATTCTTCGGTGCGCTCGACCCTTTCGCCATGGCCACCGAACGCCCTCGCATACATCGCGAAATCCGGGTTCTTCAGCTGCGTGCCGACCACGCGGCCGGGATAGTCGCGCTCCTGGTGCATGCGGATGGTGCCGTATTGCGAATTGTCGACGACGATGACGATCAGCGGCGCGTCGTACTGCACGGCGGTCGCGAATTCCTGTCCGTTCATCAGAAAGCAGCCGTCACCGGCAAAGGCCATGACGACCCGATCCGGATATTGCCGCTTGGCGAGCACCGCCGCCGGAACGCCATAACCCATCGAGCCCGAGGTCGGCGCGAGCTGGGCGGCGAAGCTGTGGAAGCGATGATGGCGATGGATCCAGCCGGCATAATTGCCCGCGCCGTTGCAGACGATCGCGTCCTTCGGCAGGCGGTCGCGCAGCCAGGTCATGACCTGGCCGTACTGGAACGTGCCCGGCAGCTCGCGCGCCTTGTCGGTCCAGGCGAGGTAATCGGCATGCGCCTTGGCGGCCTCGCCTTTCCAGGCAACTACAGCGGCGGGTTTTAGCGTCTCGACGGCAGCGGCGAATGCGGCAGGCGCGGCCTGGATCGCCAGGGCCGGCTGATAGACGCGGCCAAGCTCCTCCGAAGCCGGATGCACATGGATCAGCTTCTGCTGCGGGGTTGGAATATCGAGCAGCGTGTAGGACGAGGACGGCATCTCCGACATGCGGCCGCCGATGAGAAGGATGACGTCGGCGCCCTCGATGCGCGCCTTCAGGCCCGGGCTCGGCCCGATGCCGAGATCGCCCGCGTAATGCGAATGATCGGCGTCGATCAGCGAGGCCCGGCGGAACGACGTCGCGACCGGCAGGTCGAACCGTTCGGCAAAGCGCGCGATGCTCTTGGTGGCTTCATCGGTCCAGCGCGAGCCGCCGAGGATGACGAGCGGCGCCTTAGCGCTGGCAAGCATGGCAGCGACGCGCTCGATGTCAGCGGGCGCCGGCCAGCTTGCCGCCGGCTCGATGCGCATCGCATCGGCAACGGCGGCGGTTTCGGTCAGCATGTTCTCCGGCAGCGCGATCACCACAGGACCAGGGCGGCCCTGCATCGCGACACGGAAGGCGCGCGCGACCAGCTCCGGAATGCGATCGGGGCGATCGATCTCGACCGCCCATTTCGCCATCGTGCCGAACACCGCCTTGTAATCGAGCTCCTGAAACGCCTCGCGCTCGCGCATACCTGTATCGACCTGGCCGACGAACAGGATCATCGGCGTCGAATCCTGCATCGCGATGTGGACGCCGTGGCTGGCATTGGTTGCGCCCGGGCCGCGGGTGACGAAGCAGATTCCAGGCCGCCCCGTGAGCTTGCCATAGGCTTCCGCCATCATCGCAGCGCCGCCTTCGGCGCGGCAGATCATGACGTCGATCGAGCTGTCATGCAGCGCATCGAGCGCGGCGAGGTAGCTCTCGCCCGGCACGCAGGTGATGCGCTCGACGCCCTGGGCGACGAGCTGATCGATCAGGATCTCGCCTCCGGTGCGGGTGTTGCGAATGGTCATGACGGCTCCCTGCAGGCTTTGGCGATGCGCATCACGGCCTCGCGCAAGTTTGTTCGGAGGTGGCGTAGGATAGCCAGAAATGCGGCGCGGACCGAAGCACCTTCCAGGCACGACAGCGACGTCGTGCTGTTCCAGGTCATAGTGCAAGATGCAGTGTCGCTGTCGATGGTCGCGGCGTCCTGGGCGCTGTAGCCGAGGGCACCAGCCAATGATCTCATACGCCTGGATCAGGTTGTTGCTTGCTCGATCTCCTGAAGGTGTTCGTCGAAAGTTTCCTCCTGCGGCGCACGTTCATTGGCCGCCCTCCTCGTGGGGCGGCCATTTTTCTTTCCGACCTGAGGGCTCCACGGTTTCACATCAACGAAGTCTCCAAACACCAGCGCAATTTAGCTGAGCAAAAATCCGCATCTGAGGTGGCATTCCAAATTAAGATAACCGACTCGTCGCATGCGCAATGCGCCTGCAAGCTTCCTCAAGCTCCAGAATCGACGTGGCGTAGGAGATCCGGAAATATGGGGCGAGTCCGAATGCCGCCCCAGGAATGACGGCGACGCCTATGCTGTGCATAAGATAGTCCGCGTAGTCAGCATCGCTGTTGATGCGCGTGCCATCCGGCATTGTTCGACCGATTAACCCGGCGCACCCAGCGAACGTGTAGAAAGCTCCCTCGGGCACCCGACAGGTAATGCCGTCGATCCTGTTCAAGGCTGCCACCACTAAGTCACGGCGCGCTTGGAACGAGCGGCATCGCTCGCCGACGATTTCCGCGGGGCTATTGAGCGCTGCGATGGCGGCTGCTTGGCTAATTGACGACGGACACGACGTTGATTGACTTTGGACGATGGCCATGGCGCGAATGAGCGCGCTCGGTCCTCCCGCGAAGCCAATTCGCCAGCCAGTCATCGCATAGGCCTTAGAGACGCCGTTGACCGTGAGCGTCCGGTCGCGGAGCGAAGGCTCAATCGCTGCCGGCGTCACGAAGCGGATATCGTCGTAGACGATATGCTCATAAATATCATCTACCATGAGCCAAACGTGCGGATGCTTGATCAGCACATCGAGGATGGGCCGGTAATTTGCCTCTGAATAGGCCGCGCCGGATGGGTTGGACGGCGAGTTTAACATCACCCATCTCGTACGGGGTGTGATTGCGCGCGCCAGATCCTCCGCGGTCAAGCGAAAGCCATTGGCTTCTCGACACGGAACGAAGACCGGCTTTCCGCCCATGATCAAGACAATGTCGGCGTAGGTCACCCAGTAGGGCGTAGGAATGATGACTTCGTCGCCGACTTCGAGAGTTGCCATCATCGCGTTGAAAAGAACTTGCTTAGCCCCGGCCGAAACAGTGATTTCGTCCTGTGCGAATTCGAGCCCGTTGTCGCGCTTGAACTTCGCACGGATCGCAGCCTTCAGTTCAGGCGTGCCGTCGAGCGCCGTGTATTTGGTGACGCCGGCGGCCATCGCGCGCTCCGCCGCGTCCTTGACGTGCTCCGGCGTGTCGAAATCGGGCTCGCCCGTCCCGAGCAAGATGACGTCTCTGCCCTGACGCTTCAGCTCCGCGGCAAGGCCCGTGATCTTCAGGATCTCCGACACGCCGATCGCGGACAGCCGGCTCGCGGGGCGGAACAGGGACGAATGTGGTTGAACGGAAGCGTTCACGCCTGATCCTCGCTCACACGACGTCGAACTTAACACCCTGAGCGAGCGGCAGCGTCCGACCATAATTGATGGTGTTTGTCGCACGGCGCATATAGGCCTTCCATGCGTCAGATCCAGACTCGCGGCCACCGCCGGTCTCCTTCTCGCCGCCAAATGCGCCGCCGATCTCGGCACCGGACGGGCCGATATTGACGTTAGCAATGCCGCAATCGGAGCCTCGCGCCGAGAGGAAGGCTTCGGCTTCGCGTAGGTCATTGGTGAAGATCGAGGACGAAAGGCCCTGCGCGACCGCGTTGTGCAGTTCGAGCACGCTATCGAAATCACAGTACTTCATGACGTACAGGATCGGCGCGAAGGTCTCGTGCTCGACCGGCCCGGTCTGCGCGGCCATCTCGACCAGGGCCGGACGCACGTAGTGTGCGTCAGCCGCCCCCTCGATCGTCACGCGTTCCCCGCCATGAACGTCACCACAGGCGGCTTTCGCAGTTTCAAGTGCGCTCTGCATGCCGCGATAGGCAGCCGCATCGATCAGTGGGCCAACCAGAGTGCCAGTGTGGAGCGGGTTGCCGATCGTGACGGATGCATAAGCGCGTTTCAGGCGTGGCACGAAAGTGTCGTAAACGCTCTCATGCACGAACAGGCGGCGCAGTGTCGTGCAGCGCTGGCCGGCTGTGCCCATCGCTGCAAACGCGACTCCACGGAGCGTCAAATCGAGATCGGCGGTGGGCGCGACGATCGCCGCATTGTTGCCACCGAGCTCGAGAATTGCGCGTGCGAAACGCTTGGCAAGCCGCGGTCCGACCGCGCGGCCCATGGCTGTCGAGCCGGTAGCCGAGACCAATGCGACGCTGGCGTGGTCGACCAGGAGTTCGCCGATCTCGCGACCGCCGAACAGCACCGCCGAGAGACCCTCCGGCACCGCGCCGCCCTCCTGGTTGAAGCGCCTCACGGCGCTTCCGAGCAGCGCCTGCGTCGCCAGTGCCGTCAACGGCGTCTTCTCCGATGGCTTCCAGACGATGCTGTTGCCGCACACGAGCGCGAGTGCTGCGTTCCAGGCCCACACGGCGACAGGGAAATTGAAGGCCGAGATGATTCCGGTGACGCCGAGCGGATGCCAGCTCTCCATCATCCGATGCTCGCCGCGTTCGGTCGCGATGGTGAGCCCATAGAGCTGGCGGGACAGCCCCACAGCGAAATCGCAGATGTCAATCATTTCCTGGACTTCGCCAAGCCCCTCCGAAACGATCTTGCCAACCTCGATCGAGACCAGCCGACCCAGAGCGTCCTTGTTGGCCCGCAATTCCTCGCCAAACAGCCGGACAAGCTCACCGCGCTTCGGCGCGGGCACCAGTCTCCACGCGCGAAATGCCGTGTGTGCCGCTTCGATGGCCCGCACCGCATCCTTCGCGCTCGTTTCCTGGACCCGTCCGATGGCTTCGCCGGTGACTGGCGTATGCACCTTGAGCGCACCATCCTTATAGCTCGGCCGGCTCACGCCAAGTTCGGCGAGCAGCCTGTCGACTTCGCCGGGAAGATCGAGTTTGTGGGCATGCGGCTGCAGTTTCGTTGAAGGCGACATGGCGGCTTTCCCAAGGTCGGGTGTTGATTTCAGATCTTTGCAGGTGGCTTAGTGACCACATGCCAAGGTTCACTGCTTGGATCACTAATCAGCCTGAAGCGGCGTGCGCGTCAATCATGTTCCGCCTCAGGCAACGGCAATCTGGTGAGACCCCAGCTGCCTCAGCGCTCGCTCGAGCGAGGCCTTCTCCGCTTCGGCATAGAGTTCCAATTCATCGTGGAGCATCGCACCAGGCGCCGCCTCGAATTGAGCCCGGTTGGATTGCGCCGTGTAGTTTTTCTGCTCATCGGTGCCGAGGTTCGACTGGAAAATACCGGCTGCGCTGACCGGCAAGAAATCTTCGTACACGACGGATCAAATCGCAGGAAGCCATCCGCGATCAATTCATCGGGGGTTGCGGGCATCGAGCGGGGGCGACTTGCTGTGAGCCCGGCCGCTGTCGCCGAATAGCGGAAGAAGGCAAGTCTTCGGGATCGCAGTTGAGCCCAGTCATCCGGAAATGACCTGAAACGCTCCGCGAGTTCGGCTTCGTAAGTCGAGACGTTCACACCCGCGGCGCCGATCAGGACGTCGCGACGGACGGACGCGAGCAACTCATCATAGAGCCCGCGCCCCTTCGCGGTCAGCGCGACGCCGCGTTGCTCGATCTCGCCGAAGCGCGCGGCGTGCGTCCCCGCCGCAACCTCGCCCGCGCTGCGCCTGAAGACGATGGGCTCATCGAACGCCTTGAAGCTGGTCTGCCGCAGGAGTATCGGGCAATTGCGACGCGGCGGTCCTTCGATGACCGCCTTGGGCGCAATGCCGCGCCGCGGCATGCCGGCATGGACGGCATCGATGTCCAGAGTCCTCGGCGTCAGATGATTGATATGCGGGCCCTTGAAGCTGACGATGTCCGCGACCAAGCGGTGGGCGCGATGGAGCTTTTGGTAGGCGGCAAAGTCGACGGTCGCGTCACTGTGCCAGCGGAACGTTTCCAGCGCCTCGCGCACGAACTCTGCCGCTTCCAGTTGGGTTAGGCCGCCTTGGGCTTCAAACACACCGACGAGCTCGAGGACCCGCGGCGTGAAAATCCGGCGAGCGGCCAGAATGATTGCCGCCTCGGCGCGCAGCGCGGAATCTTCGATCAAGTCGAGCCGCAGCAGGGATGTAAAAACTCGGAATGGATTGCGGCGGAGAGCTTCCTCAGTGGTCGGGCGAAAGGCGGTCGAATGAACCGGCACACCCGCCACCGATAGATCATAATAGCCGACCGGATGCATGCCCATGACCGCAAAGACGCGGCAAATGTCAAACAGCTCCTGCGCCGTGCCGAGCCGGATGGCTCCGTGACGTTCGACACCCAACCGGTCGATTTCGCCCCCCTGCTCAAGCCTCTCATGCAGATGAGGATCGGCCCGCAAGGTCTCGGCATTGACGTCAGCGACCAGCTCCAGGAGCGTCCCGTATTGCGGGACCTCCGCGCGATACATGTCGGACATTGCCCGTGAGAAAAGGTCGCGGATTTCATCCGGATGAGCGTGCCGCCCGGCCATCAATAGCTCCGTTGTCGCCACCTGGGGCCCAGGGAAGGTTCACCGGCTATGCCGATTTGGTATGTGCGCAGAGATTAGTCTTGTATTTTCAACTCAATCAAACGATCTTTCCTCAATAGATCATTCGTGCTCGGAATGAACATGCACACATCCCGGCGGTTCCTTCCGTCGACTGCGCTGCTGGCAGCCTTTGAGGCCGCCGCCAGAACTGGCAGTGTCACACTGGCAGCCAGGGAGCTCAGTCTCACCCAGAGCGCGGTCAGCCGGCAGATCAAGCTTCTTGAGGAGCAGCTCCAGGTCGAGCTCTTTGCGCGCGAACGCCAGACCATTCGCCTGACGGCCGCCGGCCAAGCCTATGCCCGCGAAATTCGTGAGGCGCTACGCAAAATCAGCACGGCGTCCTTCAACCTGCGCGCCAACCCCAAGGGCGGCACACTCAACCTGGCGATCTTGCCTACTTTCGGCACGCGCTGGCTGGCGCCACGGCTTCCCAAGTTTCTGGCGCAGAATCCGGGTGTCACTATCAACCTTGCAACGCGCCTGACCTACTTCGATTTCCGAGCTGAAGCACTGGACGCGGCCATTCATTTCGGACTGCGGGACTGGTCCGGCGTTGAGATGGCAATGTTGCGCGCCGAGAAGGTCGTCCCCGCCTGCAGCACCGAGCTAAAAAACCAGTACGGTTTTCACACAGCAGGTGATCTCAAGCAAGCGCCACTGCTCAGCCTGTCGACGCGCCCTCATGCCTGGAACCGCTGGTTCGCGGCCCAGAACGTAGCCGGTTTGTCCGGGCAGACCATGTATTTTGACCAATTTGCGACTGTTGCTCAGGCTGCGATGGTCGGTGTTGGCGTTGCGTTGCTGCCGACCTTTCTCATTCACGACGAGTTGGCAAGTGGCAAACTCGTTCGTGCACTCGACCTGCCGATGGAAAGCGCCGAGCGGTACTATCTAGTATGGCCCCCAGAGCGATCGGCTCATCCGCCCCTCATCGTGTTTCGCGATTGGCTGCTGGCGGAAACTGCTGCCGATCACTGAACGTCGCGAATGGCCTGCAATGTCACCGCATTATGGTAAGCGGGATCAGCTGGAGGTGTTGGCGATGGTGGCGCAGCGCGCCGGATCGCAACGCGAGAAGGGCGCATCCTTGATGAGCTGACGGCGACGACGGTTGGCATCGCAAGCACGCGGTGCCAGCATTGTCGGCCGTTGGGAGGAGCAGGACCGGACTGCATTCGGGTAAGGAGACAGCCTGCGCGAATGAGCCTATCCGTGGTCGGCAGCGTATTCAGGCGCTCGCGGCGCGCTGATCGCGGTGTGGGAGGCCTCCGATCCTTGTGCGCTAAGCTCGTCTTGACGATGATCCCGGCACTGTTGCCCGCGCTCGAGCGGCGTGACCGCACGTTTCCACAGCGCGGGTGCATCCCGCTAAAGGACGTCTACTTCCGTGTTCGCCTCGGCACCTACAAGGACAAATGTCGACAAAGCTCCGGGCTACGAGGTTGATGAGATCGATTTCCTTTCCGAGCGCTGCGACGCGAGCGGCAAGTCCGGCAGCAGGCGCCGAAAGGTCCAGAGGTGATGGTGAGAAGTGTGATCCTTCCAGCGTTACCTGTTTTGGCGAGGCGCCACGCGCGAATAGGCAAAGCCAAATTTTTCCGAAATCCGAGCGTAGGATGTTTGCAAGCCGACTTCGGCGCTGATCCTCGATATATAATCGATAATTTCCTGAGCCCGGGAATCATCCTCTTTCAGCGGCATGGCGTGATTTTCGTTGTTGATGAGACATGGGAAAAATCCGGCTGATGTGATCGCCGTTCCTTCGAAATTGCAGCAGGCAACCATGGTCATGCGTGCGTCGGGGTGAAATGGCAACAGTGGATAGCCGTCGCGCGGGTACATCGCGTATTCTCCCAGTTCCTTCAGTAAATAGCCGGTTTGCGCGAATTCGGGCCCTGGTAAATCGAACACGAAATGACCGAGGCCATAGAAGATTGGCTTGCCGCGATAAATTTCGATACCGCGCAGGAAGTGATGATGATGGCCCAGGACGATGTCAGCGCCGGCCTCGATCGAGACACGACCCAGAGTCTGCTCATACTCGGTTAAGTGGACTGGCCTGTACTGTCCCCAGTGGTGACTAACCACGACGACATCTGCCCTGCTGCGCAGATCCCCGATCAGTGATTTGAGAAGCTCGACGTCTTCCGGGTACGCGATGGTGCGAACTTCCGGGGGCACGCCTGGGTCGTGATGGTTATGAGACCAAATGAACGAATGAACCCGCATCGCGGCGAGCCCCGGTATCGATCCGCGAGCCTCGTAGCCCACCGGAAAGACGGAGGCGAAACCGAGGAAGCCGATTTTTATCCCGTGCTGCTCGATGATCACGGCTGCCGTAGCTTCGGACAGGTTGGCACCAGCGCCGACCGTTTTGATGCCCTGTGAGTGCAGCAAGTTCAACGTCTCGATCAGGCCCTCATGGCCCCCATCGACAATGTGATTGTTCGCAACCGACATCACGTCGAATCCGGCGTTGGCGAGACCGCTTCCATTCGATTTCGGCGCGACAACCCGTAAGCCTGCGCTCGGCGGAAAATGCGGGGCATCTGTGTAGGCGCCTTCGCAGTTGCCAAAAACGAGATCGATTTGGTGCAATAGACGACTGGATCCGAAAAATGCGTCCTTCGGATTGTCGCGATTGATGAGGATGTCGCCGACAGCGCCCAACGTCCAACTGGCCATGATTATTGTCCTGCTTTGATGGAGTGGCCTAAAGACGACCACTCCGAAGGGGTGGCCGAAGTCAGGAAGGAGATGGCCCCAAGGGACCTCTTGGACCAGGCTGGAGCCTGTTCGATCGGTGAGCATGACAAACCGAGGCTCTCCGCCACGGCCTTATAAGTCGGCCGACCGCAATAGACTTTCAAGCCTCCGCGCAGACGCGGATTTTCGACCACAGCTGCAAATCCATTATTGACAAGCGCGTACGAAACCACGATCGCGTTCGAGTTGTTCGTCGGGGCGAAATGGCAAGCGGCCGAATGCCGCGGCTTGACCTCACGCAAGTCGGGGACCTTCTGCGCGCAGATCTCTTCGGCCAGCCACCAGCGCGTGTGAAACGGGCAGCCGGATGGCGGCTCGAGCGGCTCGACGGTCGCCCCTCAGGACGATACGTTCGCTCTTGCGCCCGCGCCTGGCGTCCGGAGCAGCCGATAGATGCACCATGGTGTGAGGCATCCAAGAATCGGCATAGAGATCCTCAGCGTCCGCCAGTTCGACGGGCTCGCCAAGATACATGACACCGACCCGATCGCTGAAGTATTCGACGACTGACAGGTCATGGCTGATGAAGAGATACCTCAGGCCAAACTCCGACTGCAGGTCGGAGAGACGGACCTGTGACTGGACTGAGACGTCTAGCGCTGATCCTGGCTCAGCGGCGACGATGAGCTTCGGCCTCAATGCAAGCGCACGCGCAATGGCAATGCGCCGCCGCTGCCCGCCGCTGAATTCGTGCGGGAAGCGCTCGAGATGCTCCTTGCGCAATCCGACAAGGTCGATCAGATGCTTGACGAATTCGCGCTGGTCGCGGTGCCTCAGCTTCCCCTGGACGATAAGGCCTTCGGAAACGATGCTTCGCACGCTCATACGCGGATCGAGGCTGCCATGCGTATACTGAAAGATCGCCTGCACGTCGCGCCCCATCGATTTTGGCCGGCTTGGCGAGGCCGCGAGAATGTCCTCGCCTTGGAACAGCATCTCGCCGGCCTGCGGCGTCTCCAGGCGAAGGATCGAGCGGCCGACAGAGGATTTCCCGCAGCCGGACACGCCGTCCAGCCCGAAGGTTTTGGCTTGATCTATCTGGAACGAAACGTCATTGACCGCTTTCACCCAGTAGGTATTCCTCTTCAGAAATCCCGACCGGCTGGAATAGAAAATCCCAAGATTGCGTATTTCGACGAGGTCGGTCAATGCGCCAGTCCCCTTACTCGTCTTAGTTGTTGTGCCGTTCAACGTCAGTAGCTTCCCTAGCGAGTCAGTAGAGCCAACAGGCGACCATGGCGCCATCCGGGCAATGAGGCTGGAATGGCAACCGGAGGGCACGTTCAGCGGGTTCGGCACCTCGCCTCCGATTGCGTTCCGCTGTTGGCCGCGCATTTCCGGGTGGGGAATGGAGGCCAGAAGGCCTATCGTGTACAGATGCTTGGGTGCGTCTGTGACCTGATCAACTTTGCCCCATTCCATCACCCGGCAACCATACATCACTAGGACTTCGTCGCAGATCGCGCGCACGATGCCGATGTCGCGGGTGATGAGCAGGACAGCCGCACGTCGCAAGCCGCGCACTAGGTCGAGGATTTGCGCCTGAATTGTTACATTGAGCGCGATCGTAGGTTCGTCGAGAATTAACAGCTCCGGCTCGTTGGCAAGGGCTTCGGCAATTGTGGCTCTCTGATGCATGCCGCCGCTGAGCTTGTGCGGAAACTCGTGTATGCGCCGCTCTGGAGTCGGAATGCCGACGAGTTTGAATAGTTCGACCATTCGCTTGCGAGCATCGGCGCGGCAGACTCTGCTGTGGGCCTCGATCATCTCGATCACCTGGTCACCGACGGTAAAGACGGGGCTTCAGGGACCATATCGGATCCTGAAAGACAAGGCAGATATCGCGACCTCGCGCAACTGGCGGATTCGCACTCCTTCGACTACGAGCGAGCGTCTGGACAAAGACACTCGCGATCTCCGCACACGTCCGACCAGGACGCACACTTTCAAGCCCTGCATTTAGACCCTCCACAAAGGGCTCCGAGAGTTTCTGAAAGCTGGAGCGGGCTTGCCGACCGACCGAGCGAGGTTGACCTGATAGCGATGCCAGTGCGCGAAGAGTTCGAGATTGACTATCGTTGAAGCTAGGAGCGGTTCGTCGGTCCACTTAGCGTGCGGCGCAATTGCGCGTTCGCCAACGCAAAGAAAGGAAGGCGTGCAAGCGCGATCTCCCCCAAAATCGGCTGTGCCCGACGTCTGCTGGTGGTATACGGCAGCTGCGACATCGCATTCGCGCACACCGGGCCCGATTGTATTGATGGCCTGCAGCATCATCGCATCGGCAACACGGCCGACTCCCGCATGATGGAAATTTCGGCCGGGGTCTTCACTTGGGATCCCGTTGACTAGCAAGTCGGCGTCTACCAAATGGGCGAGCGGTAACGCCCGGACAAGGCCATGTGCACGCGCCGAATAGTAAAAGCTGCTCATCTCCACGCAGACTCCCGCCTTCTCACCGAACACCTCTTTTGAGTCGTAGGCAGATAATATGGTCGAGACCACATACCGTCGGGGTAAGCTCTGACGTTGTCGTCGGCAAGATATATGGTCATAACTGCGGAGACGGGGTCCATGAGCCGCCCGATCCAAATGGGTTCGTCGTGATTGAGCGCCACAAGCAGCGTTTTTGTGGGGTGTGAATGAATATGCGTTGTAGCCAATTAGATAATTGTGATTGGTTGGCTCCGAGAGGAACAGGATATCAATTCTTCGCTTGTGGCGGGAGCCAAAGCCTCTTGCAGGTCGCCATCGACGCTGTGGTTGTTGCCGCGGACACGATGTGGAATCCCGCCTCGGCCAGCTCCGCGCCGTTCGCATACGGGCCCACGACGCGCCAGCCGACACTCGCCGGATAGTGGGGGTGCTCGGAGTTGCCAAAGACGAGATCGAGTCGCTTCAGCAACTCGGCCGAACCGAAGGCAATCCTTGGGATTGGGGCGGTCGATGAAGACATCGCCGACCGCCCCGAAAGTCCAGGTGGTCATGAGGAAGGTCGTGGGGTTTCTTCAGAGGGTTTCGGGAATCTCGTTCGTCGGGACCGTGCTCACTGGCAGGCGGCGCGGGGACCGCTGTCAGTACCGAGTTCTTCCGCGAAATGACAGGCCGCCCAGTGGCGAGGTTTGATTTCGCGCAGCTCCGGCTCCGTCTGCGCGCAGATGTCCTTGGCCATCCAGCACCGCGTACGGAAGGGACAGCCCGAAGGTGGGTTGAGCGGGCTCGGCACCTCGCCCTTGAGGACGATTCGCTCCCGCTTGCAATTGCCGGTCACATCCGGCGCAGCCGAAAGGAGCGCCTTCGTGTATGGCATTCGTGCATCTGCGTAGAGCTCCTCGGCGTCTGCCAGCTCCACGAGCTTGCCTAGGTACATGACGCCGACCCGGTCGCTGAAATACTCGACGACGGAGAGGTCGTGAGCAACAAACAGGATGGTCAGGCCGAATTCCTTCTGCAGCCGCGTCAAGAGGTTCAGCACCTGCGACTGAACCGACAGGTCCAGCGCCGAGACCGGCTCGTCGGCCACGATGAACTTCGGCTTGAGCGCAAGCGCCCGCGCGATGCCGATCCGTTGCCGCTGCCCCCCACTGAATTCGTGCGGGTAGCGATCCAGATGCTCCCGGCGTAACCCCACAAGGTCGATCAGGTGCTCGACGAATTCACGACGCTCGCCCGGCGCCATCTTCCCCTGGACGACAAGCCCTTCGGAGATGATGTGGCGCACGTTCATCCGGGGATCGAGACTGCTGTGCGGGTCCTGGAAGATCGTCTGCACATCGCGCCGAATCGACTTCAGCCTCTTCGGTGAGGCTGCGAGGATATTCTCGCCTTCAAAAAGGATTTCCCCGGATTGAGGTGCTTCCAGGCGCAGGATCGAGCGTCCCAGCGACGACTTGCCGCAGCCGGACTCCCCTACCAGGCCGAACTTCTCGCCGCGCAGGATTTGCAGCGACACGTCGTTCACCGCCTTTACCCATTCCGTCGTGCGATTGAGGAAGCCGCTGCGGGTCGGGTAGAAGGTCTTCAGGTTGCGGATGTCCACAAGCACGCCGCGGTCTGACGCATCGGCCCGCGGTTGTTGCTTCGTAGCGGTTTCATTCGGCATCGGGGTTTCCAGGGAGTTCATGCGACCCAGCAGGCGACTTTGCTGCCGTCGGGCTGGGATGCGAGCGGCGGCATCTTCGCGCACTTGCTGATCGCTTGATTGCACCGCGGCTGGAACGGACAGCCGGGGGGCAAGTTCAGCAGATTCGGCACTGCGCCGCCAATCGTGTTGAGGGGCTTGCCTCGCATCTCCGGGTTCGGGACGGAGGACAGCAGGCCCTGGGTGTAGGGATGTTTGGGTGTCCGGGTCACCTGGTCCACCTGGCCCCACTCCATCACGTGGCCGCAATACATGACGACGACTTCATCGCAGATTTCCCGCACCACGCCGATGTCGTGGGAAATCAGCAGCACCGCCGCACGCTTCAGCCCTCGCACAATGTCCAGGATCTGCGCCTGGATGGTCACGTCCAGGGCCGTCGTCGGTTCGTCGAGGATCAGCAGCTCCGGCTCATTCGCCAAGGCCATAGCAATGGTGACCCGCTGACGCATGCCCCCGCTGAGCTTGTGCGGGTAGTCGTCCACACGTCGCTCCGGTGCGGGAATCCCAACGAGCTTGAACAGCTCGATGGCTCGTTCCCGCGCCTCGGCACTGCTCAGAGGGCGATGGGCCTGCAGAGCCTCGATGACTTGCGCCCCGACCGTATAGACGGGGTTGAGCGCAGACATCGGATCCTGAAACACCAGAGAGAGATCGCGTCCCCTCAGTTGGCGCATCTGACGCTCGCTGAGCGATGTCAGATCGCGCCCCTTCAGGAGAATCTCGCCGCCGACGATGCGCCCCGGCGATTCGATGAGGCGCATGATCGACAGCGACGTGACGCTCTTGCCGGATCCAGATTCGCCGACGATGCCGAGCCGTCCTCCCTTGGCGATACGGAAACTCACGCCGTCGACCGCCTTGACCGTGCCCCCCTTGGTCGAGAAGTAGGTCTTCAGGTCGCGGACCTCCAGCAGCGCCGGCGCACTATCCGACGACGAAGGCTGCCGCGAAGACAAGTTCCGCACACCGGCATGTTCCTCAAGGCTCACGATGCTTCCCCTCATCTTTCGGCTTTCAGGGCTCTGCGACTTCACGGGGGCTCAGTCGGCCAGCGTGGCGGCACCGAAGTACTCGAAGCCACCGGCGGAATAGGTCACGCCCCTGAGCTTGCTCGTCACCGTGACGAGGTCGATGTTCTGGTGGATCGGCATCAGCACGCCGCTGTCCACGACGAGCTTCTGCGCCTTCTTGTAGGTCTGGGCGCGTGCGTTCTCGTCCATCTCTGTCTGGCCTTGGCTTAGGAGATCCTGCAGCTCGGCATTCGTGTACTTGTTCCAGTACATGTAGGCGCCGGGCATGAAAAGTCCATTCAGGACCGACGGATCGGTACCGACCAACTGCATCGGCGTCAGCGAGAAATCGCCGTTGATGCCGCCGGCGAACCAGGCCGGCAGGGCCTGTTGCTCAACCTGCACATCCATCCCCGCCTTACGCAGGTATTCCTGGATGGCCTCTGCAATCCGCACATAGCCCGGCCGCGTGGAAATGACGGTCAGCTTCAGCGTCAGGCGCTTGCCGTCCTTTTCCCAGAATTCCCCGGACTTTTTCCAGCCCGCCTCCGTCAGGAGCGCGGCCGCCTTCTTCGGATCGTACGGGTATGAGCTCTCCAGGGAAGCGTCATAACCCACCATGCCTTTCGAGATCGGCGAACTCGTGATCGGGAATGCCCCAACTTCTGCCAGTTGCACCACGCCTTTTTTGTCAACCGAGTGCTGGATGGCCTTGCGCACAGCGAGGTCGTCGGTCGGGAAACGGCCAGCATTCAGCTCCACGAAGATGCCCAGGCCCGTGACCGGAACCGGAATCTGCGTGAACTTGGAATTGTTCTTGAGCGAATTCCAGAAAACGCCGGGCGTGCGGTTCATCACCTGCGATTGGCCAGCCATGAACTGACTAACGCGAGACTGGGCGTTCGGCACGATCTGGAAGGTCAACGAAGCGATCTGCGGCGGCCCCTTGACCTTTAGGGCAGGCGGGCTCCAGTCGTACTTCTCGTTCCGCGTGAGGACGACGCTCTCGTTGGGCTTGTAGCTATAAAAGACGAACGGGCCGGTGCCGGTCGGATGCAGACCGAGCTCAGCGCCATATTTCTTGATGGCCGCGGGCGACTGGATGCCCAGGTAGGGCAGGCCCAGTTGCGTGAGCAACGGCGCGTAAGGCTCGCTGCATGAGACCTGCACCGTGAACTCGTCGACCTCCTTGGCGGTCAGGCACGGACCAAGCGCGGGGATTGCCGACCGTGCCTTCGTGTCCTTGTTCGCGATGTACTCGAAATTGGCGATGACGGCGGAAGCGTTGAAGGGGGTCCCGTCATGGAACGTCACGCCGTTGCGCAGCTTGAAGGTGTAGGTTTTGCCGTCGTCAGAAATGTTCCAGTTTGTCGCGAGGTGCGGTGTGACCTTGAATTCCGGCGTGACCCAGACGAGCGTGTCGAAGATGTTGTTGGTGATGGGCGCGACGTCCCGCAAGGCTGTGGCCGCGGGGTTGAGCGTATCGATCGTCGATTCCCACCCGACGACGACAGAACCCTTGGCGGCCTGTGCGAACGACATGGGCGAAGACAACACCATCGCGCTGGTGGCCATGACGGCCGCAGTCGATGCGAAACGATTCAACATTTTCGATTTTCCGTTCATGATTTCATCTTTCTGCTGAGTCCAGCGATTTCATTGACGTGCGACCATGGGATCGATTTCATCGCGCAGGCCGTCGCCGACGAGGTTCGCGCCGATGACGAAGAGCGACAGGAAGACGCCTGGGGAGACGGTAATCCACCAAGCCATCGAGATGTAGTTCTGTCCGTCGTTCAGAATCGTGCCGAGCTCAGGCATCGGCGGCTGGACGCCCAGGCCTAGGAAACCCAGTGCGGTGATCCAGAGTGAAGCGACGCCGAGCCAAGTGGTCGTTAAGACGATGACGCCCGAAATGACGTTGGGCAGGATGTGGCGCACGATGATCCACATCGGCCCCGCCCCTAGTGTGACCGCGGCCTGGACGTACGGCAGGTTGCGCACTTCCGCGGTCGCGCCTTCCACTAGCCGGGCATAGACCGGGATGAGGACCACCGCGATGGCGATTACGCCATTACCGAGGCCGGGCCCCAAGATGGCCGTGACGCTTAGTGCCAGAAGAATCCCGGGAAACGCCAGCAAGAGGTCGATCACCCGCATGACGCAGAAGCCGAATGTGCCCCCGAAGTAGCCCGCCACCAGTCCGATGGTCGTGCCCACCAGGCTACCCAAGATCACAACGCAGAGGCTAGCGAGCATCGTGGTGCGAGCGCCGTACAGGACGCGCGCGAACAAGTCGCGGCCAAACGCATCCGTTCCCATGGGAAAGGCCCACGAAGGCGGAGCGAAGGTTTGCATAGGGTTCTGGGCACTTGGGTCGGCGGACACAAGCAGCGGTGCCGCCGCCGCCATGGCGATGAGCACAATGCAGATCGCCAGCCCGATCGACAGACTGCGGTGCCCGAGGGCACGCATGACTCGCTGAAGGGTTGTCTCGCGCGGCGTCGCCGTCTCAGCAGTGGCTGCCGGTGCTTCGGCCGGCATTTCTGAGATCTCTGAGCTCATTTGAAGTTGCATCTCGTGTCCCATCCCGCTAGCGCTGACCGATTCGCGGGTCCAAGACTGGATAGAGCATGTCGACGATGAAGTTCGTCGTGGCGTACACCATGGCCATGATAAGAATCACCGCCTGAACAGTCGGGTAGTCTTTGGCTAGGATGGACTGGACCATGAGACGGCCGATACCAGGCCTGGAGAAGACCGTTTCGACAATCACCGTCCCCGCCAGTAATTGCCCGATCTGCATGCCCACGATGGTGAGGATAGGCAGCAGCGCGTTCCTGAGGACGTGGCGCACGAATACGCGTGCGCGGGACAGCCCCTTGGCGCGCGCCGTGATGACGTGCTGTTGAGCCATCGCCGCAATGACGGTGGATCTCACGAAACGGGCTTTGAACCCGATCGAGCCGAGGGCCAGCGTCAATGCAGGTAGAAATGCACCTCCCAGAGAAGTCCCGCCGACCACGTCGAACCAGGGCAGCGTCACCGCGAAGAGGAGAATCAGCAGTAGTCCTAGCCAGAAACTGGGAATCGACATGAAGGCCAGCGCGAAGGCCATCGTGGCGGTATCGAGCGCTTGGTTGCGTTTGACCGCGGCGATGATCCCGAGCATGAACCCGAAGAAAAGCGAAAGAGCGAGGCTGAGGAGGGTCAACTGGATCGTCGCAGGGAAATTGGCCGCAAGCAGCGACGTGACGGGACGATCCTCGCCGAACGAATAGCCGAAGTCGCCTCGGAGGACGTCCCAGACCCAGGTCAAGTACTGCACGTATAGCGGCCGATCCAGGCCGAGCTGGTGCCGCAGGCGGTCGACGAGCGCTTGGTCGCCGGCGTTCATCCCCAGCATCGCGATCACCGGATCGCCCGGGATCAGCCGCAGAATCAAAAATACCAGGAAGCTGATGCCGATGGCCAATGCGACGATCGCATAGAGGCGGCGGGCGACGTAACTGCTCATGTGCGCATCTCGGAGCTTTGCTCCTGCCGGTTGTTGGCGTCAGGCCGCATTGGGCACTGCATCCGGCGCAGCGAAGTGGCGACCGCATCCTTCGCCGTCGAGGGATCGATCGCGCCCGTCCCGCTCGCCAGCGCGGCACGCGCCTCCCGCTGCACGGCCGTGCGCAGACCGGGAGGTACCTGCAGAATGGCGTTTGCGAATGCAGCACTGGTTTCTGTCGGCCAGCGGGCCTCGTAGGCAAGCCGCAGCTTTCCTTGCGTCACGTGCGGGGCGAGTTGGCCCGTCGCCATCTTCGCACGGCTGCGCGTAGTGGCAGCGTCGTCCAGCTTGCCATTGCGGATGACGACACCGTAGAAGTGCCGTGCTTCGCCTTCGTCGAGAAGGCCCTCGCGCACGTCCTGGACAACCATTTCGGGCGGGCGCGTCTGCGGATCGCCAAAGCCACCGCCGGAGGGAGAAATCATCCGCAACACGTCACCTTTCTGCATCGGCAGCAGGCCGAAACGGCCCAGCGACACCTTTTCGCCGTTTCTGTCGGCCTTTAGTAACCACGTCTCGCCATTGCGGCCCGGCTGGCCGCCGCGAACCGCCCATGGTTGGAAATTGAAACGCTCGAGACCCCGCACCGTGACAGCGGCTTGCGCGCTCAGGCACTCCAGTTCGATGCTGATGGATGCGCCCCCGCGGTAGTGGCCGTGGCCGAAGCTGCCTGGCACAAGCGCGTGGTGCCGGACGAGGAAAGGCATTTCCGATTCCACGTGCTCGACGGGCGTGCTCTTGAGGAACCCGAGCATCGTGTCGATGCCGTCCACACCGTCGGTGCACATTCGGCCGCCAGAGCCGCCGCAGAACGGCTCGACCACGGCCACTTTGGTCCGGCCGGTCACGGCATCCGGCCAGGACGCTGCGATGATCCCCGCCTGACCCGCACCACATGCGGCGATGCCTTCTGGGACGGCCTGGTTCAGGCAACCCATGAGCGCATCGTAGCAGCGCATCACGGTCATCCAGCGATTGCCCATGGCGGCGGGAAACTCGGCGTTCATCACCGTGCCCGAAGGGGCGGACGCACGTATCGGCCGCTGCATCCCGTTGTTGCGCGGGATCGACGGCTCTCTCGTCATAATGTAGTTCGTGAGCGCCGAGCACACCATCCCCAGGCCTGTGACCAGCGGGAAATTCAGCGCTGCATTCACCTGAGGGCTGCTGCCCGCGAAGTCGACACTCGCCTCGTCGCCCTTGATCTGGAGCTTGCAATGAATGTGCACCGCGTCGTCGGCTCCGCAACCGTCGAGGTAGTCGGAGAATTCGTAGACGCCGTCGCGCAGGCCCGTGATCACGGAACGCGCCTTCGCTTCGGCATAGTCCATGACGTCCTCGATGCCCTGACGGAACGCGGCCGCGCCAACCCGGTCGCACAGCTCGACGACCCGCTGCTCCAGCAGGCGCATTGCCGCCATCATGGCTTCCAGGTCTCCCCACACTGCGTCGCCCATGCGGGAGTTGTCCTTCATGAAGTTGACGACGTCCTGGTTCATCACCCCCTTGCGGATCAGCCACGTCGGACGAATGCGGAACCCCTCTTGGAAGCATTCATGCAGTTCCGGCGCCACACTGCCGGGCACCGCGCCGCCGATATCGGTGGCGTGGACGAACGCCCAGCTAAACGCCACCAGTTCGCCATGGTAGAAGATCGGCTGCGCGAGGTTGATGTCCATCTGGTGCGTCACCAGCCCGTCAGTGTTGAACGGGTCGTTGGTCACAATGACGTCGCCGGGCTGATAGTCCGAGAAATGTCGTGTCATCCCTGCGATGGTGCCGCCGCCGCCGCCGGCGGCGCCGGCCGACATCGGGGATGCGAATCGTTCGCCATCGGGACGCGACAGTGCGATGCCGAAATCCTGCGTCTGCTTGACGAGAGTCGTATGCGCCGTGCGATAGGCCAGCGTCACCGCCTCTTCCACCATCGCGGCGAAGCGGTTCTTCATGATTTCAACGCGTGCGAGATCCATCGCTCAGTCCTCCTTCGTCATCGTGATATCACCCAGGGGGCTGATCGCAGCGCGGAAGCCCGCCGGCACGAGCACGGTCGACAATTCATGTTCGATGACCGCTGGCCCGACGTCCGACCATCCCGCGACGAGTTCGCTGCGGTTGAAGATCGGACAGTCCGGCCACCACCGTCCCTGCAGGCGCAACTCGCGCCTCGAGCTCGGTGCTACCTCCTTCTCCTGCTTGTCCGCCCCGCCCTGAGCATGGGGCTTGGCCTGCCGCCCGAACGTGCGAACCATGAGTTCGTTGAATGCGATCGGCGTGCCGGGGCTTGAGAATCCGAACAGGGCCTTGTGCTCGGCATGGAAGGCTTCGGTGAACCCCTCCAGGCCGGCGCCGTTACGAACGGCATCTGTCACGTTGACGGGGATGGTGAAGGACTGCGCCGCATAGCGCATCTCGGCGAGATATAGCTCATCGACTTTCTCGACCTTCCCACCAGCGGTCTGTTTCTTGACCCACTCGCGTCCGGATTGGGCCAGTTCGTCGTAGACGCGCAGCAGTGCTGCTTCGTTGGAGCCGGCGCCGGTCACCGTACGCACCCCGTCGTGCACGAGATCCGCCGCCAGGCCGCCGAAGGCGCAGAATACCGAGGACAGGCGCGGAACGAGGATGCGCTTGATGCCCAGTTCTTCGGCCAGCAGCGGGCCGTGAATACCGCCGGCACCGCCGAAGATCATCAGCGTCAGGTCCGAGGGGCCGACCCCTGCGCGCGCCAGGAACGGCAGGACCTTGGCCAGCATGTTGCTCGTGGCGATCGCAATGCAGCTTTCTGCTGCCGTGATCGCATCGCTGCCGCTCGCGTTCGCGATGGTGGACATCGCCTTTTCCGCCTTTTCCCGCGACAGCTGAAGCTTCCCGCCCAGCAGTCCGCGCGGCGAGAGATAGTTGCAAAGGAGGTATGCGTCGGTGATGGTAGGCTCGGTACCACCGATACCGTAGCACGCGGGCCCTGGTTTTGACCCGGCGCTGCGGGGGCCCACTTTCGGTACCTTGCCGTCCAACCAGGCGATCGAGCCGCCGCCCGCCCCCATGGCCTCGATCGCCGTCACAGGCAGCAACAACGGAAAGTCGCCGACCTCGGCCTGAGCGGTGAGCGTCGGACGGCCGACCTGCACTAGGGCGACGTCGGTCGACGTACCGCCCATGTCCATCGTCATGACGCGCGGATTCTGAGTCCATTCGGCGAGAGTACGCGCGGCCGTGACGCCCGCCGCCGGACCAGACAGCAGGGTATGAACCGGAAGGCGACAAGCCTCCTCGGCCGACATGACGCCGCCGTTCGATTTCGTCACGAGCAGTCTGGCATTGGGCAGCCTGTCGCGCAGGAAGCCGTCGACCTCGCCAATGTAGCTGGCCATCAAGCGCTTCACGTACATGTTCAGTAGCGTCAGCATGGAGCGCTCGTATTCCGATTGCTGTGGCCAGATTTCGTGCGAGGCCATTACGTCGAGCTCCGTGAACCGTTCGCGTGCGATCTTCAGGATCTGAGCCTCATGCACTGGGTTGCGATAGCCATGCAGCAAGCACACCCCGACCGCTTTCACGCCACCGTCGCGCGCCTTCGTCAGCGCGCTGACCACGGATTGCTCATCGATCGGAGTATAGACACTGCCGTCCGCCCGCAGACGCTCGTTGACCTCGAACACCAGCGCGCGGGAAACGAGCGGCGTGGTCCGCCTATTGAAGAGATCCACCGGCTTGTCCAAGCGCAAGCGTGCAATGCTCAGGATGTCCCGGTAGCCCTGGGTCGTGATCAACGCAACGGGCTGCTCCGAAAGCTCGATAACGGCATTGGTGCCGACCGTCGTGCCGTGCACCACTAGCAGCGGATCTTTGGGGCCTAGTTCGTGGCGCTTCGTGATGCGTGTAATCCCCTCGATCACCGACTCCGCAAAGCGCGGGCGGGACGTTGGGATCTTCTCGCCATCGATTTGTCGATAGCCGTCGCCTTCGTCTTTCCAGATCGCGAAATCGGTGAAGGTGCCACCGATGTCCACTCCGATTCTCAGCATTCGATCTTCCTGTGCTCGTTAAGCAAAATGACTTTGATCTCCAACTGTCCCGGATTCACGGGGTTTACCAATTGCGCACGACAGCACGAATTGCACCTTCCACGGCTAGCATTCCCGACCCGCGCGCCAGCGTCCCCAAGCCATACTAGTAGCCGCGCCGATCCTGCGGAACGGCTCGGGGGGAATCCAGCTGGGGCCACTGAGCGCAAGTCGGTCGCTCAGCAGTTCCGATTGCGAGCCGCAGGCCATCTCGGCCAGCAACTTCCCGTGAATGCTGCCGCGCACCACACCGCCGCCGCCGCAGCCCACGGCGGCGAAAAGGCCCCTCCTGGGCTCGCCAAAATAAAACTGTCGGTTGTAGGTCATGCATATCGCACCACCCCAAACATGCTCTAGGTCATAGGAGCGCATGCCGGGAAATCGATTGCGATAGAGTTGCTCGAGACTGGCCCGCACCTTGGCGAGATCGCTGCTCTCGTTTTCATAGGAGTAGCCGCTGCGAATAAGGAAGCGCCGCAGCATTTTCCGCATGGTCGTGCCTATTGCGGTTGGCGGATGGACGCCCCAAGCACGCGTTGTGCCCAGGCGCTGCAGTTCGTCATCGTCCAGCTCCGGGGTGAGCGCACCATAGGTATAGACCGCGAAAAGGCGATCGTTCAGGAGCCCCAGCTCCCGCGCGTTGGCGTTGTTCGCCACGAACACCTTGTCCGCCTCGAAGTCGCCACGCGAAGTCTTCACAACGAACGGACTCGCCCCCTCGATCGCTTCGAC